>CAJXZK010000242.1 GCA_913063055.1 uncultured bacterium
GATAGGTACGATGCTAAGGTGCCACATATTAGGGCTTTGACCCCGAGCCGAGCGAGGTCTTCGCGGCGATTGGGCGCTATTTCGCCAATTCCACCAATTTGAATGGCGATTGATGAAAAGTTCGCAAAGCCGCAAAGGGCAAATGTGGCAATGGTTTCGGCTTGGGCCGAGAGAGTATGGGCTGGGTCTTTTAGCATGTTGGAGAGATCGGTATAGGCAACGAATTCGTTGATGACTAGCTTTTCTCCCATCAAGCGACCAACTGTGTGGGCATCAACCCACGGCACTCCAAGCACAAATGCTACTGGTGCAAACAAGGCACCAAAAATGCTCTTCAATTCGAGATGGGCCAAATCAATGCCAATGCCATCTAGCCTCATGCCCCAGATAAATAACCAATTGCCAGCCCAGCCAATGACAGCGTCGCAGAGGGCGATAAGGGCAATAAAGGCAATTAACATGCCGACCACATTAAGGCCAATGCGTAAGCCTTCAGAGGCACCATGGGCGGCGGCATCAATAATATTGGCTTGATCTTTTTTTACTACAACTTTGACTTCGCCTTTGGTATCAGATACTTCTGTTTCGGGCCAAACTATTTTGGCGATTACCAGCGCCCCTGGCGCCGCCATAATGCTGGCTGTGAGTAGGTAGGAAGCTTTAATGCCGAGGCCGATATAGACGGCTAGAACACCACCGGCCACGCAGGCCATGGAGCCAGCCATGGAGGCGAGTAGTTCTGACATGGTCATGGTCGGCACATAGGGCTTAATTAGCAATTGTGCTTCGACTTGGCCAACAAAAACAGAGCCAGCATTTGAAAGCGCTTCGGCGCCACTTGCGCCCATGGTGACAGAAACTATTTTGGCGACAATCTGCACAAACTTTTGCATGATGCCAAGAAAATAGGAGATGCTCACTAAGCTCGAGACGAAAATAATCGTTGGTACGACGCGAAAAGCAAATATGTAGTCGGCACCGGGGCCGAAGACTTTGACCAGATTTTCAGGGTTTTGCACAAGTGGGCCAAAGACGAAACCTGCACCTTTGTCTGAGAAGTGCAGCAGCTGGGTTATACCGTCACCCAGACTGCGAAAGAGCATCTGGCCAAACTCTACTTTTAAGACGAAAATTGCTAGAAGCAGTTGCAGAACCAGCCCTGAAATAACCAAACGATAGTTGATTTTCGAGCGGTTGTTAGACATCAGGTAGGCTGTACCCAAGATGAGCACGAAGCCGACCAATCCCATTGCTTTGGAGGTCATGCTATTCCCGCATTGTGCCGAGCTGTTTTAACCAGGTCACTATAACCCACGGGCGCCCCCTAAGGTTAAGCTTAGAAAATTTTTCTAGGCTTGCAACGCTGGCTTGCTTTCAACTGGCCTGCCGATAATTTGTCCCTGGGTCTTTTCGAATTGCTCCCTGGCTTGTTGTTTGAGCAAGAATGCGGCTGAAGTATCACCTTGCAAGGCCTTGACGTCGGCCAGCACTATGCGTGCCATAGCCTGTTCTGCGGCAGCTTTGAGCAGGGGCTCTTGGGCCTGAGCTAAGCCTTCAGAGGCTTTTTTCAACTGACCTTCGGCTGCTTTGGCCGTGTCAAAACTCTTCAAAACATCGGGGTATTGGCCCAGTTCTTTGCGCAAGGCCGCTGTAAGCTCGGGGCTAATAGTGTCGCGTTGCAAGAGATTGACTATGGTCGAAACTTCTTGGTGCTTTTCTTCAGGCAACTCTTTTATATTGCCATTTATAGATTGCACCGCGCCCATGAAAGTTGAGCCTCTCATCATTACTTCCATTCTGGCCATGCCTACCTTGCCCCAGTTGGCGGCCATTGAGTCGGCATAGTCGCTATCTGACTGTTTGACGGCAGCTTCGAACTTGGGCTGGTAGCTAGCGGCTGCGCTTTTAATATCCTTTTCGCCTTCCAGCTGTATAGCGGCTTCTCTGGCCTGTTTCATGCCCGGCCCTAAGTCTTCTGGTTTGATTTTGATCAGGGCGTGGAGGGCATCTTCATTGCTGTGACTGTCAGAAGCTTCCTTGTCGACTACTTGAATAAGTTCTGGTTTCTGCTCAGCTTTCGTTTCTGCTTTTAAGCCGACCAAGCGATAGTCGAGTACCTCATTTTGCATGGCTGTCAGAGATGACAACGGTTCAGCAACTTCCTTTGCAGGCTGGTCGGATTCTGCGCGATGAGCCATTCGATGCGTGCCTCTTTTGATAAAGATGTAACGACTTGTCAAGAGTATTGCTTATTTAAGATTGTGAGAAGGGTGGAATTCCCACTTTGTTTGGACGCTGCCGACAATTTTGCTCAGGCATATTATTGGAGGGGTAAGAGCTTCCTAGTGAATTCAAAGCTTTCTCTCTGATCACTGGCAGGGCGAATGTAACCAAATTAAAGACTACTGTTGACATTGTCTGGGATGACCTGTAGTGTCGGTAGTAGATCAAAGGTGCTTCTATAAACATGAATTCGTTCAACACCAGCACATATACCAGCCGACGCCGCCGCGATTTCCTAGAGAACTCGGGGCCGATAACGTAGCTGATATTTAGCACCATTATCGTAATTGTCTCCCCGGGTTCTATGACCCGGGGATTTTTTTTAGGGAAAATATCATGGCAGTGCAGTTTGAACAATTGAAGTCGCTTGAAAGCTCTAGCACTAAACAGGCAGACATAGCCGTAAAGAGAGTGGCAGTAGTCGGTGCTACCGGCTACACCGGTCAAGAGCTGGTGCGACTTTTGTTGCAGCACGACCGGGCGCAGATTCATACTGCCGTATCTCAGAGCAGCGACGGTAAGAAACTTGCATCAGTCTATCCCGGCTTGCAAAAGCATACCGATCTTGTCTGTAGCAGCGGAGATTTAGAAGAGCTGGCTGAGCAAGTCGATTTGCTATTTCTCGCCCTACCCCATGGTAATGCCGCGGGCAAAGTGACTAAGAGCATTCTGGCAAAGTGCAAAGTGATTGATCTTGGCGCTGATTTTCGTTTGAAGTCAGCTGCAGACTACGAAACCTGGTACAAATTCAAGCATCCTCAGCCAGAGCTTTTGGCGCAAGCTGTCTACGGTTTGCCCGAGCTCAATCGTGCTGCTATTAGCCAGGCTAGTCTAGTCGCCAATCCGGGGTGCTATGCCACCTGCTCGATATTGACGTTGGCACCACTTTTGCAGGCGGGCATTATTGACCCGAAGTCTATTATCATCGACGCCAAGTCGGGAGTCTCGGGTGCTGGGAGAGCGGCAACGCTAGGCACTCATTTCAACGAATGTAATGAGTCGATAAAAGCCTATGGAGTGGCTTGCCACAGGCATACTCCGGAAATTGAAGAACAGCTTGCCGCCTTTAGCAAGACTGCATTCTGTACCTCTTTTACACCGCATCTGGTGCCGATGAATCGGGGCATTTTAGTCACTGCTTATGCTTCGCTAATAAGTAATATAAATAAGCAAGAGTTGTATAATATATACAGTGAATTTTATGAAAATGAGCTATTCATCAGACTCTTCTCTCCTGACGACGCCGAGTACACGATGCCCGAAACACGTTTTGTGAAGGGAGCAAACTTCTGCGACATTGGTATGACAATTGATCAAAGAACCAATCGTGTCATTGCTGTCGGTGCCCTGGACAACCTAGTGAAAGGCGCAGCAGGACAGGCTATACAGAACATGAATCTGCTATTTGGTTGGCCTGAATCTAGCGGACTAAAACAATCAGCAATTTTCCCGGCGTGATATTTTTTTAGAAATCGTTGACATTGGTGCGAAACCATCGTAACCTTTCCCAAAGTTAGTGAGGCAATTTTCAATGTTCGCTTCGGACAGCAAAAACCACATAAACAACCAGTCAATCGGCCATTCTAGCAGCCCTGTTAGAAACCGAAGAAACTCGCGACGCCGCCTATTGCGCTCGGGTTTTATTTGGTTGTGTTGATTTGATCAACAACTAAATTTTTTATCCCTGAGCGCAAGGCAAGCACTCAGGGATTTTTTTACGTATACGTCCATAGTGACATGACAATCGGGAGACACAACCTTGAACTCAATAGCCAGATTACAAAATATTCGCACTACAGCGGGGGCCGCAGCAACAGCTAGTGCAGCCGCTGCCGCAGTGACTGCAAGTGCTACTACCAGCCTGAAAACTAAAGGTCTAACGGCAGAAGACGGTTGCACCGGCGGTGTCACTAGCCCCAAGGGCTTTATGGCCGCTGGCGCCCACATCGGTGTTAAACGCAAACGCAAAGATCTTTCGCTAGTCTGGAGTGATGTTCCAGCTCATGTAGCAGCGGCCTTCACTACCAATGTCATGAGAGCCGCACCGATTCTGTGGAATGAGAAGGTCGTCGCCGGTGGCAAGCCTGTACGTGGCATCGTCGTTAACAGTGGCAACGCTAACGCCTGCACTGGCGAGCTTGGCATGATCAACGCAGAAGCTATGGCTGCTACTTATGCAGACTGCATGGGAGTTAGCAAAGAGGAAATTATCATTGCTTCCACCGGAGTGATTGGTGTGCAACTGCCAATTCAGCTGATAAAGCAAGGCATTGAGAGTACCTGCCAAGATTTGGACTGCTCGGCCGAAGCTGGCTTGAGTGCCGCACAGGCAATCATGACTACTGACACCTATGTCAAGCAAACTTCGCTGACATTTGAAGTTGACGGCAAGAAAGTCACCATCGGCGCTATGGCCAAGGGCAGCGGCATGATTCATCCAAATATGGCTACCATGCTCAGTTTCCTTACCACTGATCTGAATATTTCTCCGGCACTTCTAACTAAGGCTTTGAAAGAAAGCAGCGCTGAAACCTACAACATGATTAGCGTTGATGGTGATACCAGCACTAATGACATGGTGGCTATTTTGGCCAACGGTAAGGCTGGAAACAAGCTTATTGAGAGCGAGGGCAGTGACTATCTCACCTTCTGCCAGGCCCTGAAGACAATCAATACCGACCTGGCGAAAGCAATTGTGCGAGACGGAGAAGGGGCCACTAAATTTCTTCAGGTTGAGGTCAAGCACGCCGATAGTATTGCTGAGGCACGCAAGCTGGCTCGCTCTATTGTTTCGTCTAGCCTGGTCAAGACCGCCTTCTTCGGCGAAGACGCCAACTGGGGCCGGATTATTTGCGCCATGGGTTACAGCGGCGTTAGCTTCAAGCCAGAAACTGTCTCGATTGCCATCGAAAGTGCCGCGGGCAGACTAGAGCTCATGCAGGAAGGGGAGCCAGTTGTCGTCAATGAGATTCTTGGCAAAGCTGTGCTGGCAGAAAAAGACATTATCATCCACATCGACATGAATGAGGGCTTGAGCGAGGCAACCGCCTGGGGCTGCGACCTTAGTTATGAGTATGTGCGTATCAACGGCTCTTACAGGACATAGGTGACAGAAATGGTAGCTTCAATGAACTTGAAATCGGTAGACTTAAAATCAATAGACTATGAATCAGCCCTGACGACCTCGGTTTTGACTAAACCTGTGGCACCAGTGGCCCCAGTGGCGCAATTTGACCTCTCAAAGGCGAAGGAGACTCTAAAACAGAACGCCTATGAAGTTGTCGTGGTCAAATTTGGCGGCAATGCCATTGGTAATGAATCTGTGTTGGATGCTCTTATCGATGAAGCCGTCGTCCTGATCAAAGCCGGCATACATGTCATTGTTGTGCACGGCGGTGGTACTGCCGTCAATGACGCTCTTGCTGCTATTGGCAAAGAGACCAAAAAGATAGATGGGCTGCGGGTAACTGATGAGGAGACCCTAGCGGTTGCAGTGAAAGTATTCACAGACATCAACAATAAGCTCACTGAGAAATTTCGCCAGAGAGGGGTTAGCGCTTTGAGCTTTTGCTCAAAATCGGCCATTCCTTTTCAAACTGAAAAAATGTCCGCAGATCTTGGCTGGGTCGGTGAAATAGTAGATGTCCGCGACAGCGGCATAGCCAGCTGGATGTGGGCGGGTTGGACTGCAATAGTCTCACCCATTGGTATTGATAGCACCGGGCAGTTTTATAACATCAACGCTGATCATGCCGCACTGGCTCTGGCAGCAAGTCTGGAGGCCGACGGCTTGATTTTCATGACCGACGTACCAGGGGTGCTCAAAGACTTCAATTTGCCACAGACTAGGATTGGCCATGTTACAGCAACCAGTGCCCAGGAGCTGATAGAGGATGGCACCGTGACTGGTGGCATGCTGCCCAAGATTAAGAGTTGCGTCAAGGCCATCAAGAACGGCATTAGACGCATTGCCATAGTTAATAGCTTCGCCCCAAACGCCCTTGTCAGAGGCTTCTTGGCGCCGCAAGAGACAGGCACACTGATTACTGGAGATAAATTTAAGTATGACCACTAGTTTATGCGCCCAATCTGCTCAGTCAGCCTCAGCCCAAAACGATTGGGTAGAGCGTGGCAAGAAAGTGCTGATGCAGACCTACGCCACCCAGCCCATGGTTCTAACTGAGGGTAAGGGTAGCTATGTTGAGGATGTCGACGGCAAGCGCTATCTCGACTTTGCCTCGGGCATTGCTGTCAATTCACTTGGTCATTGTCACCCCGCCTACGTAGAGGCGCTGACTAAGCAACTAAGTAAACTGAGTCATTGCTCCAATCTCTATTACAATCAGCCTGCCATTGAGCTAGCTGAGAAGCTTGTGGCAATTTCAAATAGTTCTTTTGACCGGGCTTTCTTTTGTAATAGCGGTGCAGAGGCTGTGGAGGGCGCCCTAAAACTCAGTCGCAAGTATGCCAAGAAGCACAAAGGTGAGAGCTGCACGAAGATTCTTACCATGAGCAATTCTTTTCATGGCCGCACCTATGGTGCTCTTTCCGCCACTGCTCAAACCAAGTATCAGGAAGGTTATAGCCCGCTGGTACCTGATTTTACTGTGGTTGAGTTCAACAATATTGACTCTATATTATCCAATGATTTAGATGCCGTCGCCGCCATAATTATTGAGCCGGTGCAGGGCGAAGGTGGAGTGCATTTAGTTGATAGCAGTTTTCTCAAGGAAGTGAGAGCGCTCTGCGACAAGCACAAGATCGTTTTGATATTTGACGAGATACAGTGTGGCGTTGGCCGCAGTGGTTACTTCTTTGCCAGTGAGAGTTTCGCGGTTTCCCCAGACATTGTAGCCCTGGCCAAGGGCCTAGGCGGCGGCTTCCCTATTGGAGCAATCCTGGCAAAAGAAAGTATTGCCAGTGCCTTCAATGCTGGTGATCATGGTTCGACTTTTGGCGGCAATCCTATGGCTGCCTCCGCGGCATTGGCCTGTGTCAATATCATTGGCAACGAGCAGTTTTTAGCGTCTGTAAAGAGTAAAAGCGAGCTGTTAGTGGCTGCCGTGGTCGACCTCAAGTCTAAGTGCCCATCAATTAAAGCTATTCGTGGACTGGGCCTGATGCTTGGAGTTGAGTTTGATTTACCCGTTAAACCAATCATTCAACAATGCGCAGCGCAAGGCCTTTTGCTCGTTGGTGCTGGTGAGAAAGTCGTACGGCTTTTGCCGCCGTTGACTGTAAGCGCTGATGAGATCAAAGAGGCTGTTGGCATACTGGCCAATGTTTTGGCTGTGCAATAGGCGCTTCTTCTATCCGAAAAAGTGACATCTTGGCTGCGGAAGCTAGACTTCTTCGCGTTCTCGAACTAAAGCTCCGAACTCTCTTTTCCAGGTGCTCCACATGAAGTACACCATTAAAGGCAATACTATAATTCGCGACAATCCTGGAAGATGATGGTAGAAGAAGTTCAGTAGAACTAGGCAAAGTCCAATAGAAATGACTTTTCCCGCCCAATATCTTGTTCGCGGTTCGAGCTTGGGTAATCGAAATCTATGCGGTTCTGTAGCCGCGCAATCTGCTATTGGAGGCGGAGTTCTTACTATAAAGTTTTTGATTTGACCTGCTCCAGAACCGTGGCCCCCGCCACCCGAACCAGACCCACCAGCCGCTGCTTTCAAGGCTTCATACTCTATAATTGAGTTCTCGTGCACTCTGCGACGTCTGCGCATAAACTGCTCCTGGCGCTACTTATCTCAGCTTACCTCAAATGGCTTTTCTACCGGCCATTTCCCTATATTTGACAGTATTTCCCGATGCTGGCGGGAGGGATACCTGTTTAATGCTTTCGCCATAGTTTTGCCAGATATGCAGAGCAAGATAGATTGTGTCTACTAGGCTCTAATTTCTTCTCTTTGAGGCACTTACCATGTCAAATAATTTCCGCTCGAAGGCGGTGCTTTTGCTCGCCTTGTCAGCTATCATCGTGCAGTTTTCGCTGCCTGCAATGGCTCAGAGAGTGCCGTTCGTGCCGCGCTTGAACCTCACTAGTCCTCTAACTCTGCGGCACCTGCCGCCTGTTTCAACCGATAGTTTTGTGCATCAGGCCGGAGCCAGAGCTGAAGACATTTATGGAGACGAGGGAGTAGGAGGTATCGAGAAGTGCCCTGGAGCTTATGGTATGGCACACCAGGGTCATCTGCCGCCCATTGAGGGCTTTAACTCTGAAAACCGCATAGATGCGGGCATCTATGGCATAAGAAATCGAGGACTGACTACTGGGCACGGCAGCTACATGCCGTCGGCCTGGGGGGCCGATGAGTATGTCGGTGACGAATGGGCTAACACTGTGCGAGAGGGTGAGTATGTTGGCGACGAGTGGTTAGACACTCTTCGTGATGACTATGCGGTTTTTGATAAATGAGTTTGTCGCCTAGGCATAAGATGCTGCGTCAGAGGCCGACTGTAAGTTAATCAGCGTGCACAACACTTGCGGAATCTTCCAAATCTAATTCTATCCACTTGCAGTTCTCATAGCGTTCGACAAGCCGTATGGCGGTTGCACGGGAGACCAGATTGTCCATTTGCTGACTTATCTCAGGGACGGTCTCTTTGGGATGGCTAGTAGCGATTGGTTGAGGATCTTTGCCGGTGAGAAGGAAGGCCAGTGTTGCGCCAAAGGCGTAAATGTCGCTCTGGGGCGTAGCTTCGCCCCGATACTGCTCGGGCGGAGTGTAGGAGTGTTTGCCAGCACAGTCGGCGCCTCCTCCTGTTTGGTAGAGGTGTGAAATGCTGAAGTCTATGAGCTTTAACCTGCCGTCTGGCTGCAGGATGAGGTTATCTGGAGTGAAATCCCTATGCACCACTGGGGGATTTTGATTTTCCAGATAACTTAGAATTGCTACCATCTGCTTCGCCAGTGAGCTGTCTCTTATACACATCTCCGAGCCCACGAGACCGTACTAGATCTCGTATGCCGTCTTCTGCTTGAAAAAA
>CAJXZK010000243.1 GCA_913063055.1 uncultured bacterium
GAACTGAAGCAGATTGCCGATGACCTCAAGGCGATTAAGTCTGGTGCTAATCCTGACCTGGCCATGACTTCAGTGCGCAACCGTATTGAATTGATTGAAGCTAGCGGTGCCCGCAACCTGGCCCAGGAATTAAAAGTCACTGTTGCAGAATTAGAAAAAGGCTCGGCCGCTGTTGGTCGGGTGCAGCGAATGGAAGCTTCTGTTGGCACCATTGAACGTGAGGCCGGTAAAATAGGTACTCAAGCCGAGAAGCTTTCTAGTGGTCTCGCTGACGATCTTCGCCTTGTGGAAAAACCAAGTGTCAATGCTGGCGTCAAGCCAGTGGCTTCTGTTGAAGCAAAAGTCTCAGAAAATCTAGACTTCATTTCCAGACAGTCCAAAAATCTAACCAATGCGGTTGATGATGTTCAGGCGGTTACACGCATCAAAGATTCATTGGCGAAAATCGAAGAACTCGGTGGACAGGCTCTCTTCACTGGTGAGAAAGCTATCGCCTATCGGGAGCTAAAGCAGTCAGTGGGCGCCCTTGATCGTGCTGCTGTTGAAGCACAAGGTCTGCGTGCATTCGAGAACAGCACCCAGGCAATCGTTCGTGAAGCAGACAAGATGGTTGGAGTCACTGCTCGTCTTGGTGAGAACTCGGCTCTGCGTGGCGACGCTGTGGTGACGGAGCGTTTAGCCAAGGTTGAGAGAGCTGCTGCCGAGGTCAAGGCCGCTACTACTTTTGAACAACAGTCCTCCGCGCTGAAAAAACTCAGTGGTGAGATCGATGATCCTCGTTTGCAGAGTTCATTGAGCAAATCAATTGAAGGCAGGCAGGTGCTCGATGATCTTAAGGTTGGTGTCAATAATCTCAAGCAAAACTTAGAAGTACGTGCTCTAGAGCAGACCACAGTTAAAATTGAGGCACAAGCTCCTGCTGTGATTAAAGCGGCCCAGGGTCTTGAGCAGGTTGTAGCGAAAGAAGCTACCTTGAGTAACAATTTGCCACTCAAGCAAGCTGTGGCTGATTATGCAAAAGCTGCTGAGAATCTGACTGTTCGCTCTGAACGTTCTATTGCCCTGAAGCAAATGGACCAGCAACTGGCCATAATTGAGCGCGAAGTGCAAGGGCTTAAAGTTCCAAGTCAAGCTAGTACTGAACTGAATGCTCTTAGACAAAGCCACAAAGTCGTTGCTGAATCTGTTAGTGATGCAGGTCTTCTGGCACAGAGCATCATTGAAAAGCGCTTGCCCCACGTCGAAAATCTACTGAACCAAGTTGGAGTTTCTACAAGTTCTACTGTGCAAAGGGAGCTGATTCGGCAAACTGCTGGTGAGATTCAAACCTTGCGTTACCTCGGTGGAGATACCGCAGCTAAAATTACAATGCAGCTTGAGCAAGCCCAAGCAAATTTAGTCGTAGCTGCTAATCAGTTAGAAGTGGCAGCATACAGTAGATCGCTGATAAAATTGGCTGCTAATGGCGACGCGGAAGCCGCTGGTAAGCTGCTCTTTGCTGGGTTAACTTCAGACGGCTTTAGAACAACGTTCAAAGACTTCTTTGCTGTTCGCGGTCATATGGTGCCGTTGATTGGTGGTGGTGGTGATGCGGGCCGCATGATGCGTACACTTTCTGCCAGCGATGATATTTTTGCTTTGAACAGAGCCGCTATTTTCAATCCCAATGTTGTTCGTGCTGCAAGTGGAGCCACAATGGCTTTGGGCCTTGGTAGCATGTTCGTCACTGGTGGCATGCTTGATGCTCGTGAAGCTAATAGGCAAGCTGAACAGCAGAATTTTGCACCAGATGCAAGAGTGCCGCAGAATACAGGAGCCAGTGGTATAGAGGCTAGTCGTTTAGATGCTAGTCGTTTAGATGCTAGTCGTTTAGATGCTAGTCGCACAGAGGCTAAAGCCGACACTAAAGACAGAACAGTCGTTCCTGATGTTGTTGCGGTAAGTGCCCAGGCCGTAGCCAGTAAGCCTGAGGTCACCTTTAGCGCCAATGGTCAGGCTGTCGTGCGCAATGCTTACTCTGCTGAGTTGCGCAATCGTGCCACTGCTAGTAGTTCCTCCAATCTTTCGCTTTCACCAATTATTCGCGCTGCTGCGTTCAATAAAGATAGCGCTCCTAAAGTCGAAGTTGGTGCTTACGGCTTAGACCCTAGAGACCCTGACTATCAGCACAAGAAATTCTTGATGGCAGCCTATGGTGCTGATCATTTCATCGGTAAAGGTGCTGAGCCAACCTCGGCCGAAATAAATAACTTGGTGTTCCTGGCCACACAACAGGCTAATTGGAAGGCCAATGGAGTGGTGCGCACTGATGGTAATCGTTTTGAGAAGCCAGCTAGAGACGCGTTTGCTATAGCTCCAGCTTTGTCTTTGACTAGCCCAATTTCACTAATGAACGCTGGGGCCGCTGGCCGAAACAATGGCCTTAACGCCTTCGGTAATAACACTTCCGGAACCCTCGGAGTTAACCATACTGGCACTGGTACAAGATCTTCGTCTGATACTAAGCAATTGTTCTCCTCTCTAGCTGCCACTGCTAGTGAAGGCGGCAGTGGTCGTGGCAAGGTGACTGAAGGTGAAGAACGCACTGAAGCTGATGTCTTAGAGCAAGGCAGCACTGGTACTTCGAGCAATAGCACCGCCGCGAATTTGGCCAATGATGATGACGATGAAGGCGAAGGCGGAGGTTCTGGCAGCCAAACTGTTGTTGCTCAGTCTGGCACACCTCAGAATAATGTCGATCCACAAGTGGTTCAACCCAGAACAGTATTGCCCGGCCCACCTAAAAAGCGGCAGTCGATCAATCAGGCTGTATAGGCCTTTAAAATAAGCACTGTGTTATGGCCGCCGAATCCGAGGGCTTCAACCATGGCATATTTTATTTTGGCATCACGAGATTTGTTGGGCACATAGTCGAGATCGCACATCGGATCTGGCGTATCCAGGTTGATGGTCGGGTGTACTTTTTGATTGTAAATACTAAGCGCTGCCACTGCGGTGCCTATCGCCCCTGCGCCGCCGAGTAAATGGCCAACCATTGATTTAGTGCTGGAAATTGGAATCTTGTAGGCATGATCACCCAACACTTGCTTTATTGCCATGGTCTCACGCTCATCATTGAGTGGAGTTGAGGTACCGTGAGCATTAATATAATCAATGTCAGTTGGCTCTATCTTGGCATCGCGCATGGCTTCGCGCATAGCTGCTGCGGCCCCTTCACCGGTCTCATGCGGAGCAACGATATGGTAAGCGTCGCAGGTGGCACCACCACCGACTATCTCAGCATAGATTCTGGCGTTGCGCTTAACGGCGTGTTCTAATTCTTCTAGAATCAGTACAATCGCGCCTTCCCCGATGACAAAACCATCGCGGTCTTTGGAAAACGGTCGACTAGCTCCCTCTGGATCATCATTACGTTTAGAAAGCGCCATCATATTGCCAAACGAAGCCATGCTGAAAGCGTTGATAGCGGCTTCGCAGCCACCAGAAATTACAGCGTCGGCACGATTGTCCTTGATGTACATGAAAGCATCAAATAGTGAGTCTAGGCCGCTAGCACATGCTGTTGAATCTGCTTTGGCTCGTCCCTTGGCACCATATTCGATGGCAACCTGTCCGGCTGGTGCATTGGGCATAAGTCTTATGACGGAACGTAAGCCAAGTTTTCTGGCGCCCCCTTCAAGTAACTTGATATGGTCTGCAGTGGTAGTTATCAGACCACCGACGCCAGTACCCAAGAAAGTAGCGACGCGCTCAGGGTTATTTGCTCTAACATCGAAGTTAGCGTCTTCAAGAGCTAATTTGGCGGCAGCCATGGCGAACAAGGTGACACGGTCCATCTCTTTGAGCATAGAGCCGACCTTGCGCTTATCTGGAAAAAAATCTTGGATATTGAAGTCTTTTACTTCAGCAGCAATTTTGATCTCCAGGGCTACTGTACTAGGATCGAACAAGGTCAGCGCTGCAACGCCAGATTTGCCAGCTAAAAGAGCTTCCCAGCATTCGTCCTTGCCAATTCCGACTGGAGTTACCATCCCCAGGCCAGTAATAACTACTCTGCGCTCGCTCATTGATTCACTTTTCTTATATATGTATGTAACCCAAACATTTTAGCGCGCTTGCCACTAATGCTCGGTTTGATGCCCTTAGCTGATAATTAATTATCCTCTTTGAAACGGAGCGGTTGCCAAAAAGAAGTAGCAAAATGGCTAATTTTCCATTGAGCAATCGCCACCACTAATGGTGCCATAATTGTTCTCAAAATCATCATCGTCATCAAAGAAGTGACATGGTTGTTCTTCGTTGTCGTCAACTTCAGAGCTTTCCAATTCTGTTTCTTCTAATTCAGAATCGACTTCAAAATGCTCACTGTCGTCTTCAAATTTCAGGTCTACATAAGCCCGGAAAGCTTCGTCGGCAAAGCGGTTATCTACGCCTTTGAGGAAATTCTCAACAGGATCTTTGTGTAGTCCGAATTGTTGGCTCCCCGTGGCTACGTAGCCATGATCGGGTGTCCAGATCAAATTCTCATTTTGATAAATGACACTGGCTTCTTCACTCTCTCCGTTTTTCATGCGGCGCCGAACTAAGCGCTCATGCGACTGAACATTCTTCTTGAAGGCGCGGTCTAAATCGATACCGATATCTTTGTAATCAGGCTCATGCCGACCAACTAAGTTCCAAAAATGCTGGTTGTGACTGGCTTCATGAACATGAGCTAGTTCGTGTAGCACTAAATAACGTCGACCGCGCTCGGGAACGTTTTCTATAGCAAAGCGCGAAAATGTAATTACTTTAGTTTTAAGGTTAATTTGAGCCAGTCTTGTGTACTTTGCTGAACCAATTCGTACACCTCCAATGGTGACATTGAAGGTGGCATCGTTTATGCGCTTGACGTAGGATTGCATAAACGATTTGTATAGTTTGAGTGTAGCTTTTGATATACCGTCAGGGCTTTCGCCTGGTTGGTCATCGGCCTTGGCCTTAGACTTCTCCAGATTGGCTGTGCGTCTGCTAAATTCGTGAAATCTGTTATCTACTGTCACTTTTATACAGGTATTGCAAGTAGTGGCATAATTATTTATCGATTGTGATAGCTTAAGGGTTTTAGCCTCTTATGGCAACAGCTTGACTGGAGTATTCAGCAATGCAAAATTTGGCAAAATTGACTCTCATTACCGGCGGTGCCCGGTCCGGTAAATCGTTTTTGGCCGAGACCATGGCGCAAAAAAGTGAATTACCGGTGGTCTACTTTGCAACCATGGGGAAGATTGCCTCTGATGCCGAGGTGATTGAACGGATAGAGATGCATGTTGAGAGACGATCGCCAGATTGGCAAACCATAGAAGAGCCTTTGTTGCTGGCTAAAGCTATTAAGAAGCTGGTGGTCAGTTCCCCTAAAACTCTTTGCTTGATTGATTGTCTCTCGCTCTTTGTCTCGAACCTTTTGCTCTCAATTCCCTACACAATTGAAAACAGTGGAGTGCGCAAAGAGCTAGAAGAAAATATTCTGAGCGAAGTTGATGACCTTTTGGCTGCAATTTTTGAGCGTGACGATTTGAGCTTTATTGTTGTCACCAATGAAGTTGGTTCGGGTATTGTGCCTGATAACAATTTGGCGCGTAGTTATCGCGACCTTCTTGGAGTTGCCAATCAAAAGTTTGCTGCACGCGCTGAGCAGGTATTTATTGCAATTTCCGGACTGGGTTTGCAGCTGAAGTGAAGGTTTCTCCGCTGTGAACTTGCAGGGCGTCAGGGCATAATATAAACATGAATTCAAGTCAGGCCTCTGCGGCTGCTCCTCTAAATCTAGCGATATTGATAAAGTTGCTGAGGCCCAGGCAGTGGACTAAGAATTTAATTGCCTTTGCTCCAATATTGTTTGCAGGGCGGATGCTTGATGGCGATGCTCTGCTGCATGCTTCTATGTGTGTTGTAGCTCTTTGTTTAATTTCGGGCTCTGTTTACGTCTTTAACGACATTATTGATGTTGATGCCGATCGCAAACACCCGACTAAATGCAAACGTCCGATTGCCGCTAATTTGGTCACTGTCCGAACGGCCGTAATAGTTGCCTCGCTGTCGATGCTTGCCAGCTTTGTCGTTGCTTATTTGACCAGGCCGGCTCTTAGTCTTGTCTTGTTTGCTTATTTGTTGCTACAGGCAGCCTACATTCTAAAATTGAAGCAACGCATCATCCTTGATGTCTTTTGTATCGCCGCTGGGTTTGTTTTGCGTGCTTTGGCTGGTGGTGCTGCTGCACATGTCCCCCTTTCTGCCTGGTTCTTGCTTTGTACTTCTCTCGGTGCGTTATTTCTTGCTCTAGAAAAGCGCCGTCAGGAGCTTCGCAGCTTGGGCACCGAGGCGAGCAGTCATCGCCAAGTATTGGGGAAGTATTCTATTGAGCTGCTCGACCGCATGGAAGCGGCTATTGTACCCAGTCTGATTACGGCCTATGCCTTCTATAGTTTCCAATCGCAGTATGGCCAGTGGATGATGGTGACATTACCAATGGTGCTCTATGGCATTTTGCGCTACCAGGTGCTCTCGGTGCGAGACAACAATACCGGCAGCCCAGAAGAAGTATTGCTCAAAGATCGACCAATTCAAAATACCATCATTCTCTGGCTTCTCGCCTGCATATCGGTGGTCTATGGCTGGTTGCCTAAGCTGGCGGCCTCGCTGGTTCATACTATCGATTCTTGGCGGCTGCCTATTTAATCTCTAATTTTTCGGCTTTGGCGTGCTCTTCTTTCAATTCTTTAGCTTTCTCGCTCCAGGGTCCAAGGGCAAAAATCTTGAGCATTGTCGGGCTGACCAGCTCTGCTTTTAGTTGGGTACTGCTTTTGCTATCACCTGAGGCCATTAAAGCACTGAGCTTTTCTTGCTGGTCGGCACTGACATCAAGAAAGCGGCAACGGAAGCAGGCCCAGGTTAAGTCAAAGTTGGTCATGGCTGTTTTTGCCGCCAGGTTAGGGGCGCGAACAAAGCGGTCTTTTATTACCAGGGCAAATGTCTGGCGATTATCGTCACCATCGACAGAGCGGTCTGGCTTGCGTTTCTGGTAGAGAAAACAGGTCATGTCTGAGTAGGCATTAACGGCATCTTCGGTCAGCACCGGCGGACCTGGATCAGCTATTCGCACTGCGCCTAATAAGTCTTGTAAGAGTTCTATATCGGCCGAAGATTCTTGGACCTTGCTCAAATGGTGCCGAATTAAGGCGCGAAAGAGCAAACGATAGCTCTCTTTGACGTCCATCTCTTGCAATATACGAGGTCGCAAAGGTTTCCATACCGCAGCCACACCGACCCAATTGCTGTTTGGCGCCTTTAATTTACTTTCCACCAGTTTGCCCAGGCGATTTTTCTGCTCCAGCGACAGAGTGGCCAGTTCTAGAACTTCTTTACGATCGTCTTCGTTGCTGCTTGAGGCGCAGAGAGCAAAGAGTTCAAGCCAGCAGCGGCTGTCGTCGAGGGTAACTATGGGCCCGCTTGCCTCAACCTGAGGTTTTTTTAAGACTGTTGGCTTAGCTGGAGCTACATCTTTACTAGGAACAAGACCTTTAGCTGGTACTTTCGCTTTTTCTGTCGCTAACGGCTTGACGGACGGAAGCGCTGGGACCTTAGGAGCGGATTTTGCTTGATTGACTGTAGTTTTGTCCTCATAGCCCCAATCTCCCTGGGCTAGAGCCGGTAAGGCAGAGTATTGGTTGCAGGCTAAAAGAAGTGGCAACAGCCAGCTGGCGACCAACCTGGCCGTTGAGTTAGAGGCGGCTATTTGGGTGAAATATGTGTAGAGTGGTGTTAGAGGCATCTAAATAGTCTACAAAAACTAAGCTATGGTGTGATAATATCGGCTAAGAGCCCCATGCAATCGGGCGTGAGACATTTAGTACATATTAGAAATTCGGCAATGGAGGCCGGTTTTCATAAGAGGCAGCAATCATGTCATTACTGAAGATTAGATACTACCCTGATGCAGTGCTCAAGGCTAAGGCCAAAAAGATCACAATTTTTGATTCTTCGGTGCGCAAACTTGCACAAGATATGCTCGACACTATGTACGAGAATGATGGCGTAGGCCTGGCTGCCCCACAGGTTGGCGTTTCTAAGCGCCTGATGGTGATTGACGTCAGCGGTGAAGAAGAAACCCCTCGGCCGATAGTTTTTATCAATCCTGAAATCATTGAACGAGATGGCGAAATGACCGGCCAAGAAGGCTGTCTCAGCTTCCCTGATGTCTTCTTTGAGGTCAAGCGCGCTGCCAAGGTTGTAGTTAAGTTTCAGAACCTCAAGGGTCAAACCCTCAAGCTGACAGCCGACGGCAATTTGCTCTCCCGGGCAATTCAGCATGAAATTGATCACCTCGATGGTGAACTCTTCATAGATCGGGCTGTATCGCAGTTGAAGGCCGACCTAGAGATGACCAAAGCCGGTTTCCGCGAAGGTGACGTGGCCGAGCTAGAAAGAGAAGTGGAGCTTGAGAAAGAGGCTCACACTATTTCTCTCACTCAAACAGCCAATCAGCCAGTAGCGCTTTAAGCAATGTTTTGGAGCCTGCGCGAGAATATCGGCGGTTTAAAACATCTCTCTCGCTTAACTGCTCGGGTGGTTATGCGTCAGAGCACGTCAAAATATATCCAGAGTTTGAATAAAAGCTTTCCTGACCTCGACTTGAAGCCAGCCTTTGACGACCATGGTAAGCCTTTGACCTGTCGCTTTTGTGGCTTCGCCATATTTTCCGTTAATCTTGGTACTTATCAATTTGCCGCTTGCTCGGCGGTGGCGGATAATGTGATACTGCACAAGGACAGGCTGGTTGAATGGACTGAGACCTTACCTACTTTTGAAAGCATGAAGCTAGAGAGCAGTCAAAAGAAACTTCTAAAATGAACGCCAACAAGCAAACGCAAGCAAATCACTCGGTTAACGTTTTATCCTTCGGCTTTAAAAACGGTGACCCGCCTCAAGCCAATGTGATTATGGATGTGCGCTTTTTGAAGAATCCCTTCTGGGTGGAAGAGTTGAGGCCCTTAACTGGTCGAGATCAGCCGGTCAGAGATTATGTTATGGAGCAGAGCTCGGCTCAAGAATTTATGGGCAATCTCAAGGCCCTGGTGTCGCATGTGATACCGGCAATGTTTCTCAATCAAGCTAATGTTGATAGCTTTACTATTGCCTTAGGTTGTACCGGTGGTCAGCATAGATCTG
>CAJXZK010000244.1 GCA_913063055.1 uncultured bacterium
AGATAGCAGTGCAAAAGCGGGCAGACTCACCTGCCCGCTTTTGCACTGCTATCTCGCCTTGATGAAAAGGACCGTTTTTCACAACCTAACTCCCGCCTGGAATATCAAGGCAAAAATCAACTAGAAATATAACTAGAAATTCAAGATGGTATAGCCATCACTGACAAGTTTGCGCAGGCTAGGTAAACCAGAGGTGCCCGGTACAGCATTGTCTTTAATCAAATCCAGACCCTGCTTCTCTACTTCAGCAGTGGCCCCAAAGACTGCAGCGCATCCACAAGAGACACCGGCAACTTTATCGCGCACAGATTCATATAGTTCATGGGCTGGATGATCCTTCTGACTCAACTCCCCGACCCAACGCGTACCCGCCCCTTGAAACAAAAGGGTGACCTCATCGCCCTGTTGCTTGAAATCATAGGTGGCGGCAAGAGCATTAAACACTCGGCCGAGAGACTCTTCACTGCCGTTCTTAGGGTCTGAATAAACGATAACTGCTGTCTTCATGGGAACTCCTTATTTAGCATATGCTTTTTAAAACTTTCGTACCGAACGTTCGGTACAATTTCAACATACCAGAACGTTCGGTACACTGTCAAGCTAGGCAATATTAAAAGAAACCCTGGCGCTAATTGCCAAGCAACATAGAGGGAATGTCGCGGATGATACGCCTGAAGGGGCCGCGATTACCCAGAGCACGCGAAACGACTAGGGCTCCCTGGATAGCAATGACAATATTCTCGGCTCTTTCTCGGGCGATCTTCTTAGGCAAGCCCGCTTCAACGCCCAAGTCAGCAAGAGCTTGCAACCAGCTCTCAACGGATGCGCCAATCAACTCCTGGAAAAGCTCGTTGGCATCTCCCAGGGTAAGACCCTCAATCAAACAACTTTTGTTGCCACAGTCATAGAACTCTTCCACCACCTTAGCCATATTAGTCAGCCTTTGCTTTGGACTGCCAGCAGCTCTTAAGGGCGCAACAAAGTAGTCATTAACAGCCTGGTCGACAAAGCTCAGCACCTCACGGGCCATCTGTTCTTTGCCCTGGGGAAAATGATGATAGAGACTAGCCTTACCCAGGCCAGTGGCTTCAGAAATGCGGGCAATAGTGACGCCGTCGTAGCCAAACTTGCGAAAGAGCTCAAGCAGCTCCGGTACGATAGTTTGTCGCGACATGACAATGAACCTCTATGAAGGTGACCACTTCCTGCATCTTACCGAACGTTCGGTACGCAGTCAAATAATCACCCTTCACAGAATGGCGGTGCCTAGCTAAATTGTAGTTTTGGCAACTAAGAAAGTTACTGCTTAACTGCTTCTTTGAGTTCTTTCTCAGCAGCCAACCAATGCTCTACATCATGACCGTGCTCATGGGAGACACTCTGCCAGATTTCATAAGCACGTTGAGCCACTTGCTGAGGCGTCACTACCGCCACAGCAGTAACGGCAGGAGCAGGAACAAGAGCGGTTACCACAGGAGCAGTTACAGCAGGAGCAGTAACAACCGGAGCAGTTACGGCTAGAGCAGTCGTTGCCGGTGTCGTAGCTTCTGGGGTAATAGTAACGGTAGAGACAACGTGCTCAGCGGCTGGTGATGGCTCAGTTGCAACCGCTTTGCTAGTAGTGGTTTTAACTGCTTTGGCTTTTGTAGTTTTTGCTTTAGAAACTGTCATCTCAATCTAATCCTCACCGTGGTGCACTGAACATTTACATAGAACACGATATATACGAATTGCGCGTCTCAGCTAACGTTCTTTATCAATGCAATACTAGCAGTGCCTAAATCATCAATATTGTCAAAAAAGCTTTCTGTGTCTTGCTTTCGCCGTTTTATAAAAAAACCGCAACCGAGTAATCTCTCTACACAAACAACAAAACTGGAGCAGCTAAGTAGCCATCGCCGGGAGTGCTCATTGACGAAAAGAAATGAGTTTACGACTGCTTCTGTCTTCTTTTCTCTGGATACAAGAACTTGAGCAAGTGAGAGATTCGCTCAAGCAGTTGCGCTTGTATCGCGACATCGTTAGAACATGAGGCTAGTTCATACTGACTAAAAAGCTTAGATACACGCTTACCATCTTTTGACACAATTGATAGCGCAACAAAAAGATCGTTACTTTCAGGTAACCAGCTAGCAGTGATGCTGGGGAGCTTCTCGTCTAAGCAAATACGTTGAATTGCACTCTCAACCCACGCTGTACCACTATTGTCTGTATTGTTCAAATTATTCACCCTGGATAAACTGTTCGTCACGCCTTTACTAAATCTTCAATTGCATCGACAAAGGCCATCTGTTCGTCCCGAATGAGACTTTGTAGGCGCAAGGCCTTAACTAGCACATCGGGGGCTACAGCATCAGTTTGCAACAAGGCCCGTCCTAAAGGTATTTCGTAAAGACGACAATCAACAAGGGCCTCCGCAATCTCTGCTTCTGGCACCAATTTTGATGCAACTAAAAGCTCCCCAAGTCTGTAACTATTTCCAGCCGCTACGCCCTGACAACTTTCTTTCAAAGCGTGCTCAAACTCTCGTCCATTCCAAGTTAATTCAGCCTGCCGCCTGATATAGGGATTGCGATTCTGCATCAGCGCTACCAGGATATCAACAGAAACATCCAGCTCTTTTAAGCGACAAACAATCAGCACTTCATCGTCACTAGCTAACTGCTCTAAGATTCTAGTAGGCGTAGCAAGGTTAGTTGCAACGGCTAAACGCACACGGCGATCGGGATCGGCGGCAAGGGCGGAAAGTATTTCAACAGGAGTATTAACATTGGCAGCAACAGCAGCTCGAATGGCCACTTCGGGCAATCCATGCTTTTGCAATTGCTTGTTATCGAAGAGCCTGGAATAGTATGCGCCAACGGAACTTGCCTTAGTAGTCGAATCAGTTGCTTTGCCAATTTCACTCATAAAACCCTCGAAAGCACATCTATATAAGTGTCAAGCCCGATCGACGCAGCCAACGAAATGGCACCACCCAAATGCGCAACTGCTTAGTTGCGCAAGTGTGCAATTGTATTATATGACAAAACAGCCAGAATTGGCAAGGTAATACCGCAGGCATCAACGGGCCGAAAGCAGCTTATGCTAACAACTAAAGACGTCTGAGGGTCTTTTGAATGTCGCTGAGATGTGCATTGAAAATTTCTTTGGCAACGTCCAAAAGTTTAAACACCTTTGGATCGCTGCAAGAGTAGAAGATATTGATGCCCTGTTTTCTTGAGGTGACAAGGTTCTTCGCCTTTAAAACAGCTAACTGCTGCGAAACATTGGGCAACTCAACGTTCAAACGATCTCGTATTTCTGAAACCGTCAATTCTTCGTTACGCAATTCATCAATAATGCGTATGCGCAGAGGATTACTCAGTGCCTTAAAAAAATCAGCCTTGAACTCAGCTAACTTTACGGTTTGATTTTTTTGACTCTGTGGCACTGTAATACTTCTCTACATTTGATCCAAAACTTAGTAACAATTGCTCAAAAATTTAGCAACAATCAAGCCTAGCTTAAGGGGCGAAGGCCAGTAAAATCGAACACTTGCAACACTCTGCAATTATTGCATATACAACAGAGACCGTCTATGAAAGCTGTTCTAACAGAAAGCTGGTTGACAGGGGGGAAGGCCGTTGCTATATTCGTAATATGTAGCAATTGCGCAAGTTTGCAAGTTAGGAAATTTGGCGCGAAAATAGCCAGCAGGAACAACCATGTGTCCACAACTTTTGGTAGGCAACGTACCAGTCGAAGCAACAGAAGAAGCTCTCAAAGAATATTTCAACAACTATGGTGCTGTCAGGTCTGTGACCATAGCTAAAAACGAAAAAGGTAAAGGAAAGGGTTTCGCCTTTGTCGAGATGGCATCTCGCAAAGAGGCAATTCAAGCCCACGCGGCCCTCGCTAGTTGCGAGTTTCTCGGGCGGCGCTTATCGATTTCATTAAAAGACGCTGTACAGACGCAACCCACGAGTATTTTCTCCTGGTTTAAGCTTTTCAAACCCGGCTCTTAAAAGACAAGCCAAGAGATGGTAAAGTGCTCCTTCCGGCCATAGGAGTACGCTCTTGTTCATTAAAAAGACCCTTACAGCTGTAGCAGTAGATTCAGCTCGCGATTACTTGAAAGAACGCCTGGAAGAACTAAAGCAGCTTGATTTAGACAAAGACGGCCAAAAAGATGTAGATCAAGTCATGGAAGTTCTTTCGCATTTAGGCGAAAAGGTAAAAGAGTCTATTGACTCAACCGACTTCCCTAAACTCGCCAGCGGCCTAGAACAAATATTTAGCGGCATCGGCCTGGTTGGTGACTCTGTTGATCGGCAAAAGCTAGCCGATACTTGCGACGAACTGGCCAAAGGCATTGGTCAAATCGGCAAGCTGCTGCGCCTCGGTGTTGCCGAAGTTAAGAACCAACAATAGATCCAACAAAAGAACCAACAAAAGACCCAACACTAGATCCAAATACTAGCTCAAGAGGCCTAAGCGACTGTTTTGTGCTGAAATATACTTTGCTGAACAGAATCTTGCTGATGCGCTAGCATTGGCCACAGACCCAGCTCGGCTAACTGCGCCTCTGAAAATTTACCAGTGAGTCTGACAAAGCACTCTTTCATTGGCCAGTTCTGACCAGAGGAAATGGCACCAAGTTCAAGCAATATGGCCCTAATTTCATCAACAGTGCACTCAGCCGAGCGAAGATAGTGAAAGCCAGTCGTGTGCGAATGAAAACTGCAATAGGGCGGATCGAGGTTAACCGTCAAAATGCCTTCAATCATGTCATTTCCCCAAGTTTGCTGAACAGTATTTTCTTAAGCAGTCACAACTTCCGACAGGGCCTCCTATTCACTTTGAATTTCTAAGCTCTAGGTTCTTTGCATATCCTTTTCTTGAGCAGCTTTCGCTGTATCGGGGTTAGTCAGATGCTCTTCTGGCAAAAGCAGAATGGAAGAGAGTGCCAGATAGCGCACAAACAGCGAAGGCGAACCATCGAGAATAGTGACGCGACTGTGACCCACCTGCCGCGTCGGCATGACAGGCAAAGTAGAACTCATGGTGCTGGCGTCAGCACGCAGAGCACAGTGTCCAGGAATTAGTTCACCATTTACAGTCGAGACATCAGCCAGCGAGATAACTTCGATAGGTGTGTCCTTTATGTGTGGATTAGCCTCTCTCAAATCTCTGACAAGATGGGCCGGCGGCTCTTCGTGACCGCCAGAAGATAGGCAAAGTACAGTTGGCTTCTGGCCAAGCATCTTAGCCAATTCTAGACAGTTATCGATGTATCTCTCATTGAGATGCTCTAGCGAGAGCAGAATCGTCATCTCGGGCATCAGAGGTGCATCATCTTGAACAATCAACAAAGGAGTAGGACACTCATGCGCCAGAGCTTCAGCAACCGACATGCGGCCAAACTGACGGCGGTGAGTATTGCCGTCCTTGCTTTTGTATGGACGATGACCAATAACCACAAGGTCATGACAAAGTGCCCGTTCACTAATGGCTAAAGCGGGATCGCCATGATCGATGACAAAATCGGTCTTGATACCATGCTTGGTGGCTTCAGTGACATAAGCATGCTTTAGCTTATTAGCCAGTTCATGCTGCTCTTTTCTCACTAGTTCATAGGCAGCAAAGTACTGTGCCTGGGAGATAAAACCAGCAGGTTCATGGACAATAAATTCATGGGTACTGGAATCGTCAATTACATGCTGAGCAGTAACCATAGCGCCTGTGGCATTAGCAATGTGCCAGCAGAGATTAGCAGCGTAGCGCGAATAGATTGAGCCATCTAGCGACAACAGTATCGAGGGCTGTGACATTTTTCTACTCCTAAGATAGGCAACAGCTTAAAGCTTGGGCACTTATTATTCTGCTCTCTGCTTTTAGTTTATGCATCAATCTTTGGAATTAGACAATCCCTCTACAGGGCGATAAGTGCTTTGTCACATACAGTCTCGAGGCGATCAATGTTCTTTGACAAATCAGAGCGGACCAAATCAATAGCGTCAACACTAGGGCTATCCTTAGCGATTTCATCAAGCAAGAGAGAAACAGATTGTCGCGAATCGCCTATCGATTTACTCAGATTTGCTAACTGAAGAGCCTCTTGTGCACTTGTACCGACGTTTTTTCCTAGGGGCTCAAGGGCCCAAAGCAAGAGTTCCATTTGCGTTGCGGCAAATACAAGTTTTCCCCTGCAGCCCTCAGCCCAACAATCTTTGTTGTCCGAGACATAAACAACCGCATTGATCAACTGCGCTTCCTGCTTAAGACTGGCAGCAGCCCTTTTAGCGATTAATAACTTGGCTACAGTCGGCGCCAAACCAGTATTCTTGCTCAGTTCATCAGCTAGAGCCTCACAATTAGTGGTAGGTTCTTTTGCCTGAGCAACCGTCGAGCGATACTGCTGAGTCGACATATTGGCTGAGCGCTCTTGAGCAACCAAAACCACTGAGTCGTCATCGACTGGAGACTTCTTAGCATCAAGACTGAAAAGCTCATTGGGAAGATCAGCCAATTCTTTCAAATTAGCAAATTGTACTTTCGAGAATAAGCTGTTGCCTTTGAAAATTAGCCATTCTTGGGGGAGATTAGAACTAGAATCAACGGTTATACGCGCAGCCACCGAACCATCGCTAGCAACTAACTCGACAACTTGAGAGGAAACACCCGGCACTCGGCCGGCGAGACAAGACTTTTGCCCAATTTGCTCAGAGGCATCGGCCAGAAGACTTCCTAAATCAGACTCTAAAATGCTGAAATCGTTAGCGGTTTTTAGCATCTTAGAATCAGGCGAAAGGGTCACCTTCACACCGCTAAGGGCGCCACCCATCTTGCCACGCACTTTGCCATCGGGCTGACGCACTACCACTGAACCGCTGCGCTTGCCAGCTTTCAGCACTTCAAAACGCAGAAAATTAGGCTTCTTAAAATAGAGTTTTCCGGTCTCTACTATTTCTTTGCCGTCTTTATATGTTGTCAGTGTGCTGTTAAAACTATAAGCCCTCATCTGCTTGGTTTTAGCAACCATAGACTTGAGCACGGCCGAGCCGTCCTTGCCTGTCTTTAGCAACAAACTCTCGGATACGCCCTGATTGGGGGCAGGCAAACTAGCAGCATGACTAGAGGGCAGAACGCCAGAAAACAGCGGCACCACTGGCACAATAACGAAGCCCGTAACTAAGCCAATAACTAACTTAAAAGAATAAAGCAACCTGAGCTGCTTACACTTCATCAGAGTCAGGCCCTTTATAAACAGGTGTGGTTCTGCGCTCCACAATTGTGGTCATCAGTTGCCGCTGTCCATCTGACAGTTTATAGAGAAGTTCTATTACCGTTTCTTGACCTGCCGCGGTGAGTGTTTCAATGCCTTCTACCAAGGTAATGAGCACTTTACCCTCGTGCAGTAGTCGCTCTAGAAGGGCCCGCAATTCCATCAGTCGATCATCAATACTGTGCACAAAACGATTGAGGTCATAGGCGATAATGCCATCGTAGGAATGAAGCGCGGCGATAGCTTCCTGCAGACCCAATCCTGGATCGCCCGGATCAACATGGGTGAAGCCAACTAAGTGATGATGATGCTCATGGCAATATTGCTCAATCAAGCGGCGCTGTTCATCAATATCAACGCTACAGCCAGCGCTGCGAACATAGCCCATTAAGCGGAGTTTTCTGTGTAGCAATTTTCTATCCTCGGCTTGTACTTTTCTCTTTCTCGGCCGTCTCACTCGACTGCTGGGCTGAGTCGAGGTTACTCTCCCGCGGCAAACGCACAACCGTTACAGTGCACGGAGCATGAGAAACAACGGCCAAAGATACGCTACCGAGCACGAAACGTGTAAAGCCTTGCCGACCATGAGAACCTAGCACAATCATATCGCTGTGCCATTCTTCAGCAATGTCTAAAATCTTGTGATGGGGATGGCCCTTAAGCACATTAACTTCAATTGGAATGGCAGCGCCAAACTTAGCCTGCAGTTGCTCTCTAATTTTGTGCAAAAGCTCTGAGCCTTCAGTCAATCGCTCTTGCACAATCTCATTCTCAACACCCTTGCCATAGACAGCCGTAACTTGATCGCCTACCACAGACGGTTCGACCACGTGCACGAGTCTGAACATTGTGCCTGCTTGCCATTGATGGGCAATAAGATAATCAACGATGGCTTTGCCGAAGCGCTTATCTTCAATTGCAACAAGAACTCGCATATTCAACTCCTATTAGGCCCACACAACTAAGTAGCGGTAGTAGTTAGACGCCAAACCAGCCAAATTGACCTGTTACATAGATTGGCATACCTACCAACAATAATCATCAATCAAGGGGATGATCCAGAAACGATAAGTAAGGCAGAAACAATAAGTAAGGCAAAAACCAGTCTGGCAAGACTATCGCCAAACAAACTATGAAGCCTCAGAAACAGACGGCCGCCCCATACGAATGAAAAGTTTGCGCAATTCATCTAAAACGATAATTATCGGTGCCCAGGCCAGTGCAAAACACCACTCACTGAAGCCGACAGCAGCAGTATTGAAAATATTCTGCATAAAAGGCACATAAATCAACAACAATAGCAAGAGGAACTCAGTAACGATGCCAATAACCACTAAGCGATTACTGAAAATTCCAGCACTGAATAGAGACCTTCTATCACTACGACAACAAAGTACGGCCCCCATCTGAGCGGCCACAATCCCCATGAGAGTCATGGTTGTTGCCATCTTATAAATCAAGCTATCGGCAGCCGCCAGGGGCACTATTGGCCAACCATGCAAATAGTTGACATAAAAATAGCAAGAGATTCCCGCGGCCGCTTCTATTAATCCATACCAGAGTAAAGCTCGAGAAAGCATGGGCAAGTCAAGCAAAGGCTTGCGCAAATCTCGCGGAGGGCAACTCATCAAACCGGGCTCAGCAGCTTCTGTTCCTAAACCGAGAGCGGGAACCATATCAGTGCCAAGGTCAACAGAAAGCACCTGCATAACAGTGAGAGGCAGCGGTATAGCGCCCAAGCTAAACAAAGTAACAACAAAAGGCACAGCCTCTGCCATATTGCTGTTAAAAACATAAATAGCAAACTTTCTGATATTGGCGTAGACAGCTCGACCAAGCTCAACAGCGTTGACAATAGAGGCGAAATTATCGTCGGTCAAAATCATATCGGCCGACTCGCGCGCCACATCACTACCAGAAATTCCCATAGCAATACC
>CAJXZK010000245.1 GCA_913063055.1 uncultured bacterium
CCGCTCTATTGTATAGAGGTAGAGTCTCTTGAACAGGTTCTTTCCTGGCGTTGCAAGGTTGAGAGTTTTTGGCAAGTAATACATGTCGGTCATCCAGTAGCAGTTGATGTACTGATACTAGGCGAGCGGGAGGTTAGAGCGCTTAGGAGCGAAACAGTTCAAATACTGTTCGCCCCAGAGGCCTAATTTGGGAACATTTCTTGGTCTATTGATTTTGCCGTTGTCTTACAAGCCCAAATCGCTCAGACCCGGATGATCGTCTGGGCGGCGGCCTAGGGCCCAGTGGAATAGACGTTTGTCTTCGCTAATGGGCAAATCGTTGATACTGGCATATCGCAGTGCCATGCGGCCGTCGTTTTCGAAATGCCAGTTTTCATTGCCGTATGACCTGAACCAATTGCCGCTATCATCATGCCATTCGTAAGCAAAACGAACGGCAATGCGATTAACTTCATAGGCCCAGAGTTCTTTGATCAGTCGGTAGTCTAATTCTTTGGCAAACTTGCGACTGAGAAACTGAATTATGGCCTCATGACCGCAGTGAAATTCTGCCCGGTTGCGCCACATACTAGCAGCAGAATATGCTTTTACAATCCGTTGTGGATCACGACTGTTCCAGCCGTCTTCGGCCATGCGGACTTTCTGGAGTGCGGTCGGGCGATCGAATGGTGGAGCCGGTGAGAGAATATCCGTTGCCATAGGTTAACCTTCTCTAGTGTCTGATCTAGTTACTGGCAGATTTTATCCGCAAAAAGACGGCCAGCCCTTTTAGGCCGGGTCGGTTTTTGAAAATAGCGCGTGGGGTGCTAAGTATCGTTCCACAGGCCAGGCGCTTTGTCTCTGGGGAATTTACGCTAACCTGCGCAGCGCCTTTAATACGTGATCTCCCCATTGCGACACCTTACATAATAGAGAAAAATATGGCTGTACCAATGACTAGGAAACTGCAGAAATGACGAACCCGGGAAAATCAGGAAGCGATAGTGGAGCCAGCGACAAGGCTATTCAACCCCATCGGGTTGGACACATCAGCCCACTTGGTATACAAGCTTCGCATTTGCTTAGTAGCCCAGAGTCAGCCGCGGCCGCTCCCGCTAAAGCTGCCGGTAGTGATTCTGGACAGAAGCTAGAGGTCACTCCGGTGGCTCCAGCACCAGCAGCAGCGAAGCACCTTGATTTTCTCAAAGCACCTAGTGAGTTGGCCTCCCGTGGAGTGATCACCGACAACTCCAAGGTCACGCCCACCGAAAGGCTCGATGCCAGCCCTGCTATCGACAAGAGCGTGCCAAAAATCAATGTCGAAATGCAAGATCTCGACAAGCCACCGAAACAACAACCTCATTTTGTTGTAAAGGCTGACGGTCGCATCGAAATGAATGGCGATCCTGAAAAACTTAACTCTAAAGACATTAAAGTACAGATTGAGCGTGCTCCAGGTCAGATTAATCCTACTGAGGCCCAGAGTGCAGCAGCCGATGAATTGGTGAAGTACCTTTCAGAGCGAATCAAGGCTACTAATCCACTGGCAGTCGACGGTGTTCCAATCAGTGACCAAGACAACATCATCTCGCCCGAGTTAGAGGCTAGCCAAAATCTAAAACCAGCAAAAGATTTACCTGACCTCACGCCAGAAACTAAACAAGCAATTGAAGAAACTAATCGCTTTAAAGGCGGCCGTGGTGTAGATATGCCAATGGCTGCTACTGAGCGCATGGGCTCCTTCGGCACCCGTGATGTGCCCAGACAGCTAAACGAAACCGATAAAGAGATGGGCGTGAAAGAAGCCGTTGCTGGTTTGTTTAGACCCGATAGAGACAATGCCTACGAAACTGTGCGGCGCCATCCTGACGGACACTATCGTGTTGGTCGCTATGGATTTTCAGGCAATCAATTAAGTGCATTCCTTGAAGGGCTAGGGGATCCACCAGATCCAGCCTTGATCGAGAAACTTATAAAGGAAGGCAAGCTACCGAAAGGCTTTGCTGAAAAATTGAAGAATCCAGAATTTTTGGGCAAGCTCAAAGCTATGGCTCAAAAGATGAAGGATGGCGGTGAGCCCACCAAAGATGAGATGAAGACTCTCTTGCCGAAGGACGCGCAAGAAGGCGTAGCATCAATTTTGCTGGATCAAATGAAGGCTAAGGTAGGTGACAAACCTGGTGACCTTGCCGCAGCGATGCTTAGTGGTAAGGCGCCAAATGATGTTTCTGCCGCTGACTTGAACAGTGATGAAGGCAGACAACTGTCTACTGCTGGTCAAAGGTTGTATGACATTGCTACAGCTCGCCAAAATACTGAACGACAAGTAGCTGGAACAATTCCCGAAGGCGAAAAGAGAGAGAAGATTACTGAGGCTCTGCAGCTTGCTGGAGTGCCTGTGACCGATGCTAATTTGCGCGCAGTTAATTTGATTGTGCAGAAAGAAAGCGCATGGAATCCAAACGCTGTAAACAACTGGGATTCAAACGCTGCGAAGGGAACACCTTCAAAAGGTTTGATGCAAACAATTGGGCCAACCTTTAACTCGTATGCGATTCCTGGCCACAAAAATATTCTCGACCCAGTGGACAATATGGTGGCAGGTATACGCTATGCAGTTGACCGCTATGGTTCATTGCAGAATGTTCCTGGTGTTAAAGCCGTAGCAAGAGGGGCTGCATATCGCGGATATTAATGAACAATACTCGCGTATTTCGTATTCTCCACGGTGACATGTTACTTTCAAAGCGGTAAAACTTAGACATGCCACAACCACATGCAAACGATAACACCGGTCACGATAAAGTTGAGAAGAGCGATTCTTCTATCTCTTCTGTTGCTTCCAATCTCTGGCAAGAGGCCTACGAAAACCCTGGCAAGACTGCCTTGGTTGTCGGTGGTGCCGCTGCTGCAATTGGCATAGCCTATGCTGCCCGTGGTCAGATTGGAAAGCTCCTTCCTAATCATCGTGAAGGCATCCTGTTGGTAGAGGATAGCCCTTACATGGGTAAAGCTTTTAGGGCGGCCTTGCAAGAACAAGGTGAGAACGTCACTTGGTTCACCAAAATCAAAAGTTTGCAGCCTTTTACTGGTATCACCCACGAAGGCAAAGAAGTTGTGGTTCAACCACACAAATTTAAGTTGGCTTTTGTTGATGGCGAACTTGTGGGAAGCAAACCTCAAGGAGAGCACGTTGTCGATGCTCTCAAGAGTGATCATCTTAAGAGCTTTGGGATCAGCACAATTCCAGCAATTAACGATTCTATGGTGCAACACGGTGCCATAGTAGCGGCTCAAAAGCCCACCGCACTGACAGCTCTGGTGAACCACACTCTCGACCTTGGTAAAATCACACGCTCGCCGGCTCAAGTGCAAGTAGAGATGAACAGTTTGAGTGCCCGCATGTTAACTCCAGAAATGTCTCCCGCACGCAAAAAAGCTGACGCGCTGGTGATGAAGTTTATTGGCGAGGATTAATTAACGAGGAACAATTAACGAGGAACAATTGCCTCGGCTAACTATCTAGCAAAAGAGCTGCCAGCAAATGTGGCAGCTCTTTTTTGTTTCCTTTTTGCCGCTTGCTGATCAGGACAATTGACTATAGTCTAGCTAAGCTCAACGTCAGCATCTGTTTAATCAGAACTAGTTCTTCAGGCATACGCTCTTTCAATTTGGCGAAGAACTCGCCATGAGAATCAAGTTCTTGCTGCCAGAGCGCTGTGTCTATCTTCATCAGTTCTTCAAACTGTTCTTTTGACATAGATTCCAGGCCAGTCCAGTCTACATCTTTGTAGCGTGGCATCCAGCCCAATACTGTCTGGGCTGAGCCAGCAGTACCTTGAACCCGGCCAGCAATCCACTTAAGAACGCGCATGTTCTCGCCAAAACCAGGCCAGATCATTTTGCCATCTTCATCGGTGCGGAACCAATTGACGCAGAAGATTCTTGGTGGATTCTCTACTTTGTGCCCGATTTGTAGCCAGTGATCGAAGTAATCTCCCATGTGGTAACCACAGAATGGCAGCATAGCCATAGGGTCACGACGCACTTCGCCAACCTTACCTGCAGCAGCAGCAGTTGTCTCTGAGCCTAGAGTAGCGGCCATGTAAACGCCGAAGCTCCAGTTGAAGGCTTGCACTACTAGTGGTATCACAGAAGCGCGGCGGCCACCGAAGACGAAGGCACTAATGGGTACGCCTTCCGGATTGTCCCACTGGTCGTCTAAAGAAGGGCACTGCTGAGCCGAAACAGTAAAGCGACTATTTGGGTGAGCGGCTTTGCGGCCACAATCTGGTGTCCACGGTCTGCCCTGCCAGTCAATTAGCTCAGCAGGAGGCGTATCAGTTAGCCCTTCCCACCAGACATCGCCATCCGGTGTGAGAGCAACGTTTGTGAATATGCAATTTTTGCTTAGAGTAGCCAGGGCATTAGCATTGGTTTTGGCGGACGTACCAGGTGCTACACCAAAATATCCGGCCTCTGGGTTAATGGCATAAAGTTTGCCATCCTTACCTGGTCTGATCCAGGCAATGTCGTCACCTACTGTGGTCACTTCCCAACCATTGAGGCTCTTCGGTGGAATGAGCATGGCAAAGTTGGTTTTACCGCAGGCGCTAGGGAAGGCTGCAGCCACATAAGACTTTTCGCCTTGAGGAGTTTTTACTCCCATGATCAGCATATGTTCGGCTAACCAACCATCGTTTTTGCCGATGTGCGAGGCAATACGCAGAGCGAGACATTTTTTGCCGAGCAAAGCATTGCCGCCATAACCAGAACCGTAGGACCAAATTTCTTTGGTCTCGGGGAAATGGCAAATGTATTTGTGCTCAGCATCGCAAGGCCAAGCCACATCTTTCTCACCGGGGGAGAGTGGGTGGCCAACGCTATGGAAGCATGGGATGAACTCGCCTTCATTGCCGAGTACATCGATTACCGGCTTGCCCATGCGGGTCATAAGCTTCATGTTGACAGCTACATAAGGCGAATCGGTAATTTCAACGCCAATTTGCGAAAGTGATGAGCCTAGCGGGCCCATGCTGAAAGGAATGACATACATGGTGCGACCACGCATGCAACCCTTGAAGAAGTCTTTGAGGATAATTCTGGCGGTCTCAGGCTCCATCCAGTTATTGTTGGGGCCGCAATCTTCTTTGACTTTGGTGCAGACAAAGGTGCGGTCTTCGACACGGGCCACATCAGAAGGGGCCGAACGTGCCAGGTAGCTTCCTGGGCGTTTCTTGGGATCAAGCTTGATGAGAGTGCCAGCTTCGACCATTTCTTCGCATAAGCGGTCATATTCTTCTTGGCTACCGTCGCACCAATAAACGCGATCCGGCTGGCAGAGCGTTACTGCTGCGGTGACCCAATCCAGAAGTGCTTGGTTCTTGACCGTGTAGCTCATTTCAACCGCTGGTGCGGTCTTTGCTATGGTCGATTCCGTAGTCGGCATCTCTTACATCTCCAAGGTGAATGCCTTGGAATGTTACAACATGTGAGTAAATCTTCTCTGAGTTTTATTGATCATTCATTATTGAATTAGATAGGGCCCTATAACGCTCGCGAGGCTAGTTGATCACTATGTACTATTTCCTCATGTTCTTTTCCAAAAAGGTAACAATGAGCAATTACGAGCTGAGCATCTTCAAGCTCGCCGTCAGCTTGCTCTCCATGGTTATTGGCGCTTACTTCGCCTGTTACCTCAAACCATTTCTTTTGCCCATGCTAGTAGTCGGCTCGCTCCTGGCAGTTTGGGCAACTATTGCCTGGTGGAAAGGAATGGATCAGGAGCAATTTTAGGCTTAGCCACAAGTCACAGCCATTGAGGCTTTGATTGATCCTGTCCTGACTCAGGTTCAGGCTCAATCGCTTTGGAAGAATTGTAATCTTGGGTCGAATCGTAGTTGAAAAAGCGAAATGTCAAATTGCCTTGGAGAACTACTTCGCTCTCAAGGTTCTAGTGATTTTCCAGGAGCGGCTGTTCTTGATACGGTCGATCATCTTTTTCAAATACTCAATGTACAGTTTCTGTTGCTCTACTATGTCGCTACTCTTATCAAAGATTATCAGGTTTTCTTCGCTTGTTTCACTGAGCGAGAGCACACGACTCACTTCGCGCAAGTAGCGTGTCTTTCGCCAAGATGGGCTTTCTACCAACAGCCGCACTTCTGATTCTAGTGACTTGATGAGAAACTGATTTTTAGAAATTATTCTAGACTTCTCCAGGCCAACTTTAGGTTCTCCTAGTAGCGTTGCTATCTGGAGCAAGGCATGAAAAGCGAGTTCGCGAAAATCATTAAGAGTTTGATTTTGCTCGTGCTGCAGAGGCGAATCTCTCTGGTCCGCTCCGCCAGCTGTGCATAGGGTGGTTTCACTGACGGTGCCATAGTCAACTAGTGACTGCAAATAAGTTGAGTAGGAGCTGATAGATTGCCGAAGGAAGAAATGCTCAGTCTGACCAAAACTCTCAATAACAGCAACATACTTTCGCGCCATGGTTACCAGATCAATTGCCCCTAAAAGCCCTCTCGCATTGACTAGGGTAGCGGCCTTCTCATGGCGCCTGAAATTACAGAGCACCTCAGATATATGATAATAGTTACCATCCATTAGGAGTCTAAGCCAATATTCGAGGTCTCCGATATGGTGAAATCTCTGGTCGAATCCACTGCCAAGATTTGTCCGTCTAAACATGACCGTACTCGGTTCTCCAATGAAATTGACGACCGGAAACAGGCATTTACGAACTACTGTCTTACCTTCGACGAGCTGGTCGCAAGGAAATGCATCGGCTGAAGCGACAAGATCATCCGCTCGCAGCAGCTGCCCCGCAGCATCTATGGAACGTCGGTGACAACTAACCAGGTTGACTGAAGGTTCAGTACTTAGAACTATCGAGCTTTTCTCAAGCAGTGTAGGATGGAGCAAATCATCTTGAGCAAAAGGCTTGATGAAATCGCCTTGCGCTTGTTCTAAACAACGATTGTAATTGGCGAAAAGGCCGACGTTGTTTTCATTGAAAGCCTTGACTATACGTTTATCTTGCCTGGCATAGTCGGCGATAATTTCTCTAGATCCATCACTGGAGCAATCATCAACAATAATCAGTTCGAAGTCTTCAAGGGTTTGGCAAAGAATGCTTTCAATGGCATCCTCTAGGTAGAGAGCGCCATTGTATACAGGTAAACAAACTGAAACTTTGGGCGTGCTCAAACGAAACCTTGTTTAAATGATAGACTGCCGAACTGTGAATGGTGCAGGCTTGGCTTGATTAACCTAGTCTGATGTAGAGCAGTCTATCATTCTCGACGTAAGCTTTCAGTTGACTTTGAGAGTAAGTGAACCGTGAATAATTTCGTTGACATGTTTCACTCTCATTATGAGATGAGGCAATTGCCCTGGCTAGTACTCGGTAAAGGGCCTAGTTTCTCGCAGTATCGAAATTTTGATCTGACCGGCTACAAGACCCTATCACTAAATCATGTGGTACGAGAGATTGCCGTTGATGTGGCTCATATCATAGACATTGAAGTCGTCGCTGACCTTGGCTCCGTGCTCGAGGAGAACGCTAGATATGTGGTAATGCCATGGTTTCCACACGAGCATTTCAAAGCGAGTGCGAAACAACTTGAACAATATACCCGTGATTTTAAAGTCCTTGAAACTCTTGCCAACAAAGAAAGACTTCTTTGGTATGACCTGGATACTGGTTCAAGCCGGAATGGTGATTTTGACTCAGTGGTGGTGTCAAATTTTAGTTCTGAAGCAGCTATAGGTCTGCTCGCAAGGGCTGGCGCTCGCAAAATATTCACCCTCGGTATTGACGGTGGCACTGCCTATGACATGGCTTTTGCTGACATTCAAGCAAGGACAAAGTTTGCTAACGGGCAGCTCTCGTTCGACTCACAGTTCAGTCACATAGCTCAAATTATAAGGAGATATCAAATAGAGTTGGCTCCCCTCGGTGAAGAGTGTCCGCTAGCGATTTTTATTGGTGCGAGTCAGCGTGAATGGTTGCCAGCAAAGGTTTTACAATACTCAATTGAGAAGCACAGCAGCATAACTACCCAATGTTATTTTCTCTATCAATCAGACATCACCATTCCCACCCCCCAGAGAGCAGACTGTCAGAGCAAGACATCATTTAGCTTTCAGCGTTTTCTTATCCCCGAACTGAAGAACTTTTCTGGCAAGGCGATTTATCTCGATTCAGACATGCTTGTCACCGACGATATTAGCTATTTGTGGCAGCTAGATTCGCATCTGGATTTTCATCAGGTTGATTTGCTTTGCGCGCAGGCTGCAACTGAGTATCAGCGCCAATCACAATTTGCAGTTATGCTTCTGAACTGCGACAGGCTTAAGTGGCACATTGCTGATCTGATCAAATTACTCGACGATGGCACATATAATTATTCAGATCTCATGCACAAGATGCAGGCGGCTCCTGATTGGCGAGCAGTTATTCCTCCACAATGGAATAGTCTCGATCTCTATGAGCCCGGTATTACCTCGTTAATTCACTTTACCGATATGACCCAACAACCTTGGTTGAGTAACTACAGCCCAGAAGAGGAAATTTGGCTTAGCTACCTGAAGGAGGCTGTCTGTGAAGACTTCATCTCAATTGAGGAAATACAAGAACAGATCTCTAAGGGTAACGTCAGACCATCACTATTGAAACAGCTGCTCTCGGGTTTGGCAGATTGCCCTCTCTCTATGAGCGAGAGATTGGCTCTGGATCTAGATTTCTCCCCGCCACACAGATTGGTGGCTAGTAGTAAGAATTCTTTTGCAAAGATAGCCAATAAATTACTTCGTCTCTTCAAAAAAGACTAAATATAGTATTTCCTAGAGAGTGAAAAGTGGTTCAGCGAATTCCAAAACTACATTCATATAAAAAGTAGGGTAGACATTGCCACCATGCTCGGCGAAGGCCTGAAATGATCTGGGTGTGTTAAGAAAACTCACTAGTGTATTGGCTTCGTAGGTAATACGTTTAGATAGGCTAAGAATCTCTGTATTGAGAACTTGTTGATCTTTGCCGAAATTAATAGCAGCGTTCTCTTTTGCGTCATATATGAGAAAATCCCCACCGCCTGATTGATCCTCAGGTATTCT
>CAJXZK010000246.1 GCA_913063055.1 uncultured bacterium
ACCACCGAGCTCTACACCTCTCTATTCGTCGGCAGCGTCAGATGTGTATAAGAGACAGGCCTTGCAGCAGCCAATGTCGATGTTCGCACCAGTAGCCTCGGAGCTGTCTACCTCACTAACAACCAGAGCGCCAATATCACAACCGGCAGCGGAGTGGCGGGCTCGACTGGCTCTTTCACCTACAAAGAAACTGGCTCAGGCGCAATTGGCAGCGTAGGCACAGCAGGAATAAATTCTACAGGCAGTGTCAACTTGCAAGCCCTTAGTGGCTCTAACGGCGGCTTCAATTTTGAAGGCAATATCAACGCTGGCGTTGCTGGCCAGATAATAGTAGCAGCCGAAGGCACTGGCACCATAAGCGAAAACGCCTTAGGCCTTGGTAGCGGCACCCTTACCGCGTCTCAAGTCAGCTTAAGCAGCGGCGGGGGCAACATCGGCAGTCTGGCAAATCCTATTCTCACAAGCACTCCGCTACTAGTCTTAGCCAGCAACGGCACTGGAAATGTCTTCGTCAACGACAGTCAAAGTGTGCAAGTTACAACTGGTCTAGGAGCCAGTGGTTCAGTTGCTGACCTTAGCGTAACAGAAACGGCAAGTGGCGGCAGACTGAGCGTTGGAACAGCGGGTATCACTTCTACCACTTCTGTAGCGCTGCTTGGACTCAACGACAGCAACGTCAACCTAGAAGGAAATATAAACGCCAATACCACTAGTGGCATAGTTCAGTTGATCGCAACTGGTGCCGGCGCTATCACAGAAAATGCCCTTGGTCTGGGCAGCGGCACCATAACCGCTAATCAAGCATTGCTTTACACCAATGGCGGAGCAGTTGGTGCCAGCGCCAAGCCAATACTTCTCAGCGTACCCAACGTTTCTGTGAAAACCTATGGCACAGGCGACGTTTTCTTGTCAGACAATACCTCAGTCAACATTGATACGGGAACTGGTGGCGGTAATTCCGTCAGAGCCATGACACTGACACAAACTGGCAACGGACAAAATATCGCTGTTTCTACCGTCGGCATTTTAGCCACCAATAATGTCTTACTGACAGGAACAACTGGCCAAAATAGCTCTATTGATTTAGAAGGTAATATCACTACAGGTGGAGCCCAGACAGTCACGCTGGTCGCCACTGGTACTGGCGCTATCACTGAAAACGCACAAGGTCTCGGCAGTGGCACAATAACAGCCGGCACGGTGAGGTTGACTAGTGCAGGTGGCAACATTGGCGCTAGCGGCAATGCCATCTTGACCAGTGCTCCAGCTCTAGTGCTCGCCTCTAACGGCACGGGCGATGTATTTGTCGACGATAATGTCACTGCCACTGTGAGAACGGCGATCGGTGCAACTGGCCCTGTTAACAATCTAACGGTGACAGAAACGGGAGCAGGAGCCGTTCTTTCGGTAATCCAAAATATCCGCGCCAATGGCAATGTCACTCTACAAGCAGCAGCTGGCTCCAATGCCGGTATCAATTTTGACGGTGACGTTCTCGCTTCACTTGGTGGCACAATCAATGTAATCGCAGATGGCACTGGAGCAGTTACGGAACTGGCTCTTGGACAGTCTGTCGGCTTCCTCTCAGCCGGTACGGTCAATGTCACCACCGGCGGCGGTGACGTAGGCACTATTACGGCTCCGCTCTTCCTCAGCGCTGACAACGCCCAATTTGCCACTAACTCAACTGGTTCAGTCTATGCAGTCAATGTTAATACTAACCAAACGGTGACAACCGGCTCTGGTGTAGCGGGTTCAGTCGGCTCCTTCAACTATCTGAGTTTCGCAGCTTCTCCAGGAACAATCACAGTGGGAGCAGCTGGAATCAACGCAGCAACTGATGTAAGAGTAGAAGGTTACCTCAACGACACTTCGATAGACCTACTAGGCGACGTTACTGTAGCGCCTAACCCATCAAGCAGTGTTTTCTTACATACAAGTGGACTTGGTTCAATCACAAACAGCGGTAATAAGACAATCACAGCTGACCAAGTCTATCTCTTAGCTGAAAATGGCAGCATAGGCACTGCAGCTAACCCTATGCTTACTTCAACACCGCAGCTAGAGGTAGTTTCATTCGCACTTCCCGCGACCGGCTCTTCTGCTTATGTGTCAAACGATCAGGCGGCAACCTTACTGCAATCAGGTGTCACTAACCAATTCAGCCTGTCCAACAATGGCGACTTGCTCATCGCGGAAGACCTGACGGCCAATGGTATCAACGGTGGCAGAATTGACTTGAGAGTTAACGGCACCACCACAATAGCGGCCGGCAAGGTAGTACAAGCGAATGGCACCACTGGGGCTGGTGGCCAGATTCAATTCTCGGGCCTTGGCACCCCAGACGTTACTGTAGTGAACAACGGCACAATTGAAGCAAGGAACACCGCTGACACAAGCGGTGCAGTTGGATTTAACGGCGGTACCACCGGCAACGTTGATCTTTCCGGCGGCGGAACAACTCACGGTGGCGAATTTGTTAGCTTCGGCAATCTTGACCCAGTAACCCTTGATGTTATCGGTGGTGGAGTAATTCCACCGACCAGTTCATATACAAGAGACTTGGTCAGCTTTAGCCAAGGTGCCATTGTCGGCAACGAAATCAGAGCGACATTCATACCAATACCAGCACCAACTCCCGATACCACCAATAGCGGTTCCGGTAATTCTCCACTAGCGGCCTTCTTGGCCTACCAAGCTCAGCTAGCATACCTAAACCAACAAAATACTAGACTGTATGAACAAATTGGCACCCGCATCGCCACTGATTACACACCGGTGTATCCACAAAACCGCATGTTCCCGAACAGTCTGGTTGGCGGCATCGAAGTAGAACGCTTGGCACAACTTCCCGGTCAAGCAATATTCGGTTCTACGGCGTTCAATGCAGATGAATTACTGGCTCTATCAAATCAAGGGATCCAGTTTGGTCAAAATAGCAAAGACAATTTCTTGTCTCTTCTGCAAGGGCACGTGCTCTTTGCGCCAGATAAAGATATTGAGGTTGAAGTGCGCGAAGGCAAAGTATACATACCGAAAGGTGCCATTGCCTGGGTAATGGAAACCGGTGCCGACTCTGCAATATATGACATGCATGACAGCCTGGCCACCGGACCAATTAGAGTTGTTGCAAACAATAAGACTCTAACCATGGGACCAGGACAACAGATATTGTTGACCCGCAACCTAAAAGCTAACTTTGCCGAGCTCAACCCCGGTTCTGTGGTTGGTTATCGCAATATTCGCAGCGCCGAGCTGGGTGGCGGTATCAAATCATTTGTATGCGATTTCTCGATACCGCACGGTTTAAACAACGTGGAAGTAATACACGGCTTGCTCTACTCGCAAGATCCAAAACACCAAAAGCTTGTGCGACAGATGCTTAAGAACGCCACGATTCTCGCGGACCTCTCAGCTCAACACTACAGAACTCACTAGAGCCCGTCTGATAAATCGAATTCTTTCACCCAGCGCAATTCAGCTTCTGCTGTGCTGGCGGAAGTTAGCAGCACAATAGCTCTGAGCAGGACACTGCAACCATAGTATCTTGAGCCATAGGGAAACCATTGCAAAATTCCAGCAAAAACTGCATTGAAAAAATTCAACTGCAACGTTTATGGAAAACACAAGGAGCGAACTATGACACTTTGTCCCATTGCGTTGATGGTGCATTGCACCGGTTGCCCACTCGTAAAATTCTGCCCAGCTAAAACGATTCTTGGCGACTTCGGCAAAACCGAGGCCGAGCAGCAAGAGAAAAAGAGTGACACAGATTCAAATGGTAACTCCGCTGATAATACTGATACATAAGAGCCATCCGAGCTAATTTACTTAGCTGAGTCTTTAACTGGAAGGGTCAAGAGAAAATCAGTAATTAGTTTTACTTCTTTTTCCGGTATCTCTGTTGGTGGCATGGCAAACTTTGTCGGAGCATAGTTGCCTTTACGTGCGGCAGCATAAATTGCACCGCTAGCGATACGACTCTCGATAAAGGTGCGGCTGTAGCGCGCACCAACCCCTTCTAGATTAGGGCCAGTACGACCACCAGAAGAGCCAATGGTGTGACAAGCGGCACAGCCATGGGTGAAATAAAGTTCTTTGCCCTGCTCAGTAGAGGCATCTGACTGACGGGGTTTAAAGTGAAAGCCTGGTGGAATCTCGTCAGAAGGAGCAGCCTCGTGGCCCTTTAAATCCCACTTCACAGTACATTCTGGCAAGTTTGAGAGATAAATAGCAATAGACATTGCTTCGTTCCGAGGCAAGCGAACGTGAGTCATCAACTCCGCGACAGTAAAATGACTTGGAAGTTTCGCTTTGCCCTTACCGCTGCTCAAGCGCCGAAAAATCTGATCGACCGTGCGATAGCCGCCTATTCCATCAAGCGGTGGCCCAATTAAACCACCGTCACCCTCGATAATGTGGCAACTATTACAGTTCATACTAGCTGTCAATTTTCGCCCCGAGGTTCTAATTGCACGACTCTCAGGGGGCTTTGCTTCAGCAACCAGAGCTGCTATAGAAATGACAGTAGTTAGCGCTAATGACAAGCAGGCGAAAGTTGGCAGCGAGAACCATTGCTTCGGCTCTTGCCTGTATAACTGAGAGAACTGCTTATAAAACGCGGTCACTTGACATACCCTCTTAGTATCAGCAGTAGCAACTACAGTAGCCTAACACAGCGACAGATATCATCAATCGCCAGGTTGATAGAAAAACCGGGTCAGCCTATACCTGACCATCATAAAATTGTCAGGACTTGTCCCTAACTTTGCCAAGCAAGCGGTAATTGTTAGTGAACGTCAGATACAAGCATTGAGAATATGAAACCATTTAAGCAAACAAGTTTGTTAAAACCGTTAGAACGAGCGAAGCAATTGGCACTTGAGCACAAGATCTCTGATGCAGCGTTACTTTTTAGCATACCTGGTTATCACACCAGCTCCAACAAAGCCCTGGTTTGCTCTGAGGATACAACAATCACTGGTGACTTGCTCCTTTCCACAAGAAATGGGCCCTTATCAAAAGAACAAATTGCCATGCTCTTTTGTTTCGGCGACCTCACTATAGATGGAGAACTGCTCATTGACGACTATGAGTACTGGCCTCTGCTATTTGTGCAAGGTAACCTCACCTGCACCAACATACTTAAAGGCGGCATGCCGCTCATTGTGCTGGGAAATATCAAAACGACTTACCTTATAGGTGAATATAACGACGGGCCGATGCGTGTGGGAGGAAAGCTTGAGTGCCTGGGATACATTCCCAGAGTAAAAGAACAGGGCGGCATTGCTGGCCACATTATCGCCGCAGGGTACAACGGCCCTTCATTCAATACCGCCAAAGAGCATGGAAGAAAGGAACTATCTCGAATATTTCAAACCGATGCCCTCGAAAAAGGCTGGTTGGATAGCTCAAAAGTAAGGGCGCTTGGCCGTGCAGGTAAAACAATTTGGTTAAGCCCTGAGCAGAGTGCCAATCAGCAACCGACACCAGAAGTGGTGCGACCACAAAAGATTGATCTAAGCGGCAGAGGTATAGATGCCACACCCCTGGGCAACCTAGTAGCTGTAAGGGAGATCGGCGCAGCAATAGACAAGTTGATAAAAGATAAAATTGAGTTCAATCCAGATAAGAATTCATATCCGCAATCTTTTGCTGAAGCAATAAGTTTCCAACTTGAGGCCTATAACAAAGGGAATGTACTGATTTTGCCGAACGACTGCGTCTTGCCTGGTCTATTACTATTAGATTGGCAAGAGCAATGGGTGGAGCGAAACGAAATAGTAGCTGTCTGCTGCATGGGCGACCTGACAGTAGAGGGCGATATTATAAATAGAACTTTAGAGGGCGGCCCACTACTCTTTGTTGGAGGCAACCTCGCAACCAACAATCTGATCAAAGCTGGTGCACCAATAGTAGTGCTGGAAGAGCTGCGTGCCAATGGCCTGGTGGTCGGCGAATATAACGACGGAGCTATGCGCATTGGCGGAGATCTTACAGCTGAGGCCTATCTATTACTAGACCATGATGGATTTGTTCGCGGCAGTGTAAACGCTAGTACCTATAACGACGAAGAGAATGAATGGAGAGAAGTACTGTGCGATGCGGTCTTTCCATCAGAAGATGAAGACTATCCCGATGTTGATCTAATTTATGCAGCACAGAAAGCTGGCATGAAAATATTTGTCTGAATCCATCACTGCCAGTTGTACCCAACTCGCCGTCTGCCTCTTGCACCAGGGCCAATCATGGGCTTATTACCCCTGTTGAACATGCGCGGTTGATTAGGGGCAAAAGGCAAGATTGTGTCGGGAAACATATCAGAGCGAACCTTAGCTAGCCAATCAACATCGTTAGCAGAGGCAGCCTTTTCGTGCACCCAACCCACAGGTGTTGGCCAGTTCAAAGGCTGGAAGAAAGAAAGACCACCATCTTTGAGAGTGTAAATATCTACCGGCCTGGCCGTTGGACGGTGAGGAGGCTGGAACGCAACTCGACTCGTCTCTTGCAAATAATTAGAGACAGCGATACCACCAGTAGTGGCGTAAGCAGGAGAATTGAAGAGCACATCAGAAACCTTGTCGGCATCAGTACGAATAATCAAGAAATAGCGCTTATCTCTAGTGCGATAGCAAATGACATTTTCGCTTTCACTGGTTGGTCGACCAAGAAGAGCAACCACCTGAGCCTTAGTCATACCAAGCCTGATTTTAGCAAATGATTGCCCCGGCACAATAACATTAGTAGCGCCAGTTGACGAGCTTGCAGTGTCACTAGTACTTGCAGGCCCGCCTAAACTAGCAGCCAATTTTTCTGGTGCACCAAGCTGTCCTTTATAGACCACAGCAAACTGAGGCAACTCGCTACCATCTTTCACCACAAAGGAAAGACCACCACTCTTGCTCTCATAGGTCTTATACGGCCCGGCTAAGTCTGAGAACTTCAGAGATGCTTTATTGCTGGCAAAGCTATCGATACCGACACCACCAGCAGTGACAAATGCAGGAGAAGAAAACATAATTTCATTAACAGAATCACCACTTAGCCTAAGGGCAAGAAAGTACTTATGGTCAGCAGTGCGATAAACCAATGTGCCAGAGTTCTCACTACTAGGCTTGCCGAGCAGGTTCTCCACTGCCTGGCGATTCATACCAATGCTAGTGCGCCCGACCGATACCCCAGGAACAATCAAAAGACCAGGCTTAACATAGAGTGGCGACACAGTGCCAGGAGTATTTCTTGAAGCTGATGGCAGCGCTGCTATCGTCGAAGCGGGAGACGCAACTTTAGTAACTGGCACCACTTGCGCCACCGAAACTACTGGATTTGCTGGCAGAGGGTCTGCAGCAGTTTTAGTGTTGGCGGCCTCAATTCTTGGCTCTATATTAAGACCAGGACGCCGCGACACCGGAGTGGCCGCAATACAAAGATCGTTTCCTTTCCACTTACTCTCTAATACTGGAGTCTGCAAGCGGCCCCGTTCTCTCAAAACTTGATCTTGCACTCGTTCTTTCAGTTCGGCAAACATTTCTCCAACAGTTGTCTCTTTGCCTTTCTTGCGCAGCGACTGCAACAAGGCTGCTGTAAAAACTCCATTAGTGCCGTTCTTACTCTCCCACGAAACCTGATCCTCAGCGCTTGATGCAATGACCATGCGACCAGAGCCCATAGCTAACTCTGAAGCATCGACCCCGGTGCGCGTCAGGCCTTTTGATTCAGACTTAACACCACCGCTGTGACAAGCATCAAGAAAAATCACTACGCGATCGCAGTGCACTCTATCTTTTATATCTTTAGCCAAGCGTTGCATCGGCACACCAGTTGTGTACAAATCTTGCACGTCGGTATCGTAAGCAATCAAGTAATTCTGACCACCCACATCAAGCTCAGCACCGCTACCATGAGTAGAAACAAAAATAACCACCAGGTCATCGGGATTAGCTACCCGAGGCAACCAGCGGTCGCCCAACTCAGAGAGAATGCGCCTTTCGGTGGCATCTTTATTGAGTAAGACTTTGACGTGATCAGGGGCGAAGTCGGCCTCCTTAACCAAATAGTCGGCAAAATCTTTAGCATCTTTGGCCGAATACTTAAGATTGAGCGCTGGATTGGCAAACTCGCTGACACCAACAACCAGTGCCCACTTATCACGAATAGGCCGATTAATAGCAGCCGCATCCTCAGTGCTATTGTCAGCATTTGCCCCGGCTGCTTTCTCTTGTGCAAAAGCAGGAGCAAAGCCCAAAAGGAAAAGACTCAAAAGCACAGCCGCAGAACGGCTAGGACAATTGCCTTGATGGCTCTTTCTTAAATAATTTCGATTCAAAATAACGCCTGATCCTTGAATGTCAGTCAATTATAACCATACTAAAGAAGCAATCACTGCCAGCAAGACAGCCGAGCAATTAGGCCCAATGACAGCAAATAGACCTGAACCTTGTTTTTAAAGTCCCCCAGGGATTAAAGTAAAAGATATGATTAGCCGCGTAGTCAAGAGAAGAAGGTTTGGGAGCTGGCATATCCATTGCCTGCTTCCCCTTGTGGGCTTTCAGCTCTTCACCTTGGCTCAACCAGGCTGGGCGGCCCCAGGAGTTCAACCATATATCACAGTTCATTTTCCCAGCACCGAAGTAGGTAACTACTGCCTAATCAAGCCAGGGAAAGTCTACACAGAAGATCAGCGCCTGAGCGACTACAAGCCAGCGCGAGGGACGGTAAACATACCAGCAGATAGCCGCATTTCGCTAAAGCTTGGCTACTTTGGGCACGCCAACCGAAGCACATTGAAAGCTATACCAGTGCCTTTATTGCGCTATCTCAACCTGTCTAAACTCGAGGTCGACAACGCCGAGTTTCAAGACTTGCTGCATTTCACTGACTTAGTCAGCCTCGACATGAGCGGCACAGATGTTGATGACGCCGGTACTCGAGGGCTGCGCAACCTGACAAAACTCAGACATATCGATGTGGGCTTTTGTCCAATCGGCCTTGGTACAGTCGAAGAGATTTCCAATCTCAAAGATC
>CAJXZK010000247.1 GCA_913063055.1 uncultured bacterium
AGGGGTAGGACACTATACAGTACAGTATGCCCAAAACCAAGAAATAGTAACGGGGCTGCATTGTTAAAAGACCCAGGCTTTTTTTTGACACAAACGGTAAACCTGGCGCGCCCGAAAGGCTTGCTAGGTTTACCGTTATCCCTTCTGATTGAGGTAAATGAAGTTGCGTTCTGACCCTAAGTTTTTAATCGCTGTCGTCTGATTAGTTGCCCATCCAAAGAAGGCCACCGTTAGAAATGATCCGACAAGAGGGTCCGACCGGACGTGGATGCTCCTGACAGACCAAGCGGCCGCCCAGACTACGAATCGTCGCCGTCGCTTGCTTGGCCAGCTCTAAGGTGCGCTTGTAACGTCCAACACAGAGGCTGTTCTCGGCGTCGCGGAACATGGCGCAAGCGGCGGCGAAACGCAAGAGCGCCTCGCCATCGCAGCGCTCCGGGATGAGATTGATCTTGTGGAACTCCACAACCTGGTAGGTTGTATTCATGGCTTCACGCACCAGCGGCGCCATGCGGCGGCGATACGTGGAGAGGAAACAGAGTAGAGCACCGACGACTACGCAGGCGCACAGCGCCATCACAAACATCATTCTAATATCAAACATAGAAACTCCTTGGAGTGATTAATTGAACTTGAACCAGATTTAGGTCCTACAGAAGAAGAAGAAGAATAGAGAGCGGTTAAACCAACATTCGCACCCCTAAGCCTTACTGCTGGCTACTTCTTTTCGTCAGCGCCATTGCCAGTGCCACCAGACTTGTCGAGAGTGACACCATTGACTTGAGAAGTTGATTGATCACAACTAACTTTCTCGCCGTTGCACTGTCCCTTCCGGAATAGAGCTAGGTCGCGCCCGACGTCTTCGACAATCTGGATAGCAACGCTATAGGAACGACGATTCAAAGCCGAACGAGCGTCAATGTAAGCAGCTTCAAAGCGAGCTATCAAAGCGGCAAACTCAACGTCGTCCCTTCGCTCGGCAGTGGCAGCCTGACGGCGCAAGCCACGAAGCAAGGCATTGAGAGACACTAAACAAAAGAAGGCATAACCTTTGCGGTCTTTTGCCTGGAGGTACAGGAAAAAATTCAGGATACTCAAGCTGAAAGCAATGACAATAAGTACTAGAGTCACAGTTGATGATGACATGGAGATTTTCCTCCTTAAAATGTGGAATTCCGCAACCGCAGATTGAATTTGAGAGACCGAACGAATTGCCCCTCAGAATTACTTGCATCAAGAATGTAAACTGCACAGCTCCTGCTATTTTGGTCAAAGCAAGTTCCCGCTAGTGCCGCTCTTGGCCCTGCTCCACCCTCTCATTACAAAGAATAAGCACAGCACTAGACGGTCTCGACTCTGGCTTGAGCAAGCAAGCAAGTGCCGCCGCCTTGACGAGAGAGATAACTTTATAGTTTGGCCCAAAAGCGCTTGATTTCGCTCGCTTTAGAAGAGTTTTTGCAGTATTGCAAGTACTCTTCTTTCATTTCCTCGCTCATGGCGTCCATCTCTCGGCCATTATTGAGACCGAAGAGCACTAGTCGCAAAGCAGCGCTGCGCCAGCCAGGAATCAGTTCGTCAGCCGGGCCATCCACTCGAATTTCTTGCGGACGGCCATAAGCATCAACAGCCTCACATGATTCGTCGAGTACATAAAAACCGCCTCTGCCAACACGAGCAATTTTGTGCAAAATATTTCCAGCCCGAAAAGCAGCAGGCACAGTAACTTCAATCACGGTGAGACCAGCGCCGCAAGTCAGCGGTGAAAGCCATTTACCAGCAGGGGCCTCAATCGCGCACCCCGGAGAGAAGAAGAAAACAACGGGCTGACGCAACTGATACCAGTGCCTTCCACTATCGAAAGATATTGCATTTGCTTGCCCGTTAACGAGATTGACCAGCAAATTTTGGTTGTAAAAGTCAGCAATGTGAGGCGCTGTGGGATTTGAAACAGGAGACGAATTAGTCATTCTTGTCACTCCAAAAATTTATTCAAAAGTGGTTTAATCGCTTGCCTTGCGAAAGGCGTGCAGGGCGAAGTAGAACACTTGCTGAGTGACGATGAAGGCCACTGACACCCATGTAGAGGCCTCAGAAAAGGAATACGGGGCAGGTTTTTCCGGGATGGCGAGAAAAGCAAAAGAGACGGCAGCGGCTAGGCAGACGCCATATACCAGCAGGTGGAGCCCTAACCCTTCTTCAGGCATGTGGGGATGAAGCAGGCTTGCGGGAGTGAGCATAAACAGCAGCAGAACGGCGGCAATGCTTACGCCGACGTCATGCGACAAGATGTTGAGGCAAGCAAACATGCTGGCGACGCCAACAATGTATGCGGGAAAAATCAGGTAAACAGGACGTGAGATCATGACGACCCTCCTAGTAGGTTGAAGTGGAAAATTGAAATCAAAGGCGAGGCAAAATTTGTTGATGGAAATTCAACGCATTCTGCAACCAGGAACCAAGTCGGTCCGACCTCGGCTGATATAGAAAGCATCTTCGGCCGATTCGGCGGTGTAGTAGTGGCCATCAGGCGCTCTGGTTCCACGGCAGGAAGTACCTTGGTTCCTCTGCGGCAAAGACTGCGGAGCACTTACCACATAGGTTCCAGGTACGAGGTCAATTCTTCCGCGGCCAATATAGAACGCGTCTTCAGCAGATTCGGCGTTGTAGTACTTCTGGTCGACGGGGTTGTAGGCAGGAGAGCCCATGGTGAATCCTTTCAAAGTAATTACTGCTGGGGGAGACTTGCTTCGCACCGGCGGCATGGCTCCAAACACAAGAAGTGCTGGAGAATTATGCCGATAGTTCAGAGATGGGGGTGTTCTCTAAAGTACTCTGGTGATGAAACAAGTCATGAAATAAAAGGTGAATACCTATTGCTACCTGAGTGCCCCGCTTGGCAACAAGCGAATCGGCTAGATTTTAGGCTCACGCGAGTTGCTGCTAACCTTAAGAAAGAGCTATGCTGTGCACCTTATGGAACTACCAACTTCTCTTCAACAAGCTGAAAACATTCAAGAAGATATTGTTAGTTGGCGTCGCCAACTCAATAGCATTCCCGAGCTGGCCTTCACTGAAGTAGCAACAGCAAAGCTTGTTAGCGACATACTATTGTCTTTTGGCTATAGCGTAAGACCTGTTGCCGAAACTGGCGTTATTGCTCAGATTGGCAGTGGACGTACTCTGGCCATTCAAGTGGCTATGGATGCCCTCAATGTGGCCGTTCCCGGCCAAGAAGAAGCTTCAGTGTTTCATGCCTGTGGTCATGACGCCAATATGGCTTGCATACTTGGAGCAGCACGCATTTTAGCCAGGCGTTTGAGAGGGCGGAGCGATGTCGGCCTGCGCATCATTATGCAACCTGGTAGCGAAGCAACCTTGCTCTCACGCCACGAAGGTGCCGACCGGGTCACCAAAGCCGGTTCACTAGATGGAACCTTTGCTGTTCTCAGCTTGCATGTCGATGCCACCATTCGCACTAAAAAAGTATCGCTCGTAAAAATAGCCAAAGATTTAGAGCCGTGCAATGACAAAGCAAATAGCGCCAATAAACGCACAAGTGCCGAAATATTCAAATTGCTGCGTCAATGCAGTGAAGATGTTTTAGGAGCAGCCAACGTTAACTTAGTCAATCGCACCACCTACGCCGACGATTTTGGCCGTTATTTAGAATTACAGCCCGGCGCCATTCTCTATCTTGGAGTTGGCCTCCCGGGCTGTATTCGCAGTCATCACACCCACGATTTTTTGATCGATGAGTCAGCACTATATTTGGGCTCGGCCATTTTGACCGAGGCAGCTCTAAGGCTGCTAGCAATTCAACCTCGTCTAATAGGCTAAGTTTTCGCCACAGCCTTAGAGCCTTTTATGTGCCCTTAGATAACTATGCCGCCATCGACATTGATCACTTGTCCAGTTATCCAGCGAGCCTCATCGGAGGCAATAAAGGCGACAACATCGGCGATGTCCTCAGGCTGCCCCAATCGTCCTAGAGCTGTTTTGTCGATCATATATTGGTGGCCTTCTTCAGGAATGCCAGCCTTGAACATGTCAGTGACAGTTACACCTGGTGAAACCGAGTTGACTGTAATACGGCGTTTGCCTAAATCTTGAGCCCAAATTCTAGATAGGGTATCGAGCGCCGATTTAGTTGCCGAATAGAGGCTGGCACCAGCCATAGTGGCATCCGCTGCGCCAGACGAGATATTGATGATGCGACCGCCATCATTCATTTGGGGAAGAGCAGCGACGGTGGTAGCAACAACTCCTTTGACATTGACGTCAAACAAACGATCAAATTGCTCTGCATCAATTGCATCGATTGGTCCCATCTCAAAGACACCGGCATTATTGACGAGAATGTCAATTTTTGCGTTGCCAAAGGCCTTAGCTACCTCTGCCACAACGGTTGCACTGTCTTGGGCTGATGTGACATTGGCTTTGACAGCCACGGCCTTTAAACCGAGCGCTGCTATTTCTGCCACAACTTTTTCTGCTGCACCCTTATTGCTAGCATAACTAAGGACAACGCTAGCGCCCTCTGCTGCCAATTTCAGCGCGATTGCCGCACCAATCCCTCTAGATCCACCAGTAACTAAGGCCACCTTGCCTTCTAGTCTTTTAGAGACCACTGTTTTAGTTTGTTCTTGAACTGCTGTCATGCGTCCTCCTGGACCAATGTCTGATTTTGCTGAGCTAAGGTCGACTATTCGATTTACTCGGATGTTTGCTTTGCTCGATGAATCAATACTAGACCGGTCGTCTATAAACTGTCAAGCCTTTTTGACAAAGCTTACAGAGAAGGGCTGAAACCCATGAGAGGAAAGCATTTTCAGGTTTACAGAGATTTTTCGCAGGTTTTTCTCAGGACATCAGAAGCAGCAAACAACCACAAATCAGCCCACAGTCAAGTTGTCAACAAAAACAGCTAATAAAAATAGTGCAACAGCCAATTCCATGTACAAAAAAGTCATTGAATATCACTCAATCAATACAAATGCTATATACCAAAGTGCGCTTCCTGACAGCATTTGCCGCCGATTTGCCAACAGGCGCCGTGCTATACTAAATATGCTGTGATGCTGCTTTTAAGCAACATGAGCGGTTACTACCAAGTAAGGTCCTCAAAATTGACCGAACCAGGCAGTTCACTGACAAAAATAAATTCATGGAACTCGCTAAACAGTGCCATGGAGCGTCACATCAATTTTGAGAAAGCCTCTTTTCATACACCTGGTCATAAAGGTCGCCTTGACGAACTCTTCGCTTCAGGCGCATGGCTTAATGCCCTCAGCGATTTAACTGAGTTACCTGGCCTCGACGAACTATCACAGCCACAGGGCGTACTCAGCGATATAGAGCACACCTGCAGCAAGATCTGGGGCAGCGCAGCGACATTTCTTTCAGTGAATGGCGCATCGGCAGCCTTGATGGCAGCAATTCTGGCAGCTCGTGAACTAGGCAACAGCATTCTTATGCCTCGCAACGCCCATCGTGCAGCCATTCAAGCGATTACCCTGGCAGGCCTGACACCCATTTGGTATGAGCCAATCTGGGAAACCAGCTGGGGCTTCTGGGGCAGTGCGACGGTGAGCGCTGTAGAACGCGCCCTGAGAGAAGCAAAGGCCGAAACAACCACAGAGAATGTGGCAGCTATTTTAGTGGTATCACCAACCTACCAAGGCGCTCTAAGCGACATTGAAGGTCTAGCGAATTTGGCTCACAACCATGGTGTTGCCCTAATTGTTGATGAAGCTCACGGAGCGCATTTCTTAGCTAAAGACAAACGCTCGGCTTTAACTTGCGGGGCTGACGCAGTCGCCCACTCACTGCATAAAACATTGCCTGGCTTGACCCAGACCGGGCTGGTTCACCTCAACCACAACAGTTTGCTCAACCCTGATTCAGTGAGGCGCTCGCTCAATATACTAACGAGTTCCAGCCCAAGCTATCTGCTTCTCACATCAATTGAACGCACTGCCAAATACTTAGCTAGTGCCAGCGGCTCCGAGCTTCTCAATCACGTCACAGAACTAAAAAGTTTGCTTGAGGCCAAGATAAAAACAGCCGGGGCGCTGCGCATTTATGCTAACAGCAATAATTCAAGCAACAGTAGTGTCAGCAGCCGTGGCACTACACCGACGCACATACTGGTAAGCCCTGAACAAGAAGAAGCAACCAATCTCTACAACTTTTTAGTTGATCGCGGCATTTTCCCTGAAGCCATCCTTGGCCAAGGCGTTCTATTTATGCTTGGAGCTGGCAGTCAAGAAAAAGATATCGAGCTACTTGGTCAGGCCCTTGTTGCCTTTACCGCCCAAGAAAAGCCAGTCAGCCCACTGTTTTCTCTAGCCAATAAAACTCTTATTCAAAAGCCAGGTTTTGAACCAGTGCTTACCCCCGACCAAGCGCTTAAACAAAAAACTCATGTCGTAGCGAGACAAGAGGCCCAGGGCCAGATCTCGGCGGAGATCGTTTGCCCATGTCCACCAGGAATCCCAGTGCTTATACCAGGCCAAAAAATTACCGAGGAGGTGCTTGAATTGACTGAGAACAAACAGTTCACAGTCATAGCCAACTAAGCATAGATCTAATTGTCTTGCGCCTCTGCGCATCGTGTGACTACCACGGAGATACTAAATGGACGTGATTGCTCCAGCCGACGATCTAACCTCTTTCTTAGAGATTCTGCCACCAGAAATGCAGAAAGCAATCGAGAAAGACACTCATGGCCTCTACGAAGTAGTAATGGATTTAGGCCGCCTGCCTGAAGCTCGCTATCTCGATAGACATACGCTCTATCTATCAGACCAACCAATTACTCATGAAGACCTCGAAGCTGCCGTAGCAAGAGTTGGTCAATTCTCAGGCGATAACCGCGCTGGCATTGAAAGAACGCTGCACAGAATCTCCGCTCTGCGCAACCGCGCTGGCAAAATCATTGGTCTCACCTGTCGTGTCGGTCGTGCTATCTCAGGCACAATCGAAGTAATTCGCGATCTGGTTGAATCAGGTAAGTCAATTCTATTTCTCGGGCCACCAGGGGTCGGCAAAACAACCAAGCTAAGAGAAATGGCTCGGGTGCTTGCTGACGAGTTGATGAAACGAGTAATCGTTATTGATACTTCTAACGAAATTGCTGGCGACGGCGATGTACCTCACCCTGCTATCGGCAAAGCCAGACGCATGCAAGTGCCTCGCTCTGAGCAACAAGCTGCCGTCATGATTGAAGCGGTTGAAAATCACACTCCCGAAGTTATCGTTATCGACGAAATCGGCACCGAAGAAGAAGCCCAGGCAGCAAGAACAATTGCTGAACGGGGCGTTACTTTGATCGGCACCGCCCACGGTAGCGCCCTCGACAACTTGCTGAAGAACCCCACTCTGGTTGACCTGGTTGGCGGCATTCAAACCGTTACCCTGGGCGACGATGAAGCAAGAAGAAGAGGCACTCAGAAAACGGTGTTGGAGCGTTCTGCTGAACCAACATTTGATATCTGTATCGAGATTCTCGACCGCCAGACGCTGGCAGTACATCGCAATGTCGCTGAGGCTGTTGATCAACTCTTACGCGGCTGGCAAATTCATCCAGAGATTCGTCGTCGCGACGAAGCCACTGGCAGTTTTGCTGTGGTACAGAAACCAGAACCAACTGTTACTGTGTCGATGGTAGAAGGCCTGGAGCCATTCTCCAGCGATTGGGCCTCGCCTAAAGAAACTCACCTCAAGGTCTATCCTTACGCCGTTAGCAAGGGGCTCCTAGAACGCGTGGTAAAGACCCTACAGTTGCCAGTGGAAGTGGTAAAGGGAATTGACGAAGCCGATGCAATTCTCGCACTGCGCAGCTATGCTCGGGCCGGCGCCAAGATTTTCAGCCTAGCTGAAGCTCAAGGAGTGCCAGTCTATGTAGTGAAGAGCAACAACTTGCCACAAATTCAAAAAGCACTGAGAGAAGCTCTCCATCTTGAAGAATCGACAATTGGTTCAGTTGATATCGAAGGCGATATCGACGAAACTGAAGTCGCTCTTGAAGAAGCTCGGCAGGCCATTGGCCGGGTGATGGATCGGCTTGAACCAACCGAACTCACTCCTCGCAAAGCGTATATAAGAAGATTGCAGCACCAACTAGTCGAGCGCTTCAATCTTTCAAGCCGCAGTGTAGGAGACGAACCACAAAGACGTCTGCGCATTTTGCCCCCCGCGGGTGCTCAGCAGAACCTAGGCTATATTTAGGTTTCGTCCAGGCAAGAGAGCCAAGAACAATCCAACAAAAGCAAAAGCCGGATAGCTAAGTATCCGGCTTTTACTTTTGTTGGTGAAAAATGCTGTCACGTTTGTTTCACGTAGTCGCCATTATTGTTGCTACATCGAGCATTTGCTTGCGAATTGACCACCCCAAACTTAGTAGGTGAACTATGGCTGATCTAGACTTCCACCCGTCGAAGGCTGAACAACAAAACATTGGCAGAAACACTGAAAATACACTTAGTAATGCCCAGAACGAAATCAACTCTAATCGTGGAAATGTTCCTAACAGCAGCAAAGCTGAGATAGCTAGCCAAACCGAAGCAATGACAAAAGGCGACAAACCAATTTTGCCAGCCTTCGACTTAAGTGATGAAAATCAATCTAAACAAAGCAGCACATCGGCAACCAATGACGCCAAGAACAGTAACTCACGCAAAGATAGCAATCAGGTAAAAGACGACAGCGCCTCGTCTTCCAACACACCTTCAAATACTGATGCCACTACTGCCACCAACAAAAAACTAGACGACCCTACAAAAAGCTCACAGGGCATAACCAACCTCGATGCTACTGACAAATTCGACGGCGGCAAAAACAGTAAAGATAGCTCAGCCGATGGAAACACTACGCCCACTAGCCCTGAGGTAAACAGCAACAAAAACGGATCAATGGACGGCAAGAATGAGCCCACCAACCCCTCTTCCAACACTAGCAACC
>CAJXZK010000248.1 GCA_913063055.1 uncultured bacterium
GCAACCTGCTCGGTGGCGATCAGTCGGTGCAGGCTTCGCGCAAACCAGAAATCGTCGCTGACGCTGCTTACTGGATTTTCAACCAGCCAGCGGCCACTTGCAGCGGCAATTTTTTCATCGACTCGGCTGTTCTCACCGCTGCTGGCGAGACCGACCTGAGCAAGTACGCTGTGGACCCCACTGCCACGCTGCTGCCCGACTTCTTCCTCGGCAAGCCCCCCAAGGTGCTGCCCAAGGTGAAGGCGACGGAACCCGCCAAGGCTGATGGTGCTCCGGTGGTCGCGGCCGATGCTCAGGCTGATGCGGCAACGGTGGCACTCAAGACTGAACCCGCTGTTGTGGCTCCGAAATACAAGTCGTTTAGCGTCACGGTGGCTGACCATGTGGCAACACTGGTCTTCACCAACGCCAAGCGCTCCAATGCCATGGGAGAGGCCTTCTGGACTGAATTTCCGCAGGCCATCAAAGAGCTCGCTGCTCAGGGTGACACCCGGGCGCTGGTGATTTATGGCGAGGGCGACCACTTCTCTGCTGGTATCGACCTGGCAATGTTCCAGAGCCCGACTCTGGCACCGGCTCTGGCGAACCTGCAGAGCGCTGAAGGCAAAGACCATCTGTTGCAGGTGATCACGCGCATGCAGGATGCTTTCACTGCCATCGAGAAGGCGCCCTTCCCTGTGATTGCCGCCATCCACGGCGTCTGTCTCGGGGCTGGCTTGGACCTGGCTGCTGCTTGCGATTTCCGCTACGCCAGCAGCTCGGCTTCGTTTGCCATCGAAGAGATCAATCTGGGCATCATGGCCGACCTGGGCAGCTTGCAGCGCTTGCCGCTGATTATGCCTGCTGGTCTGGTGCGCGAGATGGCCTTCACTGGCATGCGCATCGCCAGCGACCGCGCGCTGTCGTCGGGCCTGGTCAATGCTGTCTATCCCCTCAAGGATGACCTGATCAAGTTCGTCATGCAGACCGCGCAGGTGATGGCAAGCAAGTCGACCAAGGCTGCTTCTGCTACCAAGCAGTCGCTCAACTATGGTATCGACCATGGTGTCTTTGAGTCGCTGCACCTAACTGCCAAGCTGCAGACTCGCGTGATTGACCCGGTGGAAATCGTGGCCAACATCAAGAAGCTGAAGAAGGGCTAGGGTTGGGATTCGGACTAGAGCGCTAGGAAAGTACTGTCTCTGGTCTGAACTTCTGCTTGCAGCTCGATAACTAGAAGGGAGAGTGTGGCCAAAAGCTGCACTCTTCCTTTCTTTTTTCTTTTGCGGGGTTTTATAATAGACTGGTCTATTAACGATGGGTTTATGCCTGTAACGTTAGCTAATCTCAGGTCGGCCACTGAGAATTCTGCAGCACAACTCTGTAGCCATCTGGGTCTTCGAAAGTCTTTCCTTGCACGTCCCAGTATGGGTTGAACGATTGCACTGCTTCATATCCGCAGCTCAACATACGCGACACTGCGGCTTCCCACACTGCTTTTTCTGGCAAATAGAAGACAATAAGATTGTCTTTGCTTGGTGCTTTTCCGGCGCTATGACCCAGGCATTTTGTAAATTCAAAATGGTAGGCAGAATCTGGTGAGCCAATCATAACGCCGTCAAATCCTTGGTGATTTTCAAAGCGGCTTAGCTCTTGCAGGCCGAGTCCATCAACGTAGAAACGAACGACATCCTCAATGTTATCGCTCGGTCTTGCCACACGAAGTTTTGGGCTAGCTGGCTTGAAGAGATCGTCTGTCACTGTCAGAGTGAAAAGAACTTCGACTTTCTCTAGAAGGCACTCAGACTGCCTGGCGCGCACCAAGTCGACTCCGAGCGTTTCTTCTACATGTTCCCAATGGGCGCGATCTGGCCACTGTGCATAGGCAATCCAAGTGCCCTGATCGCTTTCATGCAACCTTGAACCATAAGAGCCATGTTGGCTGAAAATGGCCTCAGTGATAATGCGCCAAGTATCTCTAAATTCGTCTTCTTTGCCTGATTTGACTTTCCATTGGTAGACTACGCAAAACATCCTTGCCTCGCTAGAAAATACATCGGCTTATTCTATAGCGTAAAAATGTTATTGAACACAAGCTCATAAGGCGATGGAGTGTTTTCAGCTGCGGCTTCGCTATTGGCTTTCTCAGCAGCCAGGCTAGCCTGATACTGATAGCCTCGTTTAATCAGCTCAGCATCAGCCGGATTTTGACCGTAGGTAGATTCCCCAGCAAAAGGGTTGAGAATGTCGAGGGGGCTGCCCCACTCAGCATTTGTCTTACCATTCAGATTTTTTGCCAAACCGTTGTACCAAATTGATTGGTCATAGCTGAAGCCCATTTCGCTGGCGTAGACTCCCCAGGCGACATTGCCCCAAGCTTGAAACTGCCCACCTTTTTGCTTGTCGTCCCAATCTCCCTTGTCTTCAGTTTTTTCTTTGATGAAGGAAAGGGCATCAGTGATATTGAAGAATTCATATGGGTGATTTCTCGCTTCTTCGGCTCTCTCAGCCAGTAATTGCTTCCAGTTGCTTGGCATTTCTTGCACGACGGCGCGATGGGGCTCTCTTTCGATTTTGCAATCACTGCTGTCAACAATCAAGCGAGAGCCATCATCGCACTTGCATGAGCTTGTTATTTTGGAGCCGTCTGGTAGAAATCTAGTGGCATATTTATCACCATTTTCTTGGGTTGATTTATCTTTTAACAGTTCATCTCGGACAATTACTTCGCCGTTGCTGTTGGCTTTGACGGCGTGCGCGTCACCTTTAAACGGCAGGGAAATATTTGCTTCGCTAAACTTTTGCCAGCCATTAACTTTGCCGGCGTCGTCGAAAGTGGCGGCAAATCTGCTTTTGTCTGGCGCTGTGAATTCGATTAGGTCGTCGCCGTTATACTTGAGTGATTGCACCTCTTCGCCAGCGGCGTTCATAACCACCATGGTTTTAGTGGTGCCTTCGAAAGTCGTTAGTGTTGACGAGGCGGCTGTTGTGAATTTGCCCTGGTCAGTGCCGGTATCATAGGAAGTAAGCTCTGAGCCGTCTGGACGAATTACCCGTTGCACATAGTCTTTACCTTGTGATGGGTCATTTTCATCCTTTGGCATTTGATAGGTAATGGCAATATTGCCTTTTTCGTCAACCTTGAAGTCGGCAAGCTCTTCGCCGGCTGGGTTTATTATGTTGGTGCGGTACCACTTTCCATCGGCTCTTTTTTCGATTTGGTCATCATTGCGATCGTTGAACTTGGTTGGCTGGCAGTTGGCGTCGAGGGTCAGGCGATCTGCCGGTTTCAATTGTTCGGTCGCTTTGAGCCTAAGGCTATCTAGAGCAGCCAGGCTTGGCAGGGTGGGTTTGAAGAAGATTCCAGTTGACTGCCAGTCTTTCCACACATCAGTTATGAGGTGCTGGTGGGTAGCTCCAAGCAGCTCTATCGCAGGGGAAGGTTTATGGGCTAGTGAGTCTCCGCTCTGCAGCATAATTTATCCTTTGTAAGGTGCTGATTTTGGTAGCGACACTCCATTTGTAACTGCGCTATCTAACAGTGACGTAACAGTAATTGGCCACTGAACTGGATTGATGTTTTCGAGAAAATGCTGATAAAAGAGCCGTTCCCAGAGCTTGACTTGGCCGATTGACCCTAAGCCGTTAACCATCCAGTTATGCATGTCTTTTGCGCGGCGCAACGATATACTGATGCGAGGCCAAAACAAGGCTAAAACGAGGCCGAAACTTCTCTAGACCTGAGGGATGTCAGAAGTAAACCCATGGTAAGACCAGCTGGTGCTGACTTTGCTACCGGTGATATCGTCGGTAATACCTACGAGGTTATCGATTACATCGGTCGTGGCGCCATGGGCTACGTCTATCACGTGCGTCATACTGGTCTTCCTAAAGAGTATGCTCTCAAGACTTTAAGCCCCGAGCAGATTACTGAAACGGCGTGGTTGCGCTTTCAGATTGAAGCGCAGTCAATTGCCAAAATGTTTCATCCTAATATCATCACTATTCACAATTTCGCTGTACACAAAGCAGCAGGTCGAGTTGAACAGCCTTTCTACGTGATGGATCTCTTGGCAGGTACGAGCTTGATGGAGGAGCTGCGAGACAATGACTCTCTTCCCTTAGAAAGAGCGCTATCAGTGTTTACCCAAGCTGCCAGTGGCATTGGTTACGCGCATAGCAAAGGAATTATTCATCGCGACATCAAGCCTGGCAATGTTATGTTGCTCAAACAGCCTGACGCAAGCGGTGCTACGGTCAAAATAGTTGATTTTGGTATCGCCAAGTTGACCGCTGACAGCGACCTAGCCCAGCAGCATCTAACCAGTGCTGGAGAGGTTTGTGGCAGTCCGCTTTATATGAGCCCAGAGCAAGGGCTGGGGCAGGCTGTCGATGCGCGAAGCGATGTCTACTCGCTTGGTGTTAGCTTTTTCGAAGCTCTGACTGGAGATTTGCCATTCAAGGCCAATTCAGCAGTGGATATCATGCTTTTGCACCAGAGTGCGCCGGTGCCCAAGCTCAGTTCTATTGCTGATGGTGTTGAGTTTCCTGCTGTTGTGCAGCAAGTTATTGAGGGCATGATGGCGAAGGATCCTAGCCAGCGCTATCAGAATATGCAAGAAGTCGTAGCCGATCTTGTGGCTATTCAGTTAGGCAACCCGCTTCCTTCTGCATCATCTTCTTCTTCTTCTTCTTCTTCTTCGAGTGGCTTTGAGCATGAAGCTGATGCAGAGCTGCCCGCCGAAGCTGATAGCGAGTCTGAGCCAGTTCCAGGGGAGAGTGGATCTTCCTTGCCGAGTGGATCTGCCTTGCCGATGGTGTCTGCTCGACAGTCGCTGCCTACCGCTCAGATGCTGTTTCTGGGGCTTTCCGTGGCTGCTGCAGTTATCTCGGCTTTAACTTTTCTGGCTATTAAATCGGTCGGCAATCAATCTTCGCCCTCGACGTCTTCTTCTTCTTCTTCTTCTTCTTCTCGTGCTTTGACCCCGAAGTTGCCTTTGCGTTCCCAGTCTGGAACTGTTGCCAGTGCCGCTTTGAAGGCGCCTAATGCTAGCTCAAGCTCCAATTCAGAGGCTGAAAAAGATAAACCTAAGATTGATCCAGAAGAAGACAAAGAGCCGGGTGAGTCACTGAAGGAAACTGCTCCCTTTGCCACTGTCCGTCAGGTAAAAGGTCGAAGGATTGTTACTTTCAACTTTCCTACTGACGCGCTAATTGGGTACATTTACTCTTATAACTGGGATACTGGGGAGTATCTTACACTTCCTGCCAAAGGCCGTCTGACCTGTGATAAAGGGGAGTGGCTGGGCTTTATTCCATCGCGCATCATTGCAAAGTATCCCCAGTATTTAAAGCGCTTTGGCTCCGGATTGCTAGAAGGTATACGCTTGAATGCGAATTCTGATAGCGATCAGATACTAGAGGCCTGTACGATTATTCCAGGCATCAATTACTTAGAGCTGCACCGCGCTGAGAATTTGACCAATAAGTGCATTTCTTCCCTCAATAAGTTCATAGATTTAGAGGAATTCGACGGCTATTACAGCACTATAAGCGGTACCACTTTGGCGCGCGCTAACTGCTGGGCGAAAATCGAGAAGTTCAGGTTTGGTCGCGCTCGCAATATCACTCCTATGTTGCTTAAATTGAAAGATAGCAAAAATCTGGAAGTATTGGAGTTACCCGAGACTAGCCTTACTTACCTGGACTACAAAGCAATTTCTGGGCTTACTAGCTTGCGAGAATTGATATTTAAAGATGACCCAATTACACTGAACGAACTCAAAGTTCTCACTAAGTTGCCTAAACTTGAGACTATTGAGCTACGTGACTGTGGGTTGGTGGAAGAAGCTATCCCAATTTTGCGTCAGTTTAAAGCGCTTAAGACATTGAGGATGGGAACCCCGAAAACTCTTGTCAAACTGCGGGATAAGTTTAAGGCAGGGCTGCCCGGTGTAGAAGTGGAATAGAGATAGGCTTGGGCCACGATATACTAAAACTAGACCAAAACTTCTTTAGACCTGAGGGATGTCAGAAGTAAACCCATGGTAAATCCGGTTGGTGCTGATTTTGCTCCAGGTGATATCGTCGGTAATACCTACGAGGTTATCGATTATATTGGTCGCGGCGCCATGGGCTTTGTCTATCACGTGCGCCATGTGGGCTTGCCTAAAGAGTACGCCCTCAAGACTTTAAGCACCGATCAGATTACTGAAACAGCCTGGTTGCGCTTTCAAATTGAAGCGCAGTCGATTGCTAAAATGTTTCATCCGAACATCATCACCATTCACAACTTTGCCGTACACAAGGCGCCGGGTCTAGTCGAACAGCCTTTCTATGTGATGGACCTTTTGGTCGGTAAGAGTCTAATGGAAGAGTTGCGTGACAATGACCCTCTTCCTCTTGCTCGAGCCCTTTCAGTGTTTTCGCAAGCAGCTAGCGGCATTGGCTACGCCCACGGCAAAGGAATCATTCACCGCGACATCAAGCCTGGCAATGTTATGTTGCTCAAACAGCCAGATGCCAGTGGCGCCACGGTCAAAATTGTTGATTTCGGTATCGCCAAGTTGACCGCTGACAGTGAGATTGCTCAGCAGCATTTAACCAGTGCTGGAGAGGTTTTCGGCAGTCCGTTTTATATGAGCCCTGAGCAGGGTCTGGGGCAGACCGTTGATGCTCGCAGTGATGTCTACTCACTGGGAGTCAGTTTCTTCGAAGCCTTGACCGGAGATTTGCCGTTTAAGGCAAACTCAGCTGTGGATATCATGCTTTTACATCAGAATGCACCGGTACCGGAGCTCAATTCTAGGGGTGATGGCGTTGAGTTTCCTGCTGTTGTGCAGCAGGTTGTAGAGCGCATGATGGCAAAAGATCCGAATTTGCGCTATCAGAATATGCAAGAGGTTGTAGCGGACCTTACAGCCATTCATTTTGGTAATCCACTACCCTCTTTGTCGAGTGGAGTTGCTCACAGCCAAGATCTAAGTCTCGGCCGTAGGACTATGCAAAGTCAGGCACAAGATTCATATTTAGATTCACATTCGGATTCACAATTTGATGGTGAACGGTCTCTAGCAGGTGAAGTCTGGGTGGCCGGTGGCGGTGATTCAGATTCTGATTCTGGCGTCGACTATGAAGCTGGAGCAGATTTAGCTGTGGGGGCCGATACTGGTTCGCAAACGGTACTAAAAGAAAGTGGACGTGCCTTGACCATGTTGTCTACTGGTTCGTCGCGGCCCAAGGCCCAAGTGGTTCTTTTGGGCGTTTCAGTAGCCGCTGCCATTGCCTCTGCTGCCGCCTTTATAGCGATAAAATCGGCTGGCAATCAAGCTGCTTCTGAGCATCCGACCACAGTAGCGGCGGTAAGTGGTTCTGTCCCTAAGTCAGGTATGCTGAATGCCAGTTCGGGAAAGGGAGCCGGTGCTAGAGGTGTGGCGGCTTCTGATACTGTAAGTGGTGGCGCGGGTGGAGTTAATGCTGTCGTTGGCTCTGCTTCTAACTCTACTACGAGTGCCACAGTCAATTCTGTTACTGATGCTGCTGGGCATACCAAACCACACGACGATAAAGATAAGCCAAAACTAGATCCAGAGGAAGATAAAGAGCCTACAGATTCTTTCAAATCAACTAAACCTTTTGGTGTTGTGCGCCAGGTCAAGAATGGCTGGCTGGTCGATTTTGACTTTCCCACGGATGTTCTCATTGGCAAAATCCACTCTTATAACTGGACCACCGATAAAAGCAAGACTGAAAAGGCTAAGGCGCACCTGCACTATGGCCCCACCGACTGGCTACTGTTCCAGCCGTCGCGCATCATTGGTAAGTATCCGCAGTATCTCAAGCGCTTTCGTGCCGGTGATATTGCCGCTGTGCAGTTGCTCGAACATTCAGATAGCGATGCCATACTAGAGGCCTGTGCTGCCATTCCGGGCATAGACGAAGTGATTATTCATCATGCTCGCAATTTGACTAATAAGAGCATTGCTTCGCTTAACAAGTTCACTGGTCTGAAAAAGTTTGACGGCTCTCATGGTGCCTTAGACGGCATAGCTTTAGCGCGGGCGACCTGTTGGGATAAGATTGAAGAATTCAGATGCAGTCACGCTCGCAATATTACGCCGATGCTCCTTAAGCTTAAGGCAAGCAAGAATTTGCGCTACTTAGATGTGCATGAGAGTAATCTGACATACCAAGACTACAAAGCAATTTCAGAGCTTACTAGTTTGCGCGATTTGAAGTTTGAAGAAGAACCAATCACGCTACATGAGCTGAAATTGCTCTCTAATTTGCCTAAGCTTGAGCGCATTGAGCTATGTGATTGTGGCCTTGAGGAAAAGGCCATCCCAATTCTGCGCGAGTTTAAGGCGCTCAAGAAATTGAAGATGGGGACACCCAGGACCCTGGCCAAACTGCGCGAAGCCTTTAGGAAAGGCCTGCCCGGTGTGGAAGTTGAATAGCGTATAGCGTGTTCAAAACTCGCTAATTCCGTTGCTTGAAAAATTAGCCATCATAGTACTATAGAAGGAAGTAAGCAAATTCAAAAAAATGGCGCAGCAGGAGGGGTGACCTCTTACTGCGCCATTTGGCTTGGCTAGTTGGCAGTTGCCGGAACTACGCTTGGCGCGTCATTGGCAGCGTTGCTCGTCGCATCACTCGCCGCTGTACTGGAAGCTGCACTCGAGGCTTCACTCGAAGCTTCAGGGGCAATGAGCATCTTGCGCAGTTCGTCTGCTGCGACTTTTAGCGCTTCCGGCCCGGTATCGCCCTCGACTAGCGTCTCTGGGTCGATGCCGTTCCGTTCAGTTTGGCCGCAGTCACCGAGCCATTCGCCGCCAGGAGCGAACCAATGGCAGCGCGTCACACGCAGTTTGACTTGGCCATTGCCGACTTCGTAGTCAGCCTGACCAATGCCTTTCCCGGCGGTAGCGGCGCTGCCGACC
>CAJXZK010000249.1 GCA_913063055.1 uncultured bacterium
GGTCTCGTGGGCTCGGAGATGTGTATAAGAGACAGGTATTGCTTTTGGTAACCCAGTGTTTTCATTCCTTAGCCGCTTGTCTCGCGTTATTCCCATTGAAGCTAAGCAATCTATTTTTTCAAGCTTGGCTCTATCTGTGTCAGTTTTGAAGCAAGGAAATAACCTGGTTTGGTTCCCTGAAGCTGAGCGCACCCTTGATGGTCGTCTTTTGCCCTTTAAGCAAGGCATTGGTCTTCTTCTGGAAAAGAGTGACGTTAAGGCTGTGCCTGTTTATCTTGATGGTACCCGTCAGGCACTAGCTCCTGGTGCCTTCTTCCCTACTTACATTCCTATTCGGGTGATCTTTGGTGAGCCCGCTACTGGTCGTGAGTTGGCCAAAGAGGGTAAGGGTAAGGAAGCCCCGGAGCGCATTGCTAATGCCTTACAACAGCGAGTATTGGCGTTATCCAAAGAAGCGGTAAACAAACCGCCAGAGCAAGAAAGCAAAAGCTGATGGTTGAAGGGCAAAGCGACCGCGAGATGGAGCCCATGTGGCCATCCTTGGTGGCGCTTTTGGCTGCAGGCGGTCTCTATGCCGCTCTGCCGGAGTCACTGGCCTTAGGGCCACGTTGGCTGCTTGTGGCTTTGGTGCTCTTCACTCTGGCACCATCTGAAATTTTGCATAGCCGTGGGCACCACAAGCTTTGTCGTCCCATAGGCTTCTTTGTGATCAGCGCTGTCACCATAGGAATGATTGTCTCTGTGGTCTTATTGGTGCGGGCCATTCCGGCTCACGTGGTTGACCCGGAACAACTTTTGCAGTCAGCCACAGCTCTTTGGGTCACTAACATCTTGGTCTTTGCTGTTTGGTACTGGCGCCTTGATGCCGGTGGTCCGCATAAGCGTAGTATGCGTGATGAGCACACCCATACTAGCGCGGCTTTTCTCTTTCCCCAGATGACCTTGCCGCGCTCGAAGCAAGAGAAGTGGTCGCCACTCTTTGTCGACTATCTCTTCCTTGCTTTCAATACCAGCACGGCGCTCTCTCCCACTGATGTGCCGGTGCTGTCTCGCTGGGCCAAGGTATTGATGATGGTGCAGTCTGCAATTTCTCTGGCAGTTGTCGCCTTGCTGGCCGCACGGGCTGTAAATATCTTATGATTGCTAAGTCGACCGAGTACTGTCAAGTGGTGCGTTGATGATTCGATTTGGAGAACTGTTAGTTAGGCTAAGCCTTGTCAGCGAGCGTGATCTAACCGACGCCCTGCAAGTTGCACCTCAATTCGGCCTCCCCCTCGGGCGTACGCTGGTACTGTCTGGGCGCATCAGCGAAAGCGAATTGCAGTTAGCCGTGGAGCTGCAGCCCTTGATTGGACAAAACATTTGCAGCTTGGAGCGTGCTAAAGAGGCGGCCAAACTGGTGCGAGGCAAGGGTTTGCTTCCGGCCGAAGCCTTGAAAAGGATTGGTGTTCAGGGTGCCACCGATAAGGCCACTCTCGGATGGTTTATTGGTTGATGCTGGTTTTCTCTCGGGCGAACAGGTCGACAATGCCCAGAAGATAAGTTACGAAACTGGTATGAGACTTGGTCGAGTGCTGATCCTCAATAATTTGATCAGTCATTCGCTTTTGACCCAGGCTCTTGATCTTCAAGGGATGGTGCGCCAGGGTCGTATGTCTTTGCCCCAGGCTGTTGAAATGTTAGTGGCGAGTGCACCCAAACACGCACTGCCTGCCAATATTTCACTTAGATTAGAGGCTCACGGCTTAAGTCCCTCGCCGGCAAAAAAGCAAGTGCGCTTTGGCGAGTTTCTTGTAATGTCTGGCCTTGCCAGTGAGAACGAAATTCTCAATGCTATGGAAACAAGCTTAAGTAAGCAGCTCAGTCTTGGTGAAGCAATCGTTGCCCTGGGATTAATCTCCCAAAGCTTGTTCAAGAAAGCTGAAAGTCTCCATGAACAAGTCAGTCAAGGCGAAGTAACCTTGAAACAAGCAACCGACGAGATTTATCGCTTGATTCACGGTGATAAAGGTGGCAGTAAGGCCGGCAGTGCCGACGGCGATAGTCTGCCTTCGCCTGTTTTAGGTGAATTGCTTAAAATGACAGGATTCGTTAACGATACTGATATTACTGAAGCGATTGAACTGAGTAGCCGCTATCCAGCCCTGATTGGCAAAATGCTTGTAGTGTCTGGAGCTATTGATGAGGCCACTTTGATTGCCTCACTGCGTTGTCAATACCTGCTCAAGCACCGTTATCTGGCCGTTGACCAGGCCGTTCAGGCCCTGCAATATACAAGGAAGAATAAGGTTAGCTTCGATGACGCCATGGAAGAATTGGGAATAGCAAAGCCTTCAGGTATCTAGCATGGCTTCTCAGCTGTTCTAGATCACTTTCATTTTTTTCTGGACGGTAGTTTCGTCGTTGTCTGCACCAATGCATTTGACAGTAATGATGCGCTCGCCAGCCTGAGCATCTTCTACCATCTGCCATGACCAATTCACTGTTCCAGCGGCGTCTGCTCTCTTCTCGACCAGGTTTGGATGGCGACTGGCCCTGCCGTTTGGCTTTTGCACGGTGATCTGGCAAAAGGCGCCTGGTTCGGTTTGCACTGTGACACTGCAGAGTTGACCTGCTCTAACTACTCTGGTAAAGCCCACAATTTTAGCCTTAGCATGGAAAGGTAAAGCTTGAGCTGGGACTTCAGCAAATAACATGCAACTCAGTAAGGTTGTAATAAGTATCTTTTTGAGTAAGAACATTTTTTTCTCCAGAGCGCTCTAGCATAATAACACGCTGTAGCTCCGGGTTTTGTGGCATAAGCCGCGATTTAGCTGTGGCTCACCCCGGCAATGGAACTTATATAGAAGGGGCGCGTCATTAAAAACACGTAGCGATGGTTCGCTGGCCCTAGTAATTTCTAAGTGAGGAAAATTGTGAATAATCCGATTTATAGCAGCAAATTCAAATCAGTTGCATTTGCAATGATGACACCTCTGCTTAGTGCCGCTGTCTTAATTTCAGCGCAACCGGCTCAAGCTCAAAGCTTTACTGATGTTGTTCGCAACGCCCTCGGTGCCAATAGTAATAGTTCGTTTAATTCGAACAATTACTTAGCTGGTAATAACAACGGTTTGAACGGCGCTCAGGCCGCATCTATAAATAACCTGAACACCACTAGGGCACAGGCCAATGCTTCGATTTCTACTGCTGTAGCTAATGGCACACTGAGTGTCGATCAAGCTAGTCTCTATCAAAACCAGTTGAATGCTAACGCCAATGAGCAGAACAATTATGTCAATTCCGGTAATTTCAATTTCGCGCAAATGCAGTCAGTCTTGACCAATTTGCAAAATATCAATACCAGTATCACCAGCTCTATTGCAGCCGGTGCCACCAACAACTTCAACACTAATACCAATCTAAATAATAGCTATAACAACAATAGCAACAACTATGGTTGGAATAATGGCCGACGTAACCGTGGCAATGGTCGTTGGAACAATGGCTACAATCAAGTGAATACGAGCTACTGGAGCGGTATTGACAGCCAGTTAAGTGCCGCTCTAACCCGCATTCAAGATGGTCTCAATAATCGATCCCTCACTCAATATGAATATAACGACCTCAAGCGGCAATATGACTTAATCGTCAGCAGAGAAGCCCAGTATAAGACTAGTGGTGGACGCTTCAGTAATAATGAGCGCTCAGCTCTAGAGCGTCAGATCGATGCTTTGAACAGCTCAATCACTCGCGAAGTGACTGACCGCGAACGTCAAAATAATCGTCATGGTCGCTGGCACTAAGGTAGAAATAGCACTCTCTCATTGGTCGTGGCAAATATAGATTAGCGATATGATACTTTGACATCTCTTTTCAAAGTATCATATTGGCCTTATTACAGCCTGCTTTTGGAGAGAGTATGTCAATAGCAAAAATATTCCGCTGGAATTTTTTGATGGCTCTAGTAGCCTGCCTATCCTGCCTAGTAACAACAAGCAATGCAACACTTGCAGCTGACAAGAAGTTCTTTGGCAACGAGTACGATCCAGCTAAAGATCAAATCACAGCCTACACCGATGCAACTGGTGAAGCATATCCAGGGAAGCCCGAACCACTAAAAGTTAAAGACATGTTCTCCTATTTGCAGCCATGGGACGGCTATTGCAATGAGAGCAAATTGCCGGAAGCGGACATCAAACGTCTTCCTTGTCAAACTTCGAACATCAAACCAACTTTGAAATATCATGGTGTTCAAGTTATTGGTAACAAGTGGATGCATCGAGCCTGCGCCGAGGCTCTCAAGTCTGTTCAAAACGGTGGCGGACCTTTCAGCACTGTGATTGTGCAAATTGACAATGACACTAATAAAGTCATTCGTTATTGGGTTTCACATAACCACGTTACTGAGTGGGTTGATCCTACTGCGCACGGTGAAACTACTGCAATTAGACAAGCTTGCAAAGAATTGGGTGTCTTCAATCTGGGAGAGATTAATAAATCTAATCCCAATCTCAAGTTGCCCCAGACTTGCGCTACTTCTCACTGTGACCTCTATACTTCAGCTGAGCCATGCCCAATGTGCTATTCAGCCACCCGCTGGGCTCACATTGATAACATCTATTTTGCTGCCACCGTATATGATGCTGCAACTCAGGGTGTGAACTTCGGAGACGAGCCTCAGTATGCTGAGCTTTCACTCAACTACGAAGACCGAGTCAGACTAGGTGTAAACTGTTATCAGTGCACCACTGATAACTCCCTTGATGCTTTCAACCACTTTAAGCGTGGTGGCAGCATTAAGTACTAAATCAGTACGGCTTTTGAGAAAGGCGCGGAGTTATTCTCCGCGCCTTTTTTTAAGGATATCTATGGCAAAGAGAGAGCCCTTCGACCTGACCGGCCCAACCAATATAAATTTGCTAGAAGCCTGCACAATTGGTGTGGTGGCAGCCATCGGTGCTGTCTTGCTCAAGGATGGTGTCGGCTTTCTCGGTGCCTGGCGTATTGTTGGCGTTGATTTTGCCAATGCTAATTGGGGCCAATGGCATTTTTTATTTTTACCGGCGGTGGGCTTACTGGGCGGCGCAGTTGCCGGTGCTTTGATTCAGTTCGTAGCACCTGAAGCCACTGGTAGCGGTATTCCTCAGGTGAAAGCCGCGATTATGGGGGTGCCGCAAGATCTTGGCTTACGCACGGCAGCGGTTAAGTTAATTAGTTGCGTGGTGGCACTTGGTTCTGGTTTGTCCATGGGTCGTGAAGGCCCAACTGTACAATTGTCAGCGGCTCTGTCCGCTAAGGCCAGCGAATTGATCCGATCTTCTCCTAAGCACCGGGCTCAGTTGATTGCTGCTGGTGCCGGTGCTGGTCTGGCTGCGGCCTTTAATGCTCCACTAGCTGGTGCACTCTTCGTTTTAGAAGAGTTAATTGGTCGTATTTCGGGCTTCACCGTTGGTACTGCTGTTGTTGCTTGCTTTATGGCAGCAGTGCTTTCTCGCTTAGTGGGAGTGCACAGTTTAGACATTGAAATGGGCAAGTTGAATGGACTATCAACTTTCTTTCCCATCGACATTCCTTTTTATGTACTTTTGGGTGTGGCAGCCGGTGTTGTTGGGGCAATCTTTAATAAAGCAATCATTGGTGGTCTTACTTTTAATCGTGATTTTTTGAAATGGCCAGTGACCGTAACCTGTGGTCTGGCTGGCTTGCTTTCAGGTGTCCTGGTAGCTTCGGTACCGCCTCTCTATAACGACTATAGTGGTTTGCGCGAAGCACTTGTTGCTGGCAACCTTGGCTTGAATGCAATTGTACTGGCTTTGGTATTACAGTTTGTTTTGACAATAGTTGCTTATAGCTCCGGCGCCCCTGGTGGTTTGTTCGCCCCAAGTCTGACCATGGGGGCCTGTCTTGGCTTGCTGGTTGCTTTTGTTGAGCAACAGTTTTGCGGCTCTGCTAATTCGGTTGCTTTTGCCATAGTCGGGATGGGCGCTGTTTTCTGTGCTGTAGCACGGGTGCCAATGACCGCAGTGGTGATAATTTTTGAGATGACCACAGATTTTAATGTGGTACTACCCCTGATGATTTGTTCTGTAGTGAGTTATCTTGTTGCAGAGAAATTAGATCCTGGCTCTATCTATGATCAATTATTAGAGTGGGGTGGTATTGACTCTGAATCTCTTGAATCTAAGCCTTCAATCATGACGACCATGACTGCTGGTCAAATAATGAAGCACCCAGTCGAAACCATAGAAGAGCTTGCGACTCTGGCTCAAATACGTTCTCAGTTTGCTGCTTCTCGCCATCATGGCTTTCCCGTATTAGATCAAGAAAAAAATATTGTGGGCATGCTTACAGAGCATGATCTGCTCACTTTTAAGCAAGAGCAAGAGCAAGAAGAATATATAACGGCCCAGAAGATTATGGTGCCAAATCCGGTGACGATAGATGCAGAACAGTCTTTGGCAGAGGCCGTTTTGCTTTTCGATAATTATAAAATCAGTCGTATTCCTGTGGTAGAAAATGGTCGCTTAGTCGGGATAGTTACTCGCGAAGATGTGGCTACTGCTGAGAGTTCGACTTTGCCTGGAGGCGCTGACAAGAGTAGGCGCGACCCCAAGGTCGCCTCATTTGTCACCTATGAGACAAGAGCCTTGAGCGAAAGCAAATCACGTGTTTTAGTTATCTTGCAAGAGGATAGTGAAGTCAATCGTCGCTCTCTTGTTTCACTGGCTGCCATAATTGCCAAGAAGAAAGCTTTTGATCTTGAATGTTTGCATGTGCAGGCAAATACTAAAAGTGACAGCGACCACCGCCTCCTGGTACAGCAGGCAGAAGCTGTGGCCCGTGAATTGGTTGTTACTGTCCATACCAGTGTTCGTTTGGCGAAACACCAAGCTACAGCAGTGGGCGAAATTATTGATAGGCGACCAATAGAGATGGTGGTGCTGGCTCTCAACTCAGCCACCGACTTAATTGAGCTTGAACTTATAGTAGAGCAAACTACCTGTCCTATTTTGGCTAGCTCTTCTTCGTACCTTGGCAATGCAAGGACAATAGTGCTCAGCACCGTGGGCTTAGATCAAGAGCAGACAGCCGATGCTCACGCCACTGGCGAGTTGTTTAGACAAAGCTCTGGGGCCAAAGATGCCACTCTCAAAGTGATTGCTGTAGAGAGTGAAAAAACTAGTAAAATCATTGAGCAGTTCAGTCAAAGAGACCGTAGCGCCGATGAGCTTGCCATCCTGGCGCTCTCACGGCAAAACTTCCTCGCTTTGATAAAAAATGCAGAAGTGCGAGAGCTTCTAAAATGCCAAGTACCAATTATATTTTCGGTAAGTCAATGAAGAAACAGTCTAGTCGAGTGGCACTTTTCGTATTTTCTTTTATGGCCTTGCAGTCGTTTTCTACGGCGCAAGCAGCAGACTTCCATAAAGACATTATCTATCAGGTTTTTACCGATAGGTTTTTCAATGGTCGCAAAGACAATGATAATCCGCCCCAGAGTCCAGGCCTGTTCGACCCTAGTCGAAAGAACTGGAAAGCTTATTGGGGCGGCGATCTCGCTGGGGTTAAAGAAAAGCTCCCTTATATCAAAAGTCTAGGTTGCTCAGCTATTTGGATCTCGCCTTGCATTGATAACATCAACAAACCAGACAATGATGCTGCAGGCAATATGGTGGCACCTTACCATGGCTACCATGCTCGTGACTTTATGAGAGTTGATGAGCATTTTGGTGATAGTGATATGAGCTTTAAAGATTTTGATGCCTTGACCAAGGCTGCTCACGAGCTCGATATGCGCGTTTTCGTAGATATGCCTTTCAATCATACAAGCCCGTACAATCATGCTGAGTACGGTGCTTTGTATGATGCTGGTCAGTTTAGAAGCGACGTGGAGAACGATCGCAATAAGTATTTTCATCACTTGCCGGCAGTGAGTGATTTCAATGATCCCTATCAACTGCAATACGGCACCATATTTTATCTAGGTGACCTCGATCAAGAGAATCAATATGTTGATACTTATTTGAAACAAGCAGCAGCTAAGTTTCAGAGCCATGGGGCCGATGGCACCCGACTAGATGCTGCTAAGCATATGAACTGGGGCTGGCAACACGCACTGGCGAACAGCTTGTACAACCGCGCTGATCACTTGGTGCTGGGCGAGTGGTGGCTCACCGGTATTGATGATCCTATGTATAAAGATGCTGTCAAATTTGCCAATAAGGGTGGCATTTCACTTTACGATTTTCCTCTGGCTTATGCTATTCGTAAAGCTTTTGCCGAGGGCGGCGACCTTACTTTGATTGATCAGGTGGTTAGCCAGGAGAACAAAGATTTTATCGATAGTAATGAACTATTGACCTTCATTGATAATCACGATATGTCGCGCTTTCCCAATATTGTTAAAGACAAAAAACTAACTCAACTGGCTCTAGCAACTCTTCTTACCAGTCGCGGCATCCCTATAATCTATTATGGCACTGAGCAGGGCCTATATGATGATACTAAAGGTGGTGAAGACCCCTACGATCGCCCCATGATGCAAAGCTTTGACCAGTCGGCAGAAAACTATAAGTTGATTCAAAAACTTACCGCCCTGAGACAGACAAATCTTGCCCTCAGCTCTGGTCAGCAGAAAACTCTTTTCTGTTCAAAAGATCTCTATGTCTTTGAACGTCGGGCTGGCGATGATGTCGCTGTTGTGGCACTTTCTCTCAAGCAGAAAGAAAGCTTGCTAAATGCGGCTGAAGTCACCACTAGCCTTGGACTTGCCAACAATGAAGTTCGGCAAGATGCTTTAGCTGGTGCTCTCTCCGGTGTCGCCATTGAGGGCTCTAAGCAAGTATCTTTACCGCCTCAGTCGCTTTCGGTTTGGCTGGCTAAGTCTAATCAGTCTAGTGCTTTTATCGC
>CAJXZK010000250.1 GCA_913063055.1 uncultured bacterium
GCCTTGAGGCCACCGGCAAAACCAATTGAGAAAATTGAAACTCCCATTACAAGCCGGGTAGGGCAATAGCCTAAGGCGATAACATTCCACATCTCTTCATTGGTCAAGTCACTGGTGATCGGTACTTCAGAAAATTGTGCCGGCAACTCTTCATGGAATGATGCTGTTCCAGTCATCACCATTTCTTGCATGCCCAATAAAGGCGCGATAGTTGTCTGTATACCGAGCACGGCATTGGCACCAGCCTCTTTGGCTTCATGAGAAATGCGTTCGATAGCCAAATGCCTGGTCTTATTTAGCATCTGTGAAAATTCGACGACTTCACCAGCCTTGAGACTGCGTATCGTACCCATGACACCACCACCGATGCCAATTGAATAAGCGACGTTGCCGAAAACAAAGCGCAGGGGGTGGAAACCGCAATCGAGCTGGCAATAAAGCTCTTGACCATTGGCCGAAGTAGAAAATGGAATATCTTTGTTGCTCTCACCATCCCGGTGCACAGCCGAACCAATAGCCAGATACTCGACATTGGTGTCATGAAAAATCAGTTGGTTGGTGACGCCAGTAACACCAGCGCCGACATGGCGCCTGGCTTCTTCAATCATTCGCATGTAGGCCATTTCACGGCCTTCTCGAATTAGTTCAGTCAATTCATGAATTTCACCTCCGCCCAATGTCTTCAGGCCAGAGGTGAGACTACCAACAAAACCAAGTGAAAAAACGCTGTTACCAATCACCAGATTTCCTGGTGTGTAGCCCTTCTCGTTAAGACAAAATAATTCGTTACCAGAAAGTCCGGTAATCATCAATTAGACCAAACCCTTCATCATGCCCTGCCAATAGATCTGAGGCAAAATGTCTTTTTTAAAGACGTACATAGAATACCGCTCTTCCGATTGATCAAAGGGGAAAGTTTCTTGGGGAATCAAGTCATAGTCAAACTCAGCGAGAACAAGGCTGTTGTAGCCCGTTACCAGTGGGCAAGACGAGTAGCCATCATAAGACTTTTGCAAAGGTTCACCCCGCATTTGACTGATTAAGTTCGCCACCAAAACCGGTGATTGCTTGCGAATGGCAGCACCAGTCTTGGAAGTGGGTAAATTCGAACAATCTCCCAGTGAAAAGACATTGGCAAAGCGGTTGTGCTGCAGAGTTGCCTTGTTCACATCAACCCATCCAGCACCATCGGCCAAGGGGCTCTGCTTGATGAAATCAGGAGCACTCATCGGTGGCGTAACGTGCAAAAGATCGTAGTCAACGTCAACTGTTTCGCCTGTATCTAAATGCTTGAAAGTAGCTCGCTTAGCTTCACCATCAACTGCAATTAAATCATGGCGAAACATAGTGTTGATGCGCTTACGTGCAATCACTTTATTGAGAGTGGCGGCATATTTTGGCACCGAAAAAATACCGGGATTAGCCGAAGCAAAAATCATCTTGACCCGATCGCGAACACCAGAAATATTGAAATGATCTTCTGCCAAATAAGCTATTTTCTGAGGCGCTCCGCCGCACTTTACTGGTGTATTAGGCTGGGTAAATAACGCGGTGCCACCAGTGAAGTTAGAGATAAATTCCCAAGTTTTACCAACCAGTGAATAGCTGTAGTTACTGCAAACGCCATTTTTACCAAGGGCCTCGTTTAAGCCCTGAATTTTATGCCAGTCAAGTTGCAGGCCTGGTGCCATAACAAGATAGTCGTAAGTGATCTCTCGTCCGCTATCGAGCTTGACAATATTGCTTTCAGGCTTGACATCAACAACTCTCTCTTTAATCCATTTAACACCCAAAGGGATGAGCGAATACTCATCTCTGACGCTCTCTTCTTTAGGGCAGACACCAGCCCCAACCAGGGTCCAAAGTGGTTGGTAGTAATGTTTTTCGGACGGCTCAATAATGGCGATGCCAACATTACCAATGGCCCGCATGAGGCGGTGTGCCACAGAAATTCCGGCCGTGCCCCCACCCACGATGAGAATTTTGTGATGCTCTAAGGCAATATTCTCAGAGGTATTGATCGACGGCAATGCGGTCATAGCTTGAGCCTCTTGAAGTTAGTTCTAATTGTTTAGCATGACCCAGCTTATTGGAGGGTCTTCCAAGTTATAGGCTATAATTTTGCCATGTCACACTGCATTCAGGTGGCCCCCAAGGCGACCAAAGTGAAATTTCATGAGCGCACCTTACATCGCACTGCTAGTTTTTGAGGCCATTTTAGGGGTTCTCATGATTATCCTGATTCTGCTCCATGCCCCCAAAGGTGATGGTATGGCAGGGATAGGAGCCGCCGCTACAGTGTTCAGCGGAAAGCGCGGTGCCGAAGCTGGGCTCGATCGCCTCACCTGGACAATTTTCGGTCTGTTTATGCTCGTCTGTCTGATCTTAGGCTTCGGGTTCGTCAAATAATTCCAAAGCGCAGGCGTCACTTATGTCATTCAAACTGCCAACCAAAGAAGACAAGCACGATTATGTGCATGATCAGTTTGAGCGAATCGCCAAGGGCTATGACTTAAGCAACGATGTTATCAGCGTTGGCATGCACCGGGCCTGGAAGCTACGAGCCATCAATGAACTAATGGGTCTTGGCCTGAAAAAAGTTGGCACTAGCGAAGACAGCGCCAATAGAACCAATGAAAAATATCTCGATATTTGCTGTGGTACTGGCGATTTAGCTCTGGCCATAGCCAAGCAAGCAGCTGCTGGCACGAAGATTACCGGCCTCGATTTTTCACAAAACATGCTAGATCTAGCCGGTGAGCGGCAAAAGCGCTTGGCTCGCAGAAAAGACAAAATCAAAACAGTACAAATGGAGTGGATCTGCGGAGACGCACAGCAATTGCCATTTGAAGACAATACTTTTAATGGCGCCATCATTAGTTTTGGCTTGCGCAACCTGACCGATTTGCAAAAAGGTCTAGACGAAATGACCCGAGTTGTAAAACCCGGCGGACGAGTCGTCAACTTAGATTTGGGCCATTCCACAGTGCCATTATTCGCGCCAATTTTTGATGCTTACTTCAGCAATGTTGTACCTGTAATTGGCGGTATTCTGCAAAACGATCGCCAGGCCTACAAATATTTGCCTGAGTCTGGCCGTACCTATCCTAGACCAGAAGCCATTTCTGAGATGTTCAAAAAAGCTGGATTGATCAATGTTCGCCACATCCCCCAGGCACTGGGCACGGTGGCGCTACACGTGGGAATAAAGCGGTGACAGGCCCTAGCCCTATTGTTTCTGCGGAGACAGTAGAAAAAACAGGCCGCTCACTGATGATTGTCTCAGGTGATCATTCAGGCGAAAAGCACGCCTCCAAAATCATAAGAGAGCTAAAAGAAAAAGATCCCGACCTGCACATCTGGGGAGTGGGCGGCTCTGAGATGGAAAAGGCAGGCATGGAGCTACTCTTCAACAGTGCCGACTATACTGTGGTCGGCATATTCGAAGTAAAAGACTATGTCTGGTTCTTCGCCAAAATGCATTGGACGCTCTTAGCCAATGTAATTAAGCGCAATCCCGATGCCATTTTGCTCGTAGATTTTGGCGGCTTCAATGTCGGCTTTGCCCAATCGGTTCGCTCAATCATGCCGGTGATTCCGGGCGACACTACTAATATCGATGACGACCATTCACTTGCCGCTCTAATCTGCAAACCGAAAGACTATTTGCAAAAATGCTTTGACGACTTTGTGCGCTACATGGGCTTTAAATACTATTTAAAATGGCAAGGGGTGCGCAAATCTAAAAGAGCCGTTCCTATCTATTACTTCATATCGCCCCAGGTTTGGGCCTCAAGGCCCTGGCGCATCAAAGCCTTAAAGCGCTCAATAACCAAAATTTTCACTATCTTTCCCTTTGAAGAAGGGGTTTATCTTCAAAAAAACGTCAACGCCCGTTTTGTCGGAAATCCGCTGCTGCGCGCTCTACCAGAATTGGACACAATACCTGATCGCGAAGCCATGTGTCGTTCTCTCAATCTCGACTCTAGTAAGCCAATTATTGTAGTTATGCCAGGCAGTCGCAAACAAGAAGTGCTATCCCACATGCCAGTGCTAGAGCGCGCTATGAAAACTATTCTGGAAATTCGCCCAGAAACTCAATTTGTCATATGCCGCGCCACAGACTACCTCGCCACCCTCATTGATGCCAGTCTCAAGGCCTCTGGTCTCGATCAGCGGATTGGTAAAGGACTGACCATACTAGACTCAGACCGCAATTTCGAACTAATGAAAAACTGCGACCTGATCTGGGCGAAATCGGGCACGACAACCTTAGAAACAGCCCTGTTTGGCAAACCAATGATCATCTTCTACATGGGTAATTGGTTTTCTTACTTACTTGTAATGCTATTTAAAAGCGTGAAAAACTTTGGCTGGCCGAACCTTTTGGCTGGTCATCAACTGGTTCCTGAGTTAATTCAACTAGATTGTCGCGGTGAAATGCTCGTAAAATACACTCTCGACATGCTCGATGTGCCCGGCTTACGCCAGGAGATCACCAGCGAGCTACTGACCCTCCGCGCCGAACTCGGCCAGGGCGATTTTGTCGAGAACTGCGCCCAGGAGCTTCTACAAGTTGTCCAATGAGCTACATTCACTAAAGAAGTTGCCCGGTCTGTCTTCGACTATAAGCCCGACCCAGTTTCAGACCTATTTGCGCCTGCTTAGCTATATCAAGCCCTATACATTTCTTTTTGTTGTCGGTGGTTTAGCAGCAATTCCTTCAGGCAGCATGGACGGCGTCATTGCCTGGGCAGCCGGTGCAGGTTTGCAGAAGATCATTGCCGAAGGACAGATGCAATATATCTACTGGGTGCCGCCAGCGGTCTTGCTTGTCGCTTTTCTGCAGGGAATATTTGGTTTCATTGAAACCTATACCATCAAGTATGTTGGCGCCTCAGCCATTCGCGATCTGCGCAACCAGTTATTCAGCCATTTACAAAAGCAACCACTGATGTATTTTCAAGGCCAATCATCTGGCGTATTGATTGGCAGACTAATTAACGATGTTGCCATTGTCGAGCACGCCATTTCGCAAACTTTTCAGTCGCTAATTTCGCGCGTTGTCACAGTGATATCACTAGCCCTGGTGATTTTGCTGCAAGCATTCTGGCTGGCCCTAATTGCTCTTTGCATAATCTCACTTATTGTGGTGCCGGTTTCAATTTTAAGTAAAAAGATTCGCAAATCATCAAGGGGCGGACAAGAAGCCATTGGAGACTTAGTATCAGTAATTTCAGAGTCAATTCAAGGAGCCAAGATTGTTCAATCTTTCAACCTCGAAGACTATCAAGTAAAGCGTTTTGTTGAAACCAACAATGGCTTCTTCAAAAACACTATAAAGGCAGTCAGCGCCGAAGCCATTCTCTCCCCCATTCTTGCCATGATTAGTGCCAGCGGCATAGCCTGTGTCATCTGGGTAGCAGGCTCGATGCTAATCAAGAATGAGATGACCCCTGGGGCTCTGACATCATTTATCGTTGCCCTTTTAACTCTTTACTCCCCCATCAAAAACATCGGTCGCATCAACGGCACAATACAGCCGGCCATGGCTGCGGCCACTCGCATATTTGAAGTGTTCGACCAGGTACCGGACATTCGCAACTGCGACCAGGCAATAAAGCTCAAACCTGGTGCCCATCGCATCAAATTTGAAAATGTCTTCTTCCAATATCCCAACAACGAAAACATGGTTCTGCGCGATATCAGCCTAGATATTGCCCCAGGCAAATTAGTAGCATTAGTTGGCCTTTCCGGTTCGGGCAAATCGACCATGGCCAATTTGATACCACGCTTCTTTGACGTAACAGCTGGCAGCATTTTGGTAGATGGTATCAATGTCAAAGAAATTGATATGGCCTCGCTGCGCTCTGAAATTGCGGTAGTGACCCAAGACAATTTCTTGTTTAATACCACTATCTACGAAAACATTCTGCTTGGTTGCACCACGGCCACAAAAGATGGTGTAATCAGTGCCGCCAAATCAGCCTACTGCCACGATTTCATCATGGAACTGCCAGAGCAGTATGAAACAAAAATTGGCGAGCGCGGGGTTAGATTATCAGGCGGCCAACAACAACGCCTGGCCATTGCTCGCGCCTTCCTCAAAGACGCCCCAGTTCTAATTCTTGATGAAGCCACCAGCTCCCTCGATAACGAATCAGAAGCAATGGTGCAAGAAGCTCTAAATAACTTGATGAAAGGTCGCACAGTTGTAGTGATTGCCCACCGCCTATCAACAGTTCGCCACGCCGATCAAATATTAGTATTAGAGCAAGGCCAAATTGTTGAAAACGGCACCCATGACGCCTTACTTGCCCGTGACGCCTCTTATGCCAGGCTGATTAGGGCACAATTCGAAAGGCCCGTGGCTCTAAATTCTGAAGAGTAATATGAAAACTTGGCCTTTGCTCATAAGTGCCTGCTGTCTACTTATTCTCGCGCCAGCAAAGGCACAAGAGAGCACTCAAGTAAACGCACTACTGGGGCAGAAGCAATTCAGCAAAGCCTTTGATTTAGCCAATCAGAAACTAAAAGACAAACCTGACGCAAATGCCTATCTAAATAGAGGCAATGCCTATTGGTCGATTTGCGATTACCGCAATGCTATAACTGACTTTGACAGGGCCCTTTCAATCGATAGCAACTTAGTAGACGCCTTAGTGCACAAAGGTATCTGCCAGGCTCGGCTCGGCAAGCAAGAAGAGAGCCTCAAGACTTTCGAACAAGCAGCGAGTCTAGATTTAAAAAATAGCAATCCGCATCAAATAGAGACCATCGGCAAAGCCTTGATTGAAGGCGGGCGCTTAGAAGCACTCGATAAGATGACTGCTCTGCTTCGGGAAAGCAAGAACAGTCAGTTAATTCAGTTGGCAAACAAACTTGACAGTGACAAGAACAAGCCAGCTCCAGAAGGCGTCATCAAGAAAGACCAGATAACAGCTGGCATGACGGCCTTTGTGGCCACTCCGCACTTTGTTTTCATTGGTGATATAGACAAGGCAAAACTTGAACGCTATGGTGCCATTGCTGAAGGCTTCTTAGATTATCTTCAGCGTAAAGGCCTAGGTGATACTGAATTTTCTCTGTCTTGTGGAGCTGAAAGTAACACATTCAAGAAACTAGTTAATTGGCCAGAACCAGTCAGCATCTTCATTTTGCACGACAAGATGGCCGAGAGGGCCTTCCTCAAAGAGCGCCTCAATTTTCCCTACCATGTTCATGGCGTCTTCATCAGTAGCCGCAATCTGCTTGTCACCTACGATGGTGCAGGCCCAGGTACTTACTTACACGAACTAATGCACACCGTGCTCAGCCGCCAGAAGAACCTCGAATACTGGGCAGAAGAAGGCATTCCTTCTTACTTTGAAAAAGTCTATGGGGCTATCTCACCACAATTTGAGCTGCGCCATGGCTATGGTGAAAATTGGTTCCCCCAGGCCCTATCAGCAAAAGTAATAAAGAAAGTCAGCCTCAATTTAGCCGACATTGTCGGCAAAGCCAAACACGCCGACGCTGGGCAGGAAGTGCAACAGAGATTAGTGGCATTGTTCTTGCAAAAGCACCAGCTTTTGGATCAATACCTGGCGCTGACCATGGCCAACCAGCACAATGGCTATAAGACCTTTATCGAAGCTGCTTTTGATAAACCAATGGCAAAGCTGGTTCCCTTGTTTAACGATTTCATTCACGAAATCAGGCATCCAGCAACAGCACTAGATTTGCCACCATCGCAGATTTTCGATACTAATTTTCAACTACACGTATTTGAAATGGAACACTTAGGTCGAAACGGAAACAACCTCGAAGATTTCTTGAAAGGGAAATCTCCCCGATATAATGGCTACGACAAAGACAGATATAATGGCTACGACAAGTTTTGAGGTCATCGCCGCTGATTGATACCTACCTTTCCGTTGGCATAGTCTCAACATAGATTGGTAAATTCTTCACGGTCAAATCAACCACAGTGCGGTGGTAGTGCGAAAAGCGATTGATCAATACTGCCACATGGCTTGCGTCTACTGGCAGAATAGCAGCTGATTTCGGCTCTCTCGTATCAATCATTCGCCAATGCACCTTGCCAAAAATGAGAAAGGGCCCCACCGGAATATCCTCTTCTAGAGTTAAGGTCGACCGCCTATCCAGCAGGGTCTTAACCTGGCAGAGCCGAAGATTGTACCCCGCCGCATGCAATTCATCCTGTACCGCAACAGGTCCACCTAAAAACGGATAGAGAAAAAATACCCCGATCTGCAGACCAGACAAAACCGCTATTCCTATAGGACGGCTGGCATTCTTAAAGCGAAAAGGCATTAACATCAGGCAACTGATTGTCACTACTTGATTCCAAAAGAGAAGGCCAATGAAAGACACTATGGTTATTATTGGTCTTTCAAATTTGTTTGGCTGACAAAAAAGTATGGAAATACAGAAGAGCGGAGCAAATAGACTGACAGCAAAGCACAAGAAGCTAAACAGTGGCGAAGACCAAAGCAGAATGCCATGGATATCATGAAACCAGATACCAAGTATCGTAAGCAAAGCCGAAGCCGAGAGCCAGTAAAACTGACTCTCATTTTCGAGCATATAAGTTGTAAGGGCATTAAGCCTTGATCTTTGTGAAGTCTCTGACTTGCTAGTTGAGACTAAGTCAGCACTATCCTCTGTATTGCTTGGGACCAGTGCCTCCGGGCAATCTTCGCTAGTCGGCAAAGCGCTAGTCGTCAAAGCCCCAGAGGTGCCATCGGGCTCGACCACTAGCTCTGGGTCAGAAACCTTTAGCTCCGGCTGTTTCCACTCTGGTACATTCAAATTGGTCTGATCCCATTTTGGTAGACAGTGGCCTGGGGAAAATTTGCTCTAGGCCACTTTCTTACCTTTAAGGGC
>CAJXZK010000251.1 GCA_913063055.1 uncultured bacterium
AATGATACGGCGACCACCGAGATCTACACCTCTCTATTCGTCGGCAGCGTCAGATGTGTATAAGAGACAGAAACTAGGCTCTTTCTTTGAATTGTCCTGCGTCGCTGGCTTTGGATCCGAGACCACTTCTTGCCTCTCTGTCTCTCTTTCAATTACTTTTTCGCTTGCCCTATTGAACCGTTAACTAAAGCTTCGGCTCCCCTCAAAGCTAATTGCGGGAATGCCATTATCTTCCCTTATACCAACCCCATCAAGCGTCGCCTTTAAGAGTCTTTGCCCCTTGTTATCGAACGATTCGATTGAAAGCAGACCGCTTAACTCAGAAATTCTTGCTTCGGTGCTGTATGAATAGTTAAACCAGTTTGGTAGCTCGTGTTTTGCTGTTTGTATCCAGATCATTTCTTTTGAGTCCCAAGTGCGGCAATATTCGCTGTCTAGGCAAGGGCTGAAGGGATGCCGCAGGGTCCAGAGCAGTTTGATAGCTGCTGGAATTGGTAGCAATCGTACAGGAACTTTGTCTCGCCATTTTAGGTTACCTTCGGCCAGCGGGGTTAGTCCCACGGCTAAAACAAACGTATCGAGAAAAAGGCTGGCTTTGTTATCTCGGCCAAAGAAGGCAATCAGATCTTCGCTGGCGCTAAAATTGGTTTTTGCCCTACCGGAGGAGCTGGTCTCAAGCGAGAATTGACCGTTCATGTCTAGTACTACTGTTAGCTTCTCTCTTTTGATTTGAATGTATTTCAGCTCCTTCTTAGAGTCGCTGGCTTGATTCTGCTCAGATGGTGCTTCAATTTTACGAGTATCGCTGCTCTCCATAGTCGAGTACTCATAGCAGCGCCCCACGTTTAGATTCAGTGCTCGGGCCAGGGCGGCATTGCGGGCTGGAGCCTTGATTGTTTCGTTTTCTTTGGGGCTGGCGTTAAGTTGATAGGTCGTCTGTCCGTCTAGAGCAGTGACTAGCACGTGGCAGAAGTGAAAGGGGACCGTGGTGCTGCCGATTTCAGGTTGCGATTGCACGTGTATGTGCAAATGGGGCTGAGGTGAGCGCCCGGAGTTTCCGCATAGGGCCAACAGTTGGCCTGGTGCTACCCTTGTATGAACGTTTACACGAATGCTGCCGCGCTGTAAATGAGCGAGCATTACATAAGGGCCATTGTCGAGCTGTATGAGGATGTAGTTGCCCCAGTTGTTGACCAGGTCGACTTCGCCCGGCTGGTTGTCGCTACAGTTGCTGACCAGGCTGACTACCGTTCCCCAGCCAGGGGCGAGCACTGCTTTGCCATAAGAAAAGTAGTCAGTCAAAAGGCTACCGTTTTCTTTGTAACTGCGATTGTTTTCAGTTTGAATCAAGTCGAGGGCGTAACGCCACTGATTCTTGTGGGTGTAGTCGCCATCAATGCCTTGGTAGATTTTCCAACTTCCTGATACAGGGCTGCGCAGGGCTACGCTATGTAAATCGAGACCGCGGGCTCGGGCGATTGTCAGCCGTTCTAAACTTTCTTCTGGAAGAGCAGGGCTAAGTAGCCAGAAGCGAAGCCAGGGACCGCCTCGTAAACTGCTGAGAGCAATTAAAGCTATATAGGTGGAGAGCACAAATGGAAGAGCTACCGGTGGAAACGAGCTGCTCCAGAATGTATTTTCAAGAAATAGGGTGATCAAACAGGCCAGAATGCCTGAACTTAGGGCGACCACAATACTGCGGATTGATGGCACTGCATATAGGCCGCCAATGATTGCGGCAGTGAGTACACCGTTCATCTGTGCTATTAAGATGGGAAGCGCACTGACAGCTAGTACGCTGGAGTAAGTTGGGGTATAGAAGTAGTGCAAAAATATAGTGCAGGTGATGCTGGCAGCCAGAGCTAGCATTGCCAGGTAGCGCGATGATATTGCAAAAGCTACAAAGACGATCAGCCCACCTATCGGCGTACCGTTGAAATAGAGTGAGCCAAGGGGGGCAAACAGATTTAAAATGCTGTCGCCGACTGGTGCTGCGAGAAGAGCTGCAAACGGTGTGGCCAGTGGTGCTATTGGTGGTATTACTGGTGGCACTATTAGTGGTGCCATGCCTAAGTGTGAGGCAATGGGTAGCATGAGGTAGCTGGTCAAGACATAGGGAAGGCCAAGCACCGGGAGCCGCCAGGCTTTACTCAGCGTGTCGCTGAGACAAACTGTCGCTAGAACTATCAGCACAGCACCTAAGGCAAGCACGGTAATTGATGCCAGGCTTGGTTGGTAGAGTGAGCCTATGAGCATGCCGAAGAGCAAGCCGTTGACGATTTCGATTTCGCCCCCGGCATCTGGGAATGACAGCATCTTTCTTGTCACAATAACGAGAGCGGCACATTCAAGGCCGCTTAGACCGGTGGCGGGATGGAGCATGGTACAGGCAAATAGAAGTAAGCGTGAGGCGGGATGGCGCAGTCCGAAGAACGAACCATAGCCATCGAAGACTTTTGCAAATGCTTTTAGCATGGCTGTGTATCCTTATAGAAAAGGCAATGAAAGATGCTCTGGTAGCCGGTCTTGTGCTGACATTACAGCCAGGTTCTCGGCTTCACGGATAACCGAGACTTCACCACTTTCGTGGACAAGCACGACGTTGGGGCGATACTCGATAAATTGCATCCATTGGGTATTGTTGTAGGCGCCGGTGGGACTAATCACCATAGTGTCGCCGACCTGCAAGGGCGGCAGCTGGATTGAATTTCTCACAACGTCGATATTCATGCAGAGCGGGCCGAATAGCACAGTTTCTTCTGCCATTCCGCGGCATGGAGCTGCCAGGTCAACTTTGTGGTTGTACCAATAGGCCGTGAAAAGTAGATTCGTCCCGGCATCGAGAATGGCCGCTTGCCTACCATCAGGTAGTCGCTTTTTGCCCACCACTGATGTCAGCAAGACTTGGGCGTCATCGGCAACTGCTCGACCGCTTTCAATTATTAATTTAGGCATTGGCCTGTTGGTGCGAGTGCGGTACATTGTTTCTTCCACAAGGGTATTGCAGATTGCTTCTGCATATTCACCAATTGACGGCACCACTTGATCTGGTGGTAGATATATTCCTTGCAGGGCGTTGTGTGAAGGCAGGCCCCCACCGATATCTATGGTGTCTATGCAGACTTCTTCTCGGCCCTCTAAATCGCGCATGAACTTGCACATAATTCTTACTTGTTCGCAGTAAGCGCGTGGCTCGAGAATGAAGGTGCCAATATGGCTGTGTAAGCCTTTTAATCGCAAGTGTTCACTGATAACAACTTGTTTGGCTGCTTGGTGCGCTTGACCGCTTTCAATATTGAAGCCAAAGCGACTCCATGGTTCACTGAATCCAGTGTCGAAGTTCAGCCTGAGGCCAACCGTAGCGCACCGCCCTTGCCCTTGAGCGACAGACTCAATAAGCTGTAGTTCGTCGAGGTGATCGATGTTTATCTGCGCACCGTCGGCGATGGCGCGCTCTAAAATTTTTCTGGTTTTGTTTGGTCCATTAAAGATGATTTTTTCGCCAGGAACTCCTAATTGCCTGGCCTTTTCGTATTCAAAAGCCGATACTACTTCGGCCAGGGAACCTTCTTGGTGCATGATATTGCAAACAGCACTTATGTAGTTAGTCTTGTAGGACCAGCCGTGACTAACATTGCCGTAGCGCACTTCGAATGCTCTTTTTAGTTGGCGCACATTCTGGCGTAAGCGGCTTTCGCTGGTAACGAACAGGGGCGAGCCATATTGGGCTTTTAGTTGTTCGATGTCAATGTCGAAGACTCGGCTGACCTGCTTCTCTCGTGGTCGTGCTCTGCCAAATTTGTTGATTTCGCCGATGCGGTGAGGCTGAATCAAGGGTGGTTCCCAAACCATACTATTGGAATTTTTGCTAGACATTTAAAATCTCCACAAATAAAATCTCCACAAACTTGATGCTAGGCTGATTTTTCGTTTATCGGTCTGAGCTCAGCATTTAAAAGCGGACCGCTGCGACCGTTGATCAAAACTGATTCGAATTCCGGCAGATCAAGCACGAGTTCCTGTGCGTGTCTTATGAAGAAGTATCCAGACCTGGGTGCTGCAAGCCCAAGATCTGTTTGATGATTGAGCAGCTTTAAGACTGCAATCGGAAGATTGCGATTGACAGCTTGGCTGAGGTAAATCCAAGATGGGAAGCGGGGATTTATTTCAATCAGATAGATACGGCCATCTTCGCCTCTAATGGCTTCGACCTCGAGGGGCCCCCGCCATGAAAGTGCCTGCACCAGCTTTTGGGCAGTTTCTAGCATGTCTTCATCGATAATTGTTACTCCGGCCCAGGCTTTACCTTTTTCTGTTATGGCTCGCTTGCGCATAGTGACATGGCCGACCAGATTACCTTCGCCATCTCCGAGGCCGGCTAGATTGAGCTCGTCGCCTTTTATTACTTCCTGTACAAGGCAGGGATAGCCCCATTTCGTTACGAGTTGGCAAAAGACGGCCTTGGCTTCAACGGCATTGCTAACTGTTGTGGCATCGTAGAAAATTCCTTTGAGCACAAGTGGGTATTGCCATTCTTCGTCTTTGCGCTGTTCGCCAGTACCGCTTCTGGTGACCCGATCGAAGAAAGAAGGATCTGTCAAAACTTTAGTTTTGGGAACCGGAATGCCAACCGATTGGCAGAGTTGGACTAGGTGATCTTTGGCCCTCAAAGTAAATTGATCGCGGCTAGGAATAAGCATTCTGATGCCGCTCTGGGCCAGTTCGCCGCGCAAGCGAATGAAGTTGGGAAGCTCTGAGTCTAAGCAAGGAATGATGGCATCAATTTGTTCGTAGTCATGAACGGCCATAAGTCTTTCCATTAACACTTCGTCACCGCTAGATGGATACGGCAGTAGGTAGCTGGCGCTGAAGTACTGGCGAGCATACAAGCCCGCATCCAGTGCATCGTAGGCCAGGCCAATAACCCTTCCTTTGAATTCGGGATGCTCAACCAAACATCGTGCCACTGCCATTCCCGGCCCTGGATTTTCGGCACGGGCGTTGACTCCTGTAATGGCGATGGTCCAATGTCTCCAATCCCGTCGCAGTTGACTCGCTTCCATTTGCTTTTGTTCTCCCTGTGCTTTACTTCGGACTTTGCTTTACTTCTCCCTAGGCTTTACTTCTCACTAGGCTAGCGGCGATTGTCGATTAGTCTTTTGTCGAAATATCTTTGAATTCGCCAACTACAAATAGCGAGCCAGTTGCATCATGAATGCTTCAACGGCGCAAAGAGTCAGTTCATATGGCTTTTCGCAGCGCACCGCAAGTTCCTGTGCTGCGGCCTGCGGGCTCTCGCTTCGTTTAAGCATGTCTATTACAAGGTGGCCCGTTTGATTGACTGAAAAACTTTGACCGCTTTGGGGATCAAAGATGAACCCTGTTTCGCTGACTGCTAGCTGTTTAAGGCGTTCCTGGTTCACTGGGGTTGTGCTTTCGTCTTCATTGGTCTGGACGTTTTTTTTCTGTCTAGGCTTCTGTTCGCTTATGTGATTTATCGAATTTGAATCGTTCAACTTATAGCCCTCCTGTTGTGCGTTCTAGTTTGGCAATGCGCCATTTCGTGTCGACTGGCTGTTCGGCATAGCGGTGGAGATAGCCGACTGTAGTAATCTGAGATGTCTTGAGATGCTCTCGGTAGTAAGTGATGGCTTGTTCTGGTCTGTCCAGAGCTTCGTAGCTGGCGCCCAGATAGTACGAAAGAGCATCGTATTGATTAGGTGAAAGCTCTCCCGGCAGCTCGGCCGCGAATTTTACTTCTGAACTTTGGCAATAGCGCAGATCGTGGATTGCTAGTAATGGTCTGCCTGTTGCTAGCCAGAGGCGAGCTCTTGCCATCAGTGCGTTGCCTGATTGGGGAGCAATCTGCACTGCTCGGTTAAGATCGTAGAGAGCCTGTGTGTATTGTTTTTTGTCCATATAGCAGAGTCCACGTTCGGTAAGCGCTCTGCTGTGACTGGGCGAGATTTCGATGGTTTTGGTCAGGTCAGCAATGGCTGAGTCTGTGCAACCGAGCACTCCATATAAATAGCCACGCTTATATCTATAGTTTGCGTCTTGCGAGTTCAGCGCCAATTTTCGATCGCAGTCGTTCAGAAGCTGCAGGAGCAAAGTGCCGAGGGCCGTATTCGGGGCTGATTGTTTCCATTGCGATAGCGTCTGTTGTTCAGGGCTTGAGAGAGCATAGGTCGGGCTTCCTGGGGTGAGAACAAGCTGGTAGAAGGAGCAGGAGGTCAGTAGTAATGCCGCGACTAAAATGGATTTTCTTTTTTTGAGATTTTTCGCTTTCATGTGATTTTCTCTATCGGATGTTGGTGCTTCTTGGGTTGCACTCTTCACTTTCATACTAGAAAAGGCTCATGGAAAATCAATGAAGGGAATGTGGAGAAATTGTGGAGATTCTCTTTCTGGAAAGCTTGGCGGACGCTTCTATGTAGGCCGTAGGTTGTGTTCTTGAATAGAGCTGGACCGATATCGGTGTGAGTTCGTGTCGAATAGAGCTGGACCGATATCGGTGTGAGTTCGTGTCGAATAAAGCTGGACCGATATCGGCGTGAGTTCGTGTCGAATAGAGCTGGACCGATATCGGTGTGAGTTCGTGTCGAATAAAGCTGGACCGATATCGGTGTGAGTTCTTGTCGAATAGAGCTGGATCGATATCGGTGTGAGTTCGTGTCGAACAAAGCTGGATCGATATCGGTGTGAGTTCGTGTCGAATAGAGCTGGACCGATATCGGTGTGAGTTCGTGTCGAACAAAGCTGGATCGATATCGGTGTGAGTTCGTGTCGAATAGAGTTGGACCGATATCGGTGTGAGTTCGTGTCGAACAAAGCTGGACCGATATCGGTATAAGTTCTTGTTGAATAAAGCTGGACCGATATCGCTTTGACAATTTCAATAAATTTTTTTCTGACTCAATGAATTTGTTTCTGGCATTGAACCTAATTCCATTTGTCGACGTTTATATAAGTACTGCTGTGGAGTGCTCGTGATGAACAACGCCGAAGATCAAGATGCGATATTTAGTAGAGTCTGGAAGGCCTTTCGCAAGGCCGTAAGAAGCGATAGTGCTGCGGCTGATATGATTTACCGCTCGCTGCGTGCTGATGGTCGAATCAAGTGTTCTTGTTCTAAGCCTAAGATCAAGAGAAAGCGCGGAACACGCTTTTATGTTTGTTTAGGATGTAAGAGTAAGTATTGGTTTACTTCTGGCACCTTGTTTGAAGGTGCTTACCGCCTGCGCGCGTGGTTGGCCGCTGTATGGTTTAAAGAGAGAGGTGTCGCTATTAGTTCTTCTGCTCTTGCCGTTCTACTTGATATTGCTCAGAGCACGGCTTTGAATATTCAGAAGAAAGTTAGTCTTGTTATCTATCGGCAAATGGATGACGATGCTCCTGTTTTTTCCATCACGCGGCTTGTGGCTGCGATTATCAAGAGAAGCAAGGATAGTCCTGCGTCTTGCCATCCGCGTGCGGAAGTGGAACAGACAAAGGCGGCTGGGGCTGCAGCTGTTGACGTCGATACTGCAGCTGTTGACGTTGATACTGCAGCTGTTGACGTTGATACTGCAGTTCCAGATACTCAAGTTCTACCGCTGTCCGTCTCCGAGCCACTAGCCTATCAAATCCTATACTTTGTTCGTCAGTTTTTTCATGGTGTCAGTCGGAAGTATTTGCAACTTTATGTTGTTGCTTTCTGTTGCCATCGAGCCAATAGCAGGTGGGAGAAGAACAGCATATTGCGTGCTTGTTTAAAGCATCCGCCTGTCAGCTATGAGCAATTGTTGGAATTTTCTTCGCCGCCATTCTTGAAGGTAGAAGGCCTTTAGCTATAGACCACTAAATAGATTGGTTCAAGCTGTTGGCGGTGCAAAGAGTTGCTCTATATCGGCCTGTGTAATCTCTGTCGGTAGGGAGTTGTCTTCGCTGTAGAGATTTTCGGCCAGGTCTTTTTTTATGTCTTGCAAAATTAAAATCCTCTCTTCGATTGTATCTGAAGCGATTAATTTGAAGACGAAGACTGGCTTCTGTTGGCCAATGCGATGGGCTCGATCGGTTGCTTGGTTTTCGACCGCCGGGTTCCACCAGGGATCGTAGTGAATCACAGTGTCTGCAGCAGTTAAATTTAAGCCGGTGCCTCCGGCCTTTAGGCTGAGTAAGAATAGCGGAATATCACCTTCTTGAAATTGCTTTACTGGGGTTGCACGATCTTTTGTGCTGCCTCTAATTTGGACGTAAGCAATTTTGCGTTTGGCTAGTTCTGGAATGATAATGTCTAACATACTTGTGAATTGCGAAAACAGCAGAATTTTTCTTCCCTCAGCAACTAGCTGTTCGAGCATCAGCAACAGCAGTTCAAGTTTTGCTGATTCCTCAATTCTTTGGCCTGAATTTAGTGGCAGTAAACGCGGATCGCAACAGGTCTGTCTGAGCTTGAGCATGGCCTCCAAAATGACCATTTGGCTTCGGGCTAAGCCTTTTGTCTCTAGAGCCTCCTTTACTTTGTAATACATTGCCACTCGCATGGTTTCGTAAAGATCCCTTTGGGCTCCAGTGATCTCGAATTTTTTGACGATAGTTGTTTTGGCTGGTAGGTCTTTTGCGACAGTTTCTTTCTTTCTTCGTAAAAGAAACGGCCTGATTCGCTCCGCTAGTTTTTTCTGGATGCTTTCATCGCCTCTCTTCTCGATAGGTGTGCGGTAGGTGTCTCTAAAGTGTTGTCGATCACCGAGAAAACCAGGCATGAGAAAGTTGAACTGAGACCAAATTTCGCCCAGGTTGTTTTCGACTGGAGTGCCAGTAAGACAGACTCTGAAATCGGCTTTAAGGGCTGTCACAGCCTTGGCT
>CAJXZK010000252.1 GCA_913063055.1 uncultured bacterium
GGCAAAGAACGGCCAGGTGACCGCGATATAGCCAGCAGCGATGCCGACGAAAAAGAGGGCAGTCTTGAGGACCGCATAGAAGATGTCCATTGTAATTTCCTTTGCCTTGATTGCGCCACCACCATTGGTGACACATAGGAACCTGACAGCATCAAGCTGAAAGGGCGAAGGACCCAGACGAAACTTTTGTTCGATGTTTTTTAAGCTCTGTTGACGCAGTCGACTGCGGATTTTTACAGAGAAGGAGCACCTGGAACATCCCGGTCACTGCCTTCGGCGGCGACATCGTAACTGAAACCGCCACGATGTTTCGGTGTGAAGAAGATCTCCACCAGCTTTCCGACAGCTTCCTCAACGAACGAGGCCGGGCTCTCGTGTGCAGAGAAGGCAGCAGCAACTTCACCGATCCGACGCAGGGCGTCGTCTCGATTTTCGTTTACCTTGACCACGCGCTCTCCACAAAGAGCTCGGTAGCATTGCTCCTCCGAGTCGCTGTGCGCGACAACGTATGGCCGTCGTGGTGCTCGGGTCAGGCACACCAACAGGCAGATCTATCGACTCACTACAGAGCCAAGAGCCACCCCAGTTACTGCACCAAGATTTGGATACGCCTGCTCGACAATGACAATGACCGGCCCGTCAGCAAATTACTTCCTGGGCCGTCTCAAAGCATCGAGAGAAATGAATCCACCGGCCTCGGCAATCTGCATAAATCGCGCGACGGTGACAGCGAGATTGCCGGAGCGAAGATGGTGCTCGTGGTCAATACTCCGTCTATGGCTCAAAGGCCGGTGAAATCATCACAAGTCCTCGCTGCGGGTGTCGACGCCAACGGCGAAGCCCATCAATGAGAAGCACAGCACGCCCAGAGCCGGAGCAATCTGCCGATCGAAGATAAGCGCAGCTCCAAAAAGGAGACACAAAAGCACCACACAAATAAATGCCGGCACCATGCGCCCATAGCTCATCAGCCTAGGAGTGATACGCAAGCCAACTCGGTAGAAGTAGATCATACCGAGGAACGACAGAATCAGGGAAATGATCGAGATGATCATGGCCTTTTTCCTTCAGGGTTGGGAGGTACTCTGGGAGCCGGCTGCAGTCTAGCTACGCCACGGGCGAAGTCGGTACTACAGCCAGAGAAGAGTGGCGAACACAGCGCAGGCAGTACCTTCTCAAGGTTTCGAACGGCTACAATGCACCAACTCTATTACTGCACCGAAATGCAGATGCAGAGTTGGTCGAATATGCCTGGCTGAGCGTTGGGGTTGTCGGAAACGAACGGGTACTCGAACCGCAGTGTCGGCTCACAACGGGCCATCTGCAGCTCCTCAAAAATCCACGCAGCAGCGCCGCGCAGATTAACGGGATCGGCAAGCGGCTTGGCCGCGCGAGAAGAGGAAGGGTGAAAGATATCTCCCTCATACTCCGAACGTTGCACGAACGTGACGATGCACTGCACCGGCAGTACATCCGCGTTGGCAAAGGCATCAGCAATGCGCTGCGGCAGGGCGCTCAGCACTTCGCTGAACCGAGCCGCACCGTGCGCATCCAGCCTTCGCTCTTCCTCGACTTCTGCCGCGACCTTTGCCTGCTCACGAGCTTCGAACGCCCCGTGTCCGGCAGCAATAGCCATTCGGACAGAAAGACGCAGTGCCTCAATACGCGGACCTTGCATTTTCGCCTCCATAAATTTGGGGTTGAACGGGTACTACCAACTCTACAGATACGACCAGCGGTGCTAGCAGCGATAGCAGCCGCGGCCGCCGTAGCGCTGCTGCTCCCACTGACGCTGCTGCTGCAGCTGACGCCAGCGCATCTGCTCTTCGTAGGCGCGCTGCTGCTCGAAAGCACGCTGGCGCTCCAGGCGCTCATAGTAGGCGCGGTCGCTGTAGCCGGGGTTACCGGAGTAGCCGCGATTGCCGCGATATCCGTAGCCACCGCCACCGCTGTTATCGATCATGTTGCCGATCAGGGCACCGCCGACACCACCGATGACCGCACCAGCAATGGGGTTGTCGCGACTCAGAGCAGCACCAGCAACACCTCCGAGCAGAGCACCAGTATTGGTGCCGGGCATGCCGACACAACCGGTGACGAGCAGAAGGCACAGCAGGCTGCAAACAGTGAGGATGCGCTTCATGGTTGTAGTCCTTCTTTTGGGTGGGGAAGAAATTGGGCACGTCTGCAAACTCAAGCCTCAGCTAGCTCGAGACGCTATAAAGGTATCAGCAAGCAGAGGCACTGATGAGGGGAGCTCTGCCCCTCAGTGAAGGAAGCGAGAGAAGAGGAAGCCAGCAGCAATAGCAAGGAGGAAAACGAGAGGCATGATGGTTCTAATCCTTATGTTTGGGGTTGAAGCACAGACAGGCACGTCAGCAAACCAGAACCTATATCAGTCGATGATCACGTGCTCCTCGATGGAGTACGAGACCAGTTCGAAGCCACCCTGCGGGCCGCGGATGCGAGCGAGCGCAGTGCAGTAGGTGCGGTTCGACTCCCACACGATATCGGTGGCGGAAGCGGCGGCAAGAGTGGAGGTGATGTAGGCCTCAGCGCCAGCAGAGCTGCGAGAGACCTTGCGCACCTCACGGTGGCCATAGGCATCGTGGAACTGCACAACGTATGCGATCATGGTTTTTCTCTCTTCTTCTGGGGTTGAGATAAAAACGGCGAACTAGACGACACAGAAGTGTCGGCAAGTTCATCGATCTAGGCACGCTGTTTGGGGGTTGTCGGGGTAGCTCTGGGGTTGAGGAAAGAAAGGTAACGAGTCAAAACTAGGGCAAGCGCACTTTCGAACGCAAGCGCTTTCTTGACAACTTGATTTCACCACGCCACTTTCACGCCCGATTTAATGATTGAGCCGCTTCGCAAGCCAGCTTAGCCAGCGCGAGCTGCGCTAGATTTGCCACCACTGGCGGTGGCGCAGCAAACAGCGATAGACCGAATGGATTCACTCCAATCTCGGTCTAATATAAATAATTGACTTTGAAAGTGAGTCTACAAGCAAGTTGTTACTAGTTTATAACTGGCTCTTTGGCAATAGCGCGGTTGATTTAAGGCAATCGAACCAAGGCATTGTTTATTCAGCAACCATTAAAAGCAGCACCACAAGATAGAAACTACTCAAACACGAAAGAATGCTTTCTACTCCAAAAACGCTCAAAAGATTCCATGTCTGATCTATCTATTCTTTGTCTAGGCATGGTGCTGATTTTAAACAGATCAACTTCAATGTCTACAGCGCGTGTGAATTTAATCGACACAGCCTTGTATTGCGGGGCTGAATTCTTCGGCAGAGCAAAAGGAGCAGCCTTTCTTATGAGCGCCAAAAACTTATTATCGAGTGCCTGCGAGCCTGAGCTATAAATTACCTCTAGGTGTGCGGGGCTTCCCTTTTCATCGGTGGCAACAGCCAAGACCAAAGGTTTCTCCAGCAAGGGGCTTAGCTCACGAAGACCCGCCCTCCTAATCTGTTGCTCGACTTCACCAAACCAAGGCTTCAATTGTGCATATTCAAAAGAAGACGTTCCACAATAACGCCTTATAGGCGAAAAGAAGGGATCTTCTTGGCCCATGACAGACACCTGGCCAAGAAAAAAATTCACGGATACAAGAAATGCTAAAGCTTCAGTCTTGTGCATTTACGTTCGAACCTACTTTTCTCTTAGTGACTAGAGATTGGACCCGGCACTCTACTTATATCAAAAATCTGGTTAATCAAGCCTGACTAACCCAAACCCCTAGCCTTGCTATAATTCCCACTGATGAAAACAGCTTTGACTATTATCTGCACGGCCTTCGCGCTCTGCTGCCTCAGCTCCGAGGTGGCCGCTCTTCCGAAGCAAAACAAAAAGCCAAAAACGCAAGCAGAAGTCTGGGTCTTGCAACAAACTCACGCCGACGTCGGAACAGAAGACATTTATATTGCGCCAGACGCGGTCAAAATATTCAATCGGCGCAGCGGCTATGAGCTTTTATGCAAGGCGCCAAAATGGGAGGTGCACGGCTTTCGTCGTTCTGAAAAACTAGAATGGATCGCACCACTAGCGCTTTTCGACGGCCTCCTCATAGGCAATCCAAACGCAGACCCGCACGTAAACAAAGCAGTCTTACTACCCAAAACAACAGGAAAGAAGCTGGGTCTCAACTACACGCATTTCACGCCACGAGCCAACTTCTTATCGTCTGTGGACGGCACAGCAGACATAACCACCGCACCAGAAGCACTAGAATTTATTTGCCGCCTTTACCGGTGCCCCAACACTCATACTGTGCCGCTGCAAATTACGAGCTATCACGGCATGAGAAAACTGCCGAAGTTTAGAATGGAACGCATCGGCCTTGATATTGGCAGCGATTTGCGCAACGGCCAGATCACTGAACTAACCACCCAGACTTGGAAAAAAATCCCCTACACGGCTGACATTTTTGCACTTCCCGTGAGCTACAAACGAACTATGAGCTTACCGCAGGTGACATATTCAACAGCCATGAAAGATCAATTCGATGAAATGTTCCGCGACGGCACGGGTTTTCGCAGTGATATGCACTGAGGCAAAACAACAGATAATCCGTAAAGCGCTCCAGTAAATCACCCCAGCATCTGCTCCAAATAAAGCCGCACAAGCTCATCAGAAGGGGCAGGGCAGACAATGCCTAACGGTGACAATATGCTCTTTGTATTTCGATCATCAAAGACAACATCGGTGGCTTGAAACAGATCCATCGTGCGGAAGAATTCGAAATCGCTGCCGGTAAGTCGGCAAAGGGCCATACAAGCAGCTGATTCTGCACCGCCAAGAATAGAAACACGACTAAGTAGCTGCTTCTGAAACTGGCTAGGCGAGACAATCTCTAAGCCTTTCCCATCACCACTATTAATTGCCTGCATAGCAGCCAGCAATGTTTTCAAAGTCAGACTCTTAGAATTAGCGATGTGATAAGTATCAAACTTACTGCTAGCCATGGCCGCCAGAGAAAGCTTGATTACAGCCTTAGCAGCGTAGTCTACCGGTGTAATATCAACGCTAATATCGTCACTCACTTGAGGAGCACAACCCAAAGAAGAAAGTCCGTTCACAAACAAATCAAGAAAATCGTGATCAGCACACTTTCCTGTGACACTGTCGCCAGTAATTAGACCGAGGCGATGATAGGTAATCGGGCCGGCCTTGCCGCCCAGGCTACGTAAAAAGACTTCAGCAGCCCACTTGGTTTGAGCATAGCCGCCATAAACAATGGCAGTATCATCTAGATGATCAGATTCAAGCAAGACGCCATGATTGCAGTCTGTAGCAACAAACACTGATAGGGTGCTGATATAGTGCAGACACTTACTGCGACCACTACAGAGAAGACGCGCCACCTCTTGGGTGCCGACCACATTAGACTGTCGCAACTCGTCATAAGAAGCCAGGTTATTTACCTGAGCCGCACAGTGATAGATAGTATCAATCTGGTCTGCTAGCTCATTCCAAATCAGATCATTGAGACCAAATTGCCGAGCATCAACTGTGCCGCAAATAACTCGCAAGCGCGACCGGTCGCCAACCGCCAAGCCATGCTTGCCTAAAGCTCTCTCAATGCGCTCGAATCCAGCTTCTTCAGAATCAGCCCGAACGAGACAATAGATCTGAGCATTTGTGTTCTCAAGCAATTCAGACAAAAGTCGAGCACCAAGAAAGCCGGTGGCACCAGTCAAGAAAATATTGCCTGGCTGCTTTTCCTGCACTTGCTGGCGCTGAGCCGCTCGCTCGAGCATTGCTTCAAACTCAGCCGACAAGCTAATATCTTGACGAATAGCAGAGCACAGCATTCCGCCAGAGGCAGTCAGCGACTGCTCACGAGACAAATTATTGAGCACCGAAGCAAGTTCCGAAACCAGCGGATGAGTAATCAAAAGAGTAGGCGGCAAAGCCACACCTAGAGCGGAAGCAACCACACAGGCTTCTACTACAGCGAAAGAATCGCCACCCAGATCAAAGAAATGATCATCTTTGCCAACGCTATCTACACCAAGAACTTGCTTATAAACCTGGGTCAAAAGACGCTCGGTGGGCGACAATACAACGGTTGTCGAGCCAGAAGCAAGAGAACTAGACGCAGCAGCTCCAGTCACTTCACCGCGAGAAACCGCATCCAACTCTAGCTGCCGCGCACGCAAAGCGCTGAGATCGACTTTGCCGGTCACGGTCAAAGGCATCGGATTCAAGACTTCAATGCGCTGGGGAAGCATCCACTTTGGCAGCACCTGAGCAAGATGCTCCCTCAGTTCCACGAGATCTAAGCGCCGACTTAAATCCATACCCAAACTCAAATCAAGGTCTAGATCGGCTTCCATGTCAGCATTCGAATAGCGGCCAGACTCAAGGCCCGAATCGTTGTTTGGTTCAACAAAGGCAACCAGAATCTCGCGAGCAACACCAGGCTTAACAGGACGTTTCAGCACGGCAGCGCGCTTGACTCCGGCAAACTGAAGCAATCTTGCTTCGATTTCCTCAGGCTCTACCAGCATGCCTCTTAGCTTCACCTGCCTATCTGTGCGGCCAAGAAATTGATACTGACCGTCTTCTGTGCACGTCACCAGGTCACCCGTCCGGTAAAGTCTTTCACCAGTGCGAGGATGCTCAATGAACTTTGCCTCGGTCAAATCCGGGCGATTGAGATAGCCGCGGGCCAAGCCAATACCAGCGATATGCAGCTGCCCAGGCTCACTTCCATCGATTTCATTGAGGTCCTCGTCGAGCAGATGATAAGTAATTCCCGGCAGGGGCAGACCAATTAACGGTCGACTCCAATCAACTCCACACTGCCCCAGACTGGTGCAAACAGTAGATTCTGTGGGGCCGTATACGTTGACTAGCTTTACTTTGGCAGCGAAACTACGCACTACATCTAAAGCACAAGCTTCACCACCAATAACAATAGTTTTGAGTGAGGGAGGCAGGGCTGCCGGGTCTAGCAATCTCAATATCGACGGTGGAATATCTACATAGGTGATGGCACGGTCAGCTAGAATCTGCTCTAAGCCATTGCCGGGCTGCAAGCGCTCAGCCGGCTCAATGCAAATGGCAGCGCCACTGAGAAAAGCCGTGCCAAGATCTGATACAGAAGCATCAAAACTAGTAGAAAGATACCAGAGGGAACGGCTTTCGCTGTCCAAATCGAAGGCAGCAATTTGAGCATGCAAGAAGCTAACGACGCCCCGGTGAGTAACTAAGACTCCCTTGGGGCGGCCGGTTGATCCCGAAGTAAAAATCAAATAGGCCAGATCATTTGGGCCCACGGCAGCATAGCCAAACGACTCTCCCAGCTCCGATTGCTCTGATTGCTCTGCCAGATCCAGAACTTTCACTCCAGTCATATTAGCGAAACTGGCTCTGCGATTTGCAGAAGAGGACGCCAAAGTGCAACTCACCAATACAATTTTGACGCTGGCCTCATCAGCCATATATTGCAGACGCTCAGCCGGCAGCACTGGGTCCATAGGCACAAAAGCAGCACCAGCGTACCAGATAGCGAGCATGGCGCAAATATAGTCAGCAGACTTCTCAATTGAAATGCCAACCACATCTTCTGGCTGCACACCTTCAGATTGCAATTTCAAAGCAATTGATCGTGCACGGTGAGCCAACTGTGCGTAGGTAAAGACAACTTCTCCAGCAACGATTACAGCAGCATTGCCGGGATACTTCGCCACAATAGACTCGAAGGCCGGAATGAACAGGGCGTGATCTACTGCAGAAGAATTAGAATTACTCAAAGCTTGTATCTCTCATGCAGAGCCGCTGCCGACATAGCAGTCATCAGCACTGGGTCAACGGCACTGCGGTCTTCGGCCTTCATTTCTGGCAAGCTATCAACCAAAGCTATTACTTTCTTCTGATCGAAGTAGGGCACCGACTGAAAATTCTTGCTGCGCAAAACATCTTGCAGTACGGAGTCGGCCTCGCTATTAGAGAAGCGACTGAGGGGCGGAGCAACGAAAGGATGCTTCTGTCTTTCATAAATAGTTTTGCTAATAACCGGCTTCACGGCTTCGCGCAAAACATATTTCTCGGTTGTGCCTTTGATTTTGAGAGAAAGCGGCAGCTTGCGCACAAACTCGAAGAGATGATGGTCCAAAAATGGCAGACGGCCTTCAATAGAATTAGCCATCTCCATGCCATCACCCAGGGTGCGCAAAATATAATTTACCAGAGCAGTTTTAGACCACAAATAGAGCGACTGATTGACGCGGTTGCGACCGGCCAGCTGGCCTTCTATATCGAAGCAATCGATTAGTTCGCGGTAAGAGTCACGGCCAGAAAATTGCTTTTTAAATTGATCTGTTAGAACGGCACAAAGTTTATGACCGAGGGTGCCTTTAGCTTCTAAAAAGCCTGGCACATAACCAAGTTTTTCTTCTACTGCGGCAAGCGAAAGTGACTGGCCATGCTGCAACATGATGCCGGCCGAGGCTTTGTTAGTGGCATGCAAATTGGCAAGCAAATTCTGGCGACCATCCGATTTAAACAAATCGCTGCGCAAATGGGGATATCCAGCTACTACTTCATCAGCACCTTCACCAGTGAGAGCGACTTTATAGCCACCTTTTCGAATGGTCTGGTTCAAAATGTACTTGGCTGGTAAGTGACCGTTAACAGCAAAGCCTTCACTGTAATAGACAGCATCTGGCAAACACTCAATCAATTGCTTCTGACTGACATAAATTGGCTCAAAGTCAGCACCAGCAAAGTCAGCCATTTCTCTGGCAATGACCTGCTCATCATAGCTTTCTTCTTCAAAGCTAATTGAATAGCACTTGAGCGGCTTAGGG
>CAJXZK010000253.1 GCA_913063055.1 uncultured bacterium
ATATTGCCTTTACCGGCTCTAAAGAAGTCGGTCTGCGCATTAACGAATTGGCCGCCAAACCACAAAAAGGTCAGCTTTGGATCAAACGTGTTGTGGCCGAAATGGGTGGCAAAGATTCAATCATCGTCGACAGCGACTGCGATCTTGACATTGCTGCAGAAGGGATAGTCGCAGCAGCCTTCGGCTTCCAAGGCCAAAAGTGCTCAGCCTGCTCTCGAGCAATCATTGACGAAAAAGTCTACGACCAAGTCGTTGCAAAAGTGGTCGAGCGCACTCGCGCACTAAAAATAGGCAGCCCTGAAGAAAGAACAAATAACTACGGTCCAGTTAGCTCGAAATCCGCCTATGCCAGCATTCTTGAATATGTCGAAATTGGCAAAAAAGAAGGGAAAGTTGTCGCTGGCGGCAATAAAATTGACACCAAAGATGGTGGCTTCTATATCGAACCAACCGTGGTCTCAGATGTTGACCCCGAAGCACGCATTTCGCTCGAAGAAATATTTGGACCTGTACTGGCCATAATTAAAGCCAAAGACTTCGACCATGCTCTGGCAGTGGCTAATAATACTGAATTCGGTTTAACCGGAGCGGTTTACTCAAGAAACCGCCAGCACTTAGAGCGGGCCCGCCGTGAATTTCACGTCGGAAATCTTTACCTAAATCGCAAGTGCACCGGCGCTTTGGTGGGAGTCCATCCATTTGGTGGCTTCAACATGAGTGGTACTGACTCGAAGGCTGGTGGACGCGACTATCTGCTGCTCTTCACCCAAGCCAAGTCGGTAGCAGAAAAGTTCTAGTGACAACCTCGATGGCGCTGAGAACTAACAGCAATGCTGCTAAACTAGCGCCATCGAGATAGATGCATATGTCATGTATCTCAGGATTCGGTTTGGTTAGGAGGAAAGATGGCTGAGTCAATTAGCCTCATCCGACAAATAGCTGTCAGAGCAATTGTCACTGAGAACTTTAAGGCCCAGGTTGCCAATGAGATTTTGCGCAATATTCAGCAGATTGACGCTGAACTGCAGCAATTAGAATTCAAGGGCAAAAGAGCCGTAGCAGATATTGAAAAAAGAGCAGGCGGAATGGTTTCATCCGATGCCCGAGTGCAAATTGAAACAATTCGCTCTCAGGTTGAAGCTGAAAAGATGCGTCTTCTCCAGCTCAAGGAAGAAATGCAAGGCCAAAACCAAGCTCTTTCTGAACTGCCAGTAGGCAGTGTCGTTACTCAATTTACTGTGGAAAATCCAGTGGAAGTGCGCATTGGAGAAAATATTTTCCAGCGCCTCGAAGGTGGCGAAATTCTAGTTAAAGATGGCGTCATTCAAGAGATTCGCGTCTAACTAGTTTTTTCAGTACTTAGCAAAAGAGGGAAGGCCAAGCCTTCCCTCTTATTTCGTTTATGTCAGAACCTTAGGCTTCCAGATAATCTTTCAGCTGTGAGCCCTGGCGCGATTGACGCAAAAAGCGTAGTGCTTTTATTTCAATCTGACGAGTGCGCTCTCTGGTGATACCAACGAGCTTACCAACCTGCTCTAGGGTGCGTGGCTTACCATCATTTAGGCCAAATCGCAAAATGATAATCTCACGCTCGCGAGCCGTCAGCATCGACAACACCCCGCGGATGTCTTGCGACATCAGACTAGCGGCAGTCGAATCCTCTGGCGAAGAATGATTTTCATCTTCCACCACCTCAGACAGAGAATTGTCGTCTTCTTCACCGTAAGGCGTATCAAGCGAGAGAGGCGAACGGTTAGCAGCTAGAATATCGCGCACTTTTTCCACACTAACTCCCAGCCCCTTAGCCAGGTCTTCTAGAGTTGGCCTGCGGTCAAGCTCTTGAGAAAGTTTGCGAGTAACCTTGCGCAGATTGTTGATGGTCTCAACCATGTGCACAGGTACACGAATAGTGCGTGACTTATCGGCAATCGCCCTGGTTATGCCTTGACGAATCCACCAAGTTGCATAAGTTGAGAACTTATATCCACGCTCAGCGTCAAACTTTTCAGCGGCGCGAATCAAACCGAGGTTACCTTCTTGAATCAAATCAAGTAAAGGTAGTCCGCGTCCTTGATATTTTTTGGCAACACTCACAACTAAACGTAGATTAGCTTGCACGAGTTTCTTTTTAGCGAGGTCATCGCCAATTTGAATACGTCTAGCCAGCTCAATTTCTTCGACTGCAGTCAATAGCCTGATGCGACCAATCGAACGCAGGTAAAACTGCACCGGATCTTCACCTGGAGTGCTGATTAAGCGGCCGCGTGAAATTTCTACGACTTCTTCGTCTTCTCCACCTTCGCTTTCTTCAACCACAGTGATCTCGTCGTCGAAGCTAACTTCGTCGAAATCCTCAGAGCTATATACTTCTTTCTGCGCTTTTCTTGGCATGTTACTTGCGGCTCCTGCCGCTGGTTATTAGATACCTAGTGTCAAATTGGTTTCCGACCACAATGCACTCATGGTCATAAGAGAGTTGACGCACCCTCCTATTAAAATGTTCCTACGCCCACTTGATAACCGGGTAAACCCTAGATTAGCTCAAGGTTAAGCCTGTTTTGCACGGCCTTAACAAAGCTTCTTGCAAACACTTATAAGGCAGGTAGGACAACCTATAAGTAGGTTGCCAGAGGGCCAGCTATAACTAGATAAATTCCGCAGAAAAGACGGCTTATTTAAACTTTCCGTAACTATGTAGTCCGCCAAAGCCCAAAGAGTTGAAGCCCAGGTAAGTCAGAAGAGTTAGCAGCAGTCCAATCACTGACACAATCGAGAGCTTCTCTGCCGAAAGATCTCTTTGTATGCGCAAGTGAATGTAGGCGGCATAAGAAAGCCAGGTGACCAAAGCCATAGACTCTTTTGGATCCCATGACCAGTAACTGCCCCAAGCGTGGTTAGCCCAAAGGCCACCAGTAATGATGCCGATTGTAAGCAAGGGAAAACCAATGGCGACACAGCGATAGCCCACGTCATCGTACATCTCAGCGGCTTTACTGGAAGCTTTCGACTGCTCAATTGCTGCATCCTTAACCGGCAAGCTGCGGAATGCCAAAAATGGACCAATTACTGAGCTAGCCACAAACAATATTTGCAGCCACTGCGTATCGACCTTGCTAAACGTACCAAGACCAATGGCGCTGCTAGCAGCAATGATAGTGCCAACACAAAAAGCGAGAGAGCGCAAACGCCCTGATTGCCAGAGATTGAGCAAGCCAGACAAGCCTGCCAAAAAGAACATGGCATAAGAGACAATCAGTGGCGGTACGTGGATTTGTCGCCAATAGCTAACTAGAGCCGGCACCAAAGGGCTAATGTCATGCTGACTTGAAGGCAGCCAACTACCATATAAAAACATCGTGGCAGCAAGCAGGCTGGCTAACCAACCCAGTTGTTGAATGCCATAAGAACGACAAAGATAGAGGAAGCCGCCCATGGTGGCCCAGGCAAACCATAAGAGCGATTCGTACAAATTGGCCAGAGGAAACCGTTGGGCTTCTATGCCGCGGGTAACAATGGCTACAGTAAGAGCAATAAAACCGACAAGCATGACTCCATTAGCCACTTTCAGAGCAATACTATTAAATCGCTTGGTGCCATTAGAGGCGACGAACACCCAGAACGACGCCACCGATGATAGCCCAGCCGTGTTAGTTAGATAGAGCTGAAAATCAGACATGTGCTTGTTCCCCCTGATCTAATTGCGCTTGCTCTTGCAGGGTAAAGGATGCTTTCAATTTTTCCACCAAATTATCCATACTGCGCTCAAAGCCTACTTTGGCTTTGCGCGAGGTGCCTCCCATATAAAGTCTGTTGTCCTCAACTGCCACCCAGACATGGCGGTGAGGAACAGCGGCCAAGAGAACCCCAATCATTATTATGCCAAAAGCCAGATAGGTGATTGGTAGCCCCGGATCTCTTTTGTATTGCAGCCCAGTTACAGGTATAGCCTTTTCAAAGACTACATCAACATCGCCCAACTTAATTGACTTACCAGACTGAATCTCTGAAATAAGCTTAGGAGCTTGCCATTCCCGGCGTTTCGCAAAGACACGCAGACTTTTGCCTTCTGATGCCAGAGACATTATCAATACAGTGTCTTGATCAAGGGGTAGAAAACAAGCATATTTCTCGCCCATCGGCCTGAGATCTAATTGGCGCTGATGGCCATTAAAACTCACTGCTACCTTAGCCAGACCCCAACTCGACTGATAGATATCAACGTTCTCGTAGGTAAGTGGATTGTTGACCGATATTTCGCCTTGATGAAGGACCTTGCCTTTATCATCAACCACACTGAGATTACTAAACCACTGCTTCGCTTGCCCACCGGGATAGTTCTCACGCCTGGTGCCATCTACCCGCACCTGCCATTTTGGCAAAGAACCAATCCAGAGCTTACTGTGTTGAGAATCGCTAAAATTCAATTTTTCATCGAGCAGCACTGGCTGAAAACCAGTAAAGCCCGTCCATGAAGTAATAGTGATACCCAGCAACAAAGTGAGCAGTCCCACGTGGGTGACCGATGGCGCCAAGCGCCCAACCAGACCGTATTCGCCCTTGAGTTTAGAACCCTCAGCCTTGACCTTGTAACCCATTTTGGTCAAGCGCACTGAAAGATCGGCAATTAAAGCAGTTTGCTCTTCGGCCTTAGCCAGATTCAGACAGTAGTGCACAGGCAGTTTGAGAATATCTTGACCGCGGAAAAAGGGCAGCGAATTCTTGAGCAATTTCAGTTTAGGAAAGACTCTCTGAAAACTGACCACAATCATGTTCAAAGTAAGAGTGGCTGTCAGAGCAAGAAACCAGGGCGAGTGATAAATATCACTGATACCAAGTCGCACCAACCATTCGGCAACCTGATTACCAAACACCTCAAAGACTTTCTCTTGGCCGCCTTGAGATTCTTGTGGCACCCCGGCGCCAATAAGAATAGTCAGAGCCATCAAGCACATTAGAAAGACCGAAAGCTTTACTGATGCAAAAGGTGAGAGCTGATCTTTAGTGTTATCTCGCTTCCCATCTTTCACTTTGTTGGGCGGCACCGCGAGAGAGGCAACAACCTCCGGTTCAACTTCTTTGCTTTTATCGTCTTCGCTTAAAAGGGCCACCATCAATTCGCCTCTTCACTAATGTCAGCACTAAGCTCAGAATTTTTCTGCAACTGTTGAATTATGCTGATTGCTTCTTCGAAGTTCTGACGCGACAACGCCGATGCCAGAGATTCAGAGGTATTAAGCTCAAACCAAGTCTTCAAGCCATCAGCCACAGACTCAGTGCTCAACTGCTCCTGTATCTCCTGTACTGAATCAAGAAAAACACTATAACGATCAAAATCGTTCACCAAGACTTCTTCGATACGTTGCATCAGTGCTGTCTCTAGCGGTGGACAAATACCATCTGATGAAACCGAGATTCTGACATGACCACGCTTAAAGACAGTGACCGGAACAAAAGTGCAACCAGAACCAGCCACAAAATAAAACGGCACATTACTAGAAGCGGCGAGAGCTGCGGCTTTCTCATTAGCTAATTGATTTGCACTCAAAGCGAAAACCAGAGAAAATCTAGCTAAGTCTTCACACTTTTCCAGATATTTAGCTTCGCTCACTCGCACCAATTCAAGCCGCTTGCCGTAGGTAATATGCAACTCTTGAATTTCGCAGACAAAGGCAGAAGAGACAACAGTGACTGTGGCTCCCGCCTCCAATAGACGCAATAGTTCACTAAAAGCGGCTAAATCACCACCAAAAACAATTACTTCTTTACCTCTCAGAGACAAACTCAGAGGATAGAAATTTTCAGGAAGAAGGCGGTTTTTAGCTTGTGCGCTCATGGGTATTACCAAATCAAGATCAATTACTTCTCACCAATACATAGTCAACCATCGCTATTAGAGCTTGCTTGCTCTCACTGTCAGGCAGAACAGACAAGCTACTCTTGGCTTTGGCGCCATAAGACAATGCTAGGGCTTGAGCCTGCTCAACCCCACCACTCTTGCGAATAATGGCCAAAGCCTCTTCTACGCCCTCATCCGTTTGCACAGCTCTCTTATTAATCAACTCAACTAGGCGCTGAGAAGAACTGTCGTTACGCTCTAAAACATAAAGCGCTGGTGCGGTCAAAAGCCCATTGCGCAAGTCATTACCTACCGGTTTACCGGTCTGCTGAGCCGAACCAGTAACATCGAGCAGGTCATCAACTATTTGGAAACATACTCCTAAATTGACACCATAATCTTTTAGACCGGCCACTACATTGTCTGGCCGAGCGTTCAAGATGGCTCCACTATGAGCACCAGCAGCAATCAAGGAGGCAGTCTTGTTGATTGATTTAAGAATATAGGCGTCCCAATCAACTCGACAGACAAATTGCTGCCGCATTTGTCCTATTTCGCCAGAACAAAGATCACCCAAAACCTGGCCATAGATTCCAACCACCACGGGGTTCATGATGCGAGCCAGACAAATAGAGGCTTGAGCAAAAAGTAAATCGCCTAATAGCACAGCCAATTTATCATTGAAGCGCTTGTTGACTGTCTCTTGACCACGCCGCGTAGAAGCGGCATCAATGACGTCGTCGTGCACCAGACTAGCTGAATGGATAAGTTCAGTAAGAACAGCCAAGATAATGTGCAAGCGAGACATCTCACTATGAGCAACATCGTCCTTGCTATCAGTCAAACTAGCTTTAGAACCGAGCAAAGAAATTAATGGTCTGATTCTCTTTCCACCAGCTTGGAAAATCTGAGCCAGTAAGTCGCCAACAAAGGGGCTGTCATCAATCAAATTGGTAACTAGCCATTCCTCAACCAGGGCCATCTCATTAGCCACTGGCCGGATGATCTCGCTCAAGTCTGTATATTGGCCTTCTTGACCAGTTTCAGACCTATCAGGTTTTGCGGTTGTACCGGCGCCATTACAAGTTGTCATCAGATTAGTACTTTTCTTCGGTAATCTTGGCAAATTATGGCAGTTTCAGAGGGGTTCTTGCCCTTTCTTAGCTCTCATGATCCAAGAAACTTAGCAAGTACAAAGGGTCTTCTTCGGATTTTTTTGGGGAGGGCGCATATTTTCAAGATGTTGTGGAACAACTCTAATGAGGGGAATGTTTTATAAATTTACTAATGGAACCCATAAAAGCCTTCTAAAAACCGAAATGGCATCCCAAGATGTCCATTGATAAAAATCGGGTTAGACTTAAGGGTCAAATTGCGAGGTAACCGTGTTTCAGGATCTCAAAGCCAAATTACTGGCTGGACAAATAGCTTTCAACCAAGCACTGCCGCAGGCTTTACCTCATTTGCGTGGCAAAATCGCAGATGAAAAGCTCTTGTGGCTAGCTTCAGAATTGCAGGGCTACAGTAATGCCATTGAGTTCTATCAGACTACTGATCATAACCTTCCAAGTTACCGCGTAGTGCCGGGTACCCTTAGATTGATGACTGCCGAGGGGCAACTACTGGAACTGAGACACCCTTATGCCAAGCGCGACCACATCTTCCTCAGTTCACCCATTGCCTGGATTGAAGAGATTGCTAACCACAACCAGCAAGAAGCAACTTCTCTAGTGGAAGTGCCAGAACTAACAGCTTTCATGACTAAAAACGGCGGCGGAGTGGTTTGCGAAACTACTCAAAGCGAAGTCAGACGAATAATAGCTACCTTTAGAAACCAGTTTATTGACCTGCTCGACCAAGTCGAAGCCAAGTCTGGCACCTAAACTAAAACAGATTCAACACTTTCACGTTTTTCACTGGCAGAGACAAGAATCTCGTTATCAAGTAATTTGAGCAGGGCAGCGATACGCTCCCGGCGGATATTACTCTCTTCGAATTTATACAGGCGAAAACCATTAGCCAAGCTCACCCAGACTGACTGCTCCTGGCCGACAGCGGTAGCAGATAAACGCATACTAACGTCAAGCATCAACTCAGCAAAGCTCGAGCTACGAGCGCGGCAGTTAACATAGCCGCAGTCACGCTCAATGGCCATACCAAGCCGCAGAGCCGAAATATAGGCATCGCGATCAGGCCTTATTTTGAGCAATTCGTCTTCAAGCAAAATCAGGTCAAAATCGAAGAAGCCACTCTCCAAGGGCACCGTCTCACTTTCAACCGTGCTCAAAGCCTGCTTATAAACAGAAGGGCCAGCTATTGCGGCTAAGGCACGGCGACGCTCAAGCTCACTAGAGCCGGAAACTCGCTCGTAAAGTAGGCAACAAAGCGCTCCTGTGACGATCAAGCCGCCATAGTAAACGATCGAAAGCGGCACAATACCGGTGCCAATAGCCTGAGCAAAGGAAAAGACCACGAATATTTGAGCCAGGTGCCATAGAGCCACAGCCAAGCAAAGACCAACGGCCATAGATAATTTGCGGCCGGGAGCAAGAGCCACACCGACGGTAACGCAGGCTATACAGGCAGCCCAATCAAGGAAAGCGACAAAAAGATGGTAAATATCTACTCCAGCGCTAACACCAGCTCGGGGCATAACATGGGCCCACTCAATCACTGCAATTACTAGCAGTTGAATCAAGGCAAAGGCCAAGAGCGCAGAGATTATGGCAACAAAGTAACGAGCCATTAAATTACCAGCAAATTACCAACCAATTAGCAACGCTCCAAGAAGAGACGCCCACGATTTAGATGATGAAATATACCATGTCAGGAACTCAGGGCAAAGCCCTGGAAGGCGGCAAAATCAACTTTCCAAGAGTCTAAGAAGAATCTTCTCTTGACCTCTACTATACGCAACCGAGCACTGATACCGCCAGCGATACCATAGTAGGGCGGCAATATCACTGTTTAAGAC
>CAJXZK010000254.1 GCA_913063055.1 uncultured bacterium
AGTTGGACCGGCTCTTGGTGGTTGGCTTACTGATAAAAACAGTTGGCGAATCATATTTTATCTGAATGTTCCTCTTAGCTTAGTTGGCTGTTTGTTGTTTGCTTTGTCCTTCCCTGTCTCGCTAAGACCAAGAGCTAAGGCTGTTATTGACTATTCCGGAATATTGTTTTTTGTGCTTTTCATTGCCCCCATGATTCTGGCCGTTTCGGAAATTGGCAAGATGGGAGCGGTTGGCACCATTCCTCTAGTTGAACTTTGTTTTTCTGGGCTGATGTTTATAGCTTTTCTCTGGCGTGAGAGCTGTGCCCCAGAGCCGCTCATACCCCTGTCGCTTTTCTCTGACAGGTTAATTGCTATATCACTGTTGACCGTGTTTATTACAGGTATTGGCTTATTTGGCTCGATGCTTTTGCTGGCTATGATTTTGCAGCAAATGGTTGAAATGTCAGGAACTGCCTCTGGGCTGACTCTTACGCCTTTGATGGTAGTTGTTGCTCTAGCTAGTATTGTTGGTGGCTTTATTGTTGCCAAAACTAAGCGTTACAAGCTTTTGTGTATCCTTTCTCTTGTCCTCCTTGCGCTGGGAACCTCACTCCTTGCTTGGCACGTGCAAATTGGCCATTTAAAAATTAGCGCTTTGCTCCTTGACGCTGCCATTGGAGGCATTGGTCTAGGCCTGCTTTTGCCTGTACATACAATCTTGATTCAGAATGTTGCTCCCCCTGAAACCATGGGTGTAGCAACTTCGATGACTCAATTTTTCCGTTCTCTTGGTGGAACTATCGGTACCGGTTTGATGAGTGCTGTTATGCTAAGTCTAGTTCGGCAGGGAACACTGCAACAGGCTGTTGTTCAGGCTCTTGTTTTGTATGCCGTTACGGTTGTCATGGCTGTTGTGATCAATTGCTTTTTGCCCCAAGTGTCGTTGGGTAAAAGTAGCAAAAGTAGCAAAAAATAGTGAATAGCTGGTCTAAGAAATAAAATGGGTAGGAAACAAATAGGCCCATAACAGTAGAATCGTGAAGCGACTTTGGTAAGGCCAATTAGGAATAGTCAAGAGTGAAGGCTTGGTGCGGTAGGCGAATAATTTCTTTGGCAGCTGTATTGCAGCTGGGATTATTTGCTGTTGATTTGCCTTCGGCCTCGGCCGCTTCTGAGTATGTCAATCAGTGTGACGTTGGTCAGAAGCTAATGCTGCCAGTGCATTCTTGGACCAATCCTGATATGCCTGTTAAGGGCGTGATTGTGGCCCTTCAGGGTTTGATTTTTAGTGGAAAAATGTTTGGTAATTTGGCCACTCACTTTACAGAGAAAGGCTATATCGTCTATGCCAATGATATGAGAGGGTTTGGTGATTGGCGTACACCCAATCATGGTTTTGCTGGAGATAGCGGAGTTCATTTCGGCCAGAGCAAGGACGACATCACCAGTATTCTCAAGTTATTGCGCAAGAAGTACCCTGACAAGCCAATTTTTTGTGTAGGCGAGAGCTTCGGTGCCAATATGGCTATTTGGGAAGCTTCCACTGAGCCATCTTTGATGGATGGTTTCATTGCTTCTGGGGCGGTCTTTAGAACTCGCGTTCATCCGCGCCCTTTGTGGGTTAAGACTTTCTTTCAAGGACTTCACAACCCTGACAACAGCATTGATATCAAGCCATACATGCAGCCTATTCTTTCTGAAGACAAAGAGGTGGCTCTTGAATTGATGAATAACACTGAAACATCCAAAGAGATGAGCATTACTAACCTCATCAAGGCGGCTGTAACCAATAAAATTTCAGTCAAAGAAATCGCCAATATTCCAGAATCTATGCCAATTTTGCTAATCGCTGGTGAGAAGGATCGCATTCAGAAAACTGATACTCTCGAGGTTATGTTGCCTAAAATGGGCTCCAAGCAGACCTCGCTGGTTGTCTTTCCTGACAAAGGCCACATGCTTTTGGAGTGCAAGAAAATTGATGAAGAGGTCGGTAAAGTAATTGACAAGTGGCTGGATAGCCAGCAAGAGCAATTTGAGTTGAAGATAGCCTCGCGAAACTGCACTCCGAGTTCTTCTGGAGTGACCAAAGCTGAAGAAACGGCTTCAAGTACTTCGGCGCTTTTGGCTAACCCTTCATCGACAGCTTCATCCAGTATAGAATCATCGTTGCCGGATTCATCTCCGGTAGACATGCCCGCTGACGCCTTTTCTCGGAACGAAGACGCGGTATCGTCTAACTAATCTGCTATTGTCTTGACGTCACTTCTATCGACCTTTTTCGATATATTTGTGGCGTTAGAATGGGGGAAGAATGACTGTGACCTTAGGTTTGAGTCTTGCACTAACAGTTTTGACTGTGCTTATTTCGATTGCGGGATTGCTTATTTTTCGTCGGCTTGATGGTCACGATGAGTTAAAAGCGCAGCATGAAGTCACTGACCCGTATTCGCAGTTTGTCGGTATGCTCTTTGCCGTACTGCTGGGATTTATGGTGGCAGATGCCATGCAAAGATTTTCGCTCGCTCGTCAAACGGTTGAGCAAGAGGCTTCTTCTTTGGGTAATATTTTTCGCCTTGCCGATGCTTTGCCTGAGCCCAGTCGGAAGAAAGTTCAAGGAACATGTTTGCACTATGCTGAAGAAGTGATCAAGGCCTGGCCCCTCTTAGCGCAAAAGAAAACCAGCCCAGAGGCATGGACCACCTATCGTGAGCTCTGGAAAGAGTGCACTACCTATGAGCCGGTGACACCGCGTGAAATCAATGCCCAGGCGGCAATGTTGCCATGTATGGCTAGTCTTGGTGATAGCCGTCGTTTAAGAGTAGATGCCTTGCACAATGGTATGTCACCAATTCTCTGGGTCATCCTTGGTGTGGGCGGTTTGGCCACGATCATATTTACATACTTTTTTAGTTGCAATAATCTCTATGTCCAAATGGTCATGGTGGCTATTGTTAGCTTGGTGATTTGTTTAAATATCTTCCTGCTGGCTTGCTATGACGATCCCTTCTCGGGCGACATAATGGTTCAGCCCACAGCATTTGAAACCCAGGTGAAGCTATTTAAGCTAGAGCTTGAGCCCGGCGCCAAAGTAGAATTCAACTAGGTTTGCCAGACTTGGTTTGTTGCTAACTTAAAGCTTGAAAGGGCCCCGATCGGGGCCCTTTCGTTGTTTAGGTCTGTTATTGGGACTTATCCCTTCTCGCAGCAGCTAGCGCATTCTAAGCAAGACTTGATGCAATCAGCCAGTTTGGGATCGTTCATGTCTTTGCACATTTGAGCGCATTGTTTGCAAATTTCACTGCAAACCGCCATGATTTTTGAGCTGTTGGCTGACTTGCGTGATTGAAACTCTGCTGAGGTTTTGCAAGATGAAATGCAGTCTTCCAGAATTTGTATGTTCTTCGCTTCGGCGTATTTGCCACCTTTTTTCTTGAAGTAAGAGAGGGTTTTCTCGCATTCTTTTTGGCACTTGCTGCATTCCATTGAGGTGGTACAGCAGGCTGCTTTGCTGGCGGCTGCCTTGTCACCGGCTAGGGCTGGTGAAAATAAACCGGGAGCAAAGGCGAAAACGAAGGCGGCAGCAACTAGCATCATAAATAGTTTTTTCATGACTAAGATCCTTTTTTTGAAATGTAAAAGCACTGACGATGCAGTTCTTGGTAGATACTGCTATCGAGTTTGTTTGCGCTGAATAAAAATATCCAGCCGGCTTTTTAGATCAAAAGTGATCTCTTCAAGATGTAGAGGGGCTGTGGAGTGGCCAGTAATTGATTTGACAGCAATCTAGGGCTGAAGTCTTGTAGAGCCGTTGGACTGCAAGTGAGCCAATCAGTGACAACAGGCTTGGCTGTACCTCTGATGGCGATGAATTTGGCGCTTTGGTTAGACTGAACGCCGCTTTCTAGATTACCGGGCTCGACAGGAGCGGGGCTGCAACAGCAGGTCTTTTCGACTTTGCAACAGTCCATTGTGCTATGGCTTTCGGCCGTGCTGCAAATTGCTGAAATTTCAGCTGATGGCAGTGCCAGTGCCCGCAGAGGAGCAATCGCCGTGAGCACGAAGGCTAGGCAGAGAAGGAAGAAATTCTTACGTAGAAGCGATTTTTCACGGCACTCTCTATCTCAACTATTTGATTGTACCCTTACTCAAAATAATTAGCTGAAAATTGTTTGGGTAACGAAATTGATATCTATTGCAATTTATGCCTATTGCAATTTACACCAGCTGTGAAATTTATCGGCACTGCTTGGGAAATTCCTCTCAACAAGATTTACTCCAGGCTGTAAAGGCTCCATTTGCTATTTTTCGTTTTAGCTATTAGTTGCGGCTCTGTTTTAAACCACTTCAGGCTTTCCATAACTTCTCGCGGCACAAGCAGCCAATGAGGTTTTTTGCCACTGGCTAAGTATTTATTCGCCTCTGCTGGGTCGCGTAAAGCTTCCACTCGGCGATGCAAAAAATATGATAGAGAAGGCGCTTCCACTACTACTGTGGCAATATCGGCGTGAGCTGCCTTGATGCGCCAAATAAGCTCTTCAAAAGGCTGCTGGCGCTCTTTGTAGAAGGCGATATTGGCTTTGGGTACAAGTAGTGCTGTTAGGGCAATCGTCAGGCCTGTGAGAACCGCCAGGGCCTGTTTCCTTTGGTTGCGCACAGCTAGATATAAATAGTAGAGAGCGGCAAAAAAGGCACCGGCAAGTGTGGCTCGGCTGTCAACGAGGAAAACTTGGACCCAGCCGTGGGCCGAGCTGCCGGCGAAGAAAGCACCAATTGTGGTGGCGATAATTAGCAAGGCGCTGGCAATAATAATTTTGCTGGTTTTTTTGTTCTGCTCACGACTTTCGCCCTCAAGTTTGGCCAGGGCTGCTGCAATGAGCACAGCAATTGGCGGTAGTCCGGGCAATATGTAGGTAGGTAGCTTGGTCTTGATGGCACTGAAGAGTACTAAAACAAAGACGGCCCAGATAGCCATGAAAAACAGATAAGCTGTGCGATCGCTCAGATGTTCGCGATTTTCAAAGAGCTTTTTGCACTGTGCTATTTGTTCTTGCCGCGCTGATTTTTGTACTAGGGTTTTTACCAAAGCAGTCAGGGGCGCGATCGCCATCAAAATTAGCACTAGGCTCCAGGGAAAAAGACCGCCTAAGACCACGGGAATGTAAAACCAGAAAGGCTGTTGGTGGTTGACCGTACCGACCATTCGACCGAAGTTTTGAGTGATGAAGAAGTCTTGGAAGAAAGCACCATTGGTACCGATGGTGGCCATTGTGTACCAGGGGATATTCACAATGGCAATTATTGCCAAGCCTAGAAACGGGCGAGCATCAAGAATCTTCCGCAATAGACCTGAAAGCTTAGTTGTTAGCAGTAAGTAGAGTCCATAAATTGCGCCGACAATAATAACGGCAATGGGGCCTTTGCAGAGAAAGGCTAGGGCAAGGGCCAGGTAAGCAATCAAGCAGGCAGAGAAACGGCGGGATTTTTCGAAGTGAAAGAGCGCAAAAAGTGCTGTGGCCATCAGGGCCGCTAGAGGCATGTCCGTCAGGGAAACATGACCAATAGCGCTGGCCAGGGGGAAGGCCATAAAAATCAAGCCGGCAATGATTGACTGTTTGCGGCTGAGGTAGGGCAAAGAAAAGAAATAAGTGGAAAGCCCTAAGAAGACGCCGCTGAGCGCGCTTACGAGCCTTCCAGCGAAGGGGTTTACCCCTAGTAGATGGTAAGTGCCTGCCACCGACCAGAAGTAAAGAATAGGCTTGTCTAACCATGGTTTGTAGTTTTGCAGTGGTAGCAAGTACTGATTGGTTTCAAATAGCTCTCTGCCAGATTCAATAAAGAAGCTGTCGGTGGGGTCAAGAGGCCCGTAGCTGCCGAGCCAAGGTAAGTAAAGCAATAGTCCAACGGTTAGCAGTACTACTGGCGTAGTTAGGTCGGTGCTAATGGCAGTGCCATTGGCATTGCTGCGGCTGCTTACTTCTGAATTAGCGGGAGTGGCTTTGGCACTCTCGGTTTCGGCGCTTTCGTCCATGGCTTTTGCTAGGGCTTCCTTTTATGTCGCTCTTAAGAGTGATCGTCTGCATAGATTACTATTTTGCTTGCATTGTTGCTCTGCTCACATAGATTATCAGCTTGGCAAATCTTGCCAAGTAAAACTATAGCGATTTGCCGTGGCAGCGCTTTCTCCGTCCTCAAAAGTGTCTACTGAATGCTAGACAAAAGATCCGCTAAGTGACGGATGTGCCGATCACTCTAGTAGGGCTATGTTGGTAATGGAGAGTGTTAAACGGAGGGGCTGCAAATGAAACTGGCAAAAGTATCTGACTTCTTTTTGGTTTACTGGCATAGCCTCCTCGGTGTAATTGAGGCAGCAGGCGAACGTGCCGAGCGCCGTAGGAGCGCAAGGGTGACTGGCAACAGAATCAAGGCTCTTACGAGAGGGTCCTACGAACATGTTGTTTCTACTTTCGATTATCTGCCTACAGAAGAGTTTCTTCCTGCTGGCGAGCACTACCTAGGTGAGAGCGAGACAGCCCTGGCTGCTGTTCCTGCCTTGCATCGCTTTCGTGAAGTGCTAGGAGTTGACCCTGTGGTTCCTGTCAGGGCCAATAGCGAAAAACCACTCTCACATATCAGTCAATATCGCTTGGCTGCTTATGTTGCTGGACTTCCAGTGCAGCAACGAGCCGCTGTATGTGGTGGCGCTCTCAGCTATCAGTAGAAGTATCTAAAGTTTCTGGTCTTTAGTTTTTAGTGATTTTCAATGAGGAATGCTCATGAATGCTTGCAACGTCTGCGATTGGTTTTTGATTGGCTGGTTCAGTGTAAAAAGAGTATTTGCTTTGCAGAGTGAGAGGGGCGACCGCTTTGAGAGCGCCAAAATTACGCATACTCGCCTCAAAGCTATTACAAGCAAGAAGTTCGTGCCAGTAGTGTTTGAGTCAATACCAGAAGGAACATCTCTACGGAATAGTGGTGTAAATAACAATGGTATTCCTCACCTGCACGAGTTCAAAGAAGTACTTGGGGTAGATCCGATTTTACCTATGACTACCGACCGCGAAAAACCGTTGTCACATATCAGTCAGTATCGCTTAGCTGTTTATGTCTCTGGTTTGTCAGAGCGTCAAAAAGCCCTTGCCTATGAAGATTTAACTACTTCGGCCCAGTGTGCCTGAGAATGGCTGAGAGGTTTTCGTTTATTTACTGCTAACAGAAACTGTAGATGCTGCCCTGAGAAAATATTGTTGAGAGCCTGCACTCTTGCTGCAGGCTTTCCTTTTTGGACTTCTAACTTGGAATTGGTAATATACTGCTGCTGTGATCGCAGTAGTTATCAACCATCTAGTTGGGCCTTCTCTTGACCAAGAAAATTAGTGTTCTCATCGTCGAAGATAATGAACTGATGCGCCAGGGGCTGTCAGCAGTGCTGGAGCGCGATGGCGAGTTTGAAGTTTTGGGCGAGGCCGAAGACGGTGTTTCTGCCGTAGAAATGGCCAAGAACCTCAAGCCCGATGTGGTGATTATGGATATTGGCTTACCGCTGATGAACGGTATCGATGCTACGCGGCTAGTTAAACAGGCCCTACCACAAGTCCACATTGTCATGCTTACTTCTCACGACAATGACAACGAAATTTTTGCCGCACTTTCAGCGGGAGCCGCTGGATATTGCTTGAAGGATTGTGCTTCAGAGCGAATTAGGACAGCTGTGACATCTGTTTCTCACGGCGCCGCCTGGATAGATCCACGAATTGCTCATAAAGTTTTGCAGGCATTTGAAAATCCAGCGCCACGAAAGCCAGTAGCTGGTCAGGTACCCTTACCTCCGAGCGAACTGCTGTCGCAAAGAGAACGTGAAGTGCTCAAGTTAATGGTTGATGGCGCCACCAATAAGGAAATTAGCGAGAAGTTGATTATTAGCGTTTCTACGGTGAGAACTCATGTGGAGCATATTCTAGAAAAGCTCGCTGTAACTGGAAGAACAGCCGCAGCTATCAAGGCGATGAAAGAAGGCTTAATATAGACGGCTTGACTAGTTCTAGAAGCTCTAGCGCGCAGCTGGCTCCCGGCGCTGTCTGCGGCCTACTCTTCAGGTTTGGGCAGGCTCTCAACATAAGCCTGTAACTGGGTGCTTGTTACCCGGGCGCGGGTTGGTATGGCTTTGATAATCCCGGGAATTTTTGAACCACTTTGAGTCAATTGTTGATTTGCACCTGAAGCTGTTCTTTTATCTGTGCTTGTTCCAGCTGACTGTTCGGCTGATGCCGGTAGTCGTGTAGTAGATGTGGTACCAGGTTTAGTTCCTGATTTCGGTGTTGTTACTGCTGGCCAATCACTAGCCGAATCGTCCTCTCTGCCAAACCAGTATTCGCGGTTGCTTTCAGCTGGCTCGCTGTCGCTAGCTACCTGTCGTATTTTTTCCATGTAGCACTGCCTATAGCCAGTGCCGTCAAGTGCTTGCAGGCGATTTTCCGACATCCTTGCGCCGTCAAACTTTTTGTCTTTCGTCGCAGCCGATGGTCCGTTTTTAACCGCCTCGTGGTTTGAGCTCGGCTGAAGATTGAGCTCTTGTTCATTGTTGCAGACTGGTTTTCTGGTCAGTTTAGCAAACAGATTGCAAATTAGATTTTTGAGAGTAGTCCACATGCCCGTGCATCATCTCTTTAGTTTCTGCTGATCATTTCATACCCTATTTTTATGCTTATTAGGATATATTTTTTGCTGTATTGCTGTCTATTTTTTATCGTTCGTACT
>CAJXZK010000255.1 GCA_913063055.1 uncultured bacterium
TAACCATGAGGTTCGCTGAACGAGCAAATTTAATTGTCGAACAAATCGGCCAAGCCAGCAGAGAACATCTTGGTATCGAGGCAGCGGCTCACTTTGAAGTGGAGCCTCTCACCACCGATAGTCGACATCGCTATGCCGTTGATGACCCATTCACTTTAGCCGTGGAATCACTGCCACTAATGCTACCTTCATTATTAGCTAAGCCAATTATTCACAGTCGCTTTCTCACTGCAGCCAGCGCTGAGCTGAGTCGCAATTCCGGTCGATTAAGGGCCGACTTTCAAGAGCGAATTAACAAAACCACGCGAGACTTTTTAGCTAAATTCAAAGCTCAAGTTGTAGTTTCCCTCGCCGAAATAAAATCGACGGCTGAGCGAGCCATGACTAAAGAAAATCAAACCAAGGAAGAGAACCTCATAATTGATGAACAATTAGCTGCACAGATCGTAAGATTGGCGCAGGCTGAACAGCTCTGCCAAAAAAGTCTTATTTAAGAGTCATAGAAATCAACACAAGGAGTTATCGTGTCAGAGATTGCCATAATCGTAGAATTTCAACTTAAGCCAGGTAAGCAAGCCGAATTTGAGAAACTCATTCGCGCCCATGCAGAACGTAGCTTGAAGGAAGAAAAGGGTTGCTTACGTTTTGATGTTCTACAACCACTCGATAGCGATGGCTCACTAATTGCTGACTGCATTTGGCTAACCGAACTATACGCCAACAAAGAAGCAGTGAAGGAGCACGAAGACTCGCCCCGCATGCCGATCTTAGGCGAAGCAATCGGGCCTCTAGTAGCAAACAAGAGACTAATCAAAGCAGCGCACATTTAAGATCTAGAAATTTCCCTGGGCTGAAAAATCAATTTGCATATCGCTGTTAACGGGCTTAACTACAAGCTTAACCACATTGAAATTGCGAGAGAGTGAGTCGCTCTTAGCAAACAATTCAATTTGCCCATGATACTTTATGGGTACGGTTACTTTGCGTAAGTGACTGACAATTACTCGGCGTTCGGCAAATTTGAGGATGCCACCAGCGACTTTACTCCAATCTAGATTAATATCTCCCGACAGGGGCACATCGAGATCAAGATCGTAAACTAACTGGCTTTTCAGGCCCTTGCCACTGGGCTTGAAGTGATATTTGACCTTACCGGAGCCTTCCACGTGACCACTCAAACTCCAGGGCTTGGTCTCCCACTTTGCCGATTCCTTATCGATTTTCGCATCGATTTTCGCATCGACTTCTGGGCTCTCGCCTACAGAAGGTTCTGCCTCTCTACGGCCAGAGCCACCACCAATTAAGGCTGTTTTCTCCACCGTCCCATCAAGCTTAGCATCGGCCTCAGCCTCAAACTTGAATAAGTCAGGAGGCGCTGCAGCGATCTGGGTGACCTTAAAATTATCAATAACGACACTACGGGCAATGGCATTTTTGTATCGCCATCTCTTATTCTCAGACAGCTGCTTATCTAGAGCGAACTGGAAGTGTGACGGAATCTGCTTCAACACAGCATCGATAATAGCCTGCTCAGGCACAATCACTGAGCAATTGCGCAAATTCAAAACAGTCTGACCTTGTGACGAAAGCAGATCAAGACCTCGCACTTTTACATCGGCTTGCTGATTGAAAAAGAGCTTAGAGTCAGGAATAGAGAAATCTAGTTTACTGCTAATTTGTACTTCCCTATCAACTTCGACATTCATCTCACCAGTCAAGTTGCTTAGTTTAATATCGCCGCCTGCACCCTTAAGAGTAGCGTCACCCAGGCGAACAGCAATGGGCATTACCAGACGCGTGCCTGTGCCCTCGGCAGTCTCAATTAACATGCCGTCAGGCACCGATAAAGTAGAAGTACTGCCAGCAACCAATGAAAATCTACTTTTCTTTCCCTGCCATTCCAAGCGCTTCAGCCGAGCAACTCCATTCTCAAGAATGAACTGCAAGGTACCTGATTTATCAAAAGAAACCGGGCCAATAACTGCTTCTGCCAAATAGAGAATTAGCTTTGTTGCTTTCTTAGCAATCGTAATCTGCCCTTCGGAAGCACGAGCAGAACCGGTGGTGGCAAAATGTGTTTCTTTGCCTTTCTCATCTTCTGTAATCTCAAGCTTTGCATGAACAGAATCAGGAAAAAGAGCAATCGTCTCATGCCGATCTGTTTTCAAATCCAGGCTAGTGTTCTTAAGATCCATCAAACCAAGCATGTGCAAACTAGAATAATCATCACCTTGGCCGTGACGCCAACTCAAGTCACGCACATCGATTAAAACTGAACGACTTATGGCAACCGAACGCTTATTCTTGCCAAAGCTAAAGGTACAGGGGAGTAGTGTCACTTTTTGCCTGGCAGCCTGTTCTTTATCTAGCGACAGAACCAATTCATCATTTTCTTTAGCTGCCACCATCTGTAAGTCGACGGCGCCACCGTCAAACTCGCAATTGACTTTCTTGCCAATCCAGCGACATCCCTTAGCAAAATTCAAATTGATATGGCACTGACCACGATAATTGAGCTCACTATCAACAACAACATTCTCGAAATTAAAACTAGACTTAGGGCCGATGCAAATTTCACGCTCAGCCATCTTCAAAACTGACCCTGGGCGCAGAGCAAGGGTAGCCTTTTCGATCTGGATAGATTCAATCATTGCGCGCAAGTCGCTGCTCTCACCACTGGCCTGCAGCAGACCGACGAGAAAAGCCGAGATCGTTCGAACGAAGTCAATTTCGGCACTTACTTTTCCTTCAGTCAGGTCAATGGCCTTGGGCACCGGAATACTATTAACTGACAGCGGCTGAGTGGTCTCAAAAGAGCCTGTAGCAAAAGTTGTTGAAATTGATGAGGGATCTTTGATTGGCAAAGCCAGCTTCAAATGGAAACTTGTATTGGGCTGAATGCTAACCAGCATATTGTTTATCTGGTAATTGCCGGGGTTGAATTCACCATCGGCAACAATATCAATGCTTGAGGTTATGTCAGTTAGACGACGAATAACTGAGTCTGTTACAGGAACAGCCACAGCGGCGCTAATGGTATGCCTCTGCATAACATTCTTCTGAGTGCAGGCGGTCAAGCTGAGCAAAAAGAAGGCAACGACAAGGTAAGTTAAGAGCTTTGGCAAGTCTACAGCCTTGAAGATGACTTATTTTGCAGGTTCATCAACAGGAACCTTTACAGGCGCCAGGCCTTCGAAAAATGAACCAGCATCTAGATATTTTGGTGGAACAACAAAAATACCCTTCTTGTTAATGAAACCCCACTTGCCATTTTCTTTAACTGCGGCCCGGCCACCAACAAATGGTTTAGCTTCTGCGAAGAGACGAGGAATACCAAGGCTGCCAGTCTTATCGATAAAGGCAAATTGATTGTCAAATCGAGCGCACATCAAACCGCCATCGGCCAGTACCTGAGGGGGTTCGGCTTTGGTACGAGGATCGAACACCACGGTGGTTCCATCCATAATTTTATACTTCTTCTCACCGGCCTCAGCGCATTGCAAAGTTGGCAATGGCGCCAGTTCGGCTTTGTCATTGGGGCCCACTGGAGCGCTCGACTCACCTGGGGGCTCGGCCTGCAAACGCATCATGCGCTTCTCTTGTTTGACAATTGCTCCATCCTTGGTGAATTCCGATGCTTCGTCAAACTGAGGCTTAATGATAAAAATACCGGATTTATTGATGAAGCCCCACTTGCCAAGGGAACCTGCTGCCGGTTTATTGCAAGCTGACATTGTGGCAACGGTAAGTAATGAACAAACTGTAAGCCGCCAAAAATTGCGCATTTAAAACCCCTTCACTTGCGTTCTCCAATTATAGATGAATCAAAAGCATTTGGAAGTGGAGTGGAACTTTCTTATCACTAGATGGTCCTTGCCAGGGAACCCGAGCAACGATTAGCAAAGCTAACATTAAAGGACTATCTATGAAATCGATCTATCAATTGAGCCTATCAGCCCTGCTAGCGTGCGGTCTAGCCTTTAGCTGCCTGCCCTCTTACGCCGACTGGCGCCAAGCTCAGCAAGAAACAAATCGTGCCAACCGAGACTCTCGCGACGCCTACAGAGCTCAAGTGCGTGCTAACCAAAGCGCCAGAAAAGGCCATAGCCTTAGCGCACGACTACATTCTCACCATGCAGCCCATGAAAGGCAAAGAGCTGCCAAGCATAGACTGAGAGCGAGACAAGAACGTTGGCATCGTTAGGATCAAGCCTAACTCTGAGAGCCACCACTATCTGATGACGAAGGAGCAGGAAGCCTAATCAAAGCCATTGTTCGAGTATTGGTTGGTCCATAATGAACCAGCACCTGACTGTCATCGTTAACCAAATCGGACAAGCTAGTATCAAATACAGTGCTGTTATTGGCGCCGATTGTCCAAGAAATACGCTGAGTTTTCTTGTCGAGAGCTCCATAAATTTGGGAATTCTCGTTAGTTAACTGATTTGTGTAGTTGCCACGGACAATGCCCTTTTGGTTAATGGCCAGTTGCAGCAGCATGTTCGAGTCTTTCTGCCCCGGCTCAGCCAAAGCAAATACTCCTAAGGCCTGCCACTTTTCGTTGGCATCGGCTGTTGCTGGTGTATCGCCACTGCCACCATCTGGATAACTAGCATCTGGATTACTGTACTGCTGCGCATACTGTGATGGATACTGCTGTGGCGCAGTGGCAGCAGATGCCAGTTGCTGAGCCTGTTGATAGTACTGCTGAGCAGTGCCGACAGGCTGACCATTCAGATAAACATTGTCACCTTCATAGGTGATGTTATTAGTAGTATTGCCGCTATTTTTACTACCACCGCTGCCAGACATGGCAGCGCTCATCATGCCTATGCCCAAGAACGAAGTCAGAGTTGAGACGCCCATAAAGGTCCAGGCTGAAGCCTCAGACCAACCGGGAGCGCACCAGGCGCCAGGATAACCGCCCCAACCATGGTAGCCATAGGCACCGTAACCATGGTACCCACCATAACCATGATAACCGTTGTAGTTGTGATAGCCACCACCGTAACGATTGACATTGACGTTGTTATTGTTAATGGTGTTATTGTCGAATGAATTGCGAATATTCTTGCCCTGTTCATTCAAATTACCAGAACCGATGTTCTGCGGATTATGAGGCAAGTTGGCTCTATTACCGGCAAAGCCAGAGAGTCCGCCATCGGTAGGTAGATGACCGGCACCACCGGCGGGGCGGCCACTAATTACAGGCCCGGTGCCATGATTAGCAAAACCGCGATCAAAGCTAGAGCCGCTAAATCCCCCGCCACTGTAACCACGATCGAAGCCTCCACCACCGTAGCCGCCACGATTAAAGCCCCCGCCACTGTAACCGCGATCGAAACCGCCACCACCGTAGCCGCCGTGACTAAAGCCACCGCCACTGTAACCGCGATCGAAACCGCCGCCACCAAAGCCGCCACCGCGATAACCGCCGAAACCGCCGCCAAAGCCGCGGGCGCTGACAGGGGCAATTAAAAAGGCATTGATAGTTAGAGTTAAAAGAAATGTCGCTTTAATCTTCATTTAAATCTACCTTCTGTTAATTGTGAGTGGGGCAGTATCAGAGAGAGACTCGCCCTCGATACTGCGGTTGACTGACTGCCAAGAAAAACTGTTAGCGCTCTTATTGGAGATGATGTTAGTGGCCGCAGTTGATCGGCCCTCAGGGTCAACACCTTCAGAATCAACTAACCACTGGTTGTCGCGCCTCGACCAAGTGCCCGAGCCGAAACCGCCACGGGAGTCAAAAATCCAGGAAACAATCTGCTGGCGCCGCGGATCCCATCCAATAATCTGCTGACTATCGAGCTCTTCACTCCCGGCTTTCTTGATCATGTAGCGCAGATGTATAAACTTCTTATTGGCAGCCCATTCAATCTTCACGACCATCGAATTGCCACCTTTCTCAACCGCCCAATCGCCAATCAGCCAGGCTAACGGCTTCAGATGATCGAGGCGCTCACTGTCAACAAAGGGAGTTTCGCTAGCCGAGACAATCGACCAGGTGCCATCACCTTGTTTTTGGAAGACCATTGAAAAACGGGTATCAGGGGAACCGCCAACCTCATCTTTAAACTTGACGAAACCATCAACGGTTGCCACGTTGTCGGCCAATTGCCGAACTGTAGCCGGGATAAAATCGAGTAACAGACGGCCTTCACTTGTAAAAACAGCAGCAAAGCGTTTTTCTAGAGCGGCACGGCCTTTCCATTCTTGCCCGATCTCATTGCTGTAAGTGCCGTCCTCAACCCACATAGCGGAAACAGCCTTGGCATCGCTATTGGCCAGCGCTACGGTTAACTCTTGCAAACGGTTCTTAATAGCAGACTCGCAGCCCACACTGGCAACAGTTCCATTGTTTTTTTGCTCTGCGCTAGCCTTTTTGCCAGACTTGCCAAGACTGCTCTTCTTTTTAGCCTTCGCCGAGCTGTCAGCCGCCTCAGCCCACCCTGGGGGACAGACAAGCGCCGAGGCAATACTGAGCGACAAAACAGCAGCTAAGGTTGCAGAAATCTTCTGGACAGTCATGCAATCAATCCTCGTTTAACCTTGATTTCGCAAAAGACTTTACTATATTTACAACCCGATTATGAGCGAATTATCCTTCAACCAGAGCAGCCGCATTGCATAATTAGAGCCGTACCCATTACTTATAAACGAGAGAGATGTTAGGCCCCACTTTATACGACACTTGTGAACCGGCGACAGAAGACAACCTCGCCGACTTTGAGCGTGAACTGGGGGCTCCAGTACCAGCCCCGTACCGTGAATTTTTACTGCAATTCAACGGCGCTTGTCCTGAGCCCAATTTATTCAACTTCAAAGACTCAAAAAAAGGCTCGGATTGTCGCTATATCCTCGGATTGAATGGTACGGATCACGATCTGCGTCACTACCTTGAGACCCACAAGCTGCGACTACCTCAAGGCTTGCTGCCTATCGCCTACGATTCAGTCGGCAATCTCATCTGCATCTCCATTCGCCCACAAGATCATGGTCACGTGTATTTCTGGGACCATTCTCTCGCCAATAACTCAACAGCTGCCGACAGCCAAGACCTAGCCGACAAGATTTTGCCAGTCGCCGATAGCTTTGACCAGTTTTTGTTCAACCTCAAAGACCCAGAGCCAGAACCGCTTACAAGTGCTGGGGCTGACGAAAGCGAAGTTGAAAGAATCATGCGCACCCGAGATATAAAGGCACTGAAAGATTTATTGATGTCTGGCTATGATCTTGATCATATGGACGACAACTATTTGACCATTTTAGACAATGCCACCATCATCGGTGACCTACAGATGGTCAAGCTGATAGTTTCTCGTGGAGCGAAAACGGCAGACGCCTTAGAAATAGCCAGGGACGCGGCACAGTTTAATCATCCCGATGCCGATCACAAAGGCATTGTCGCCTTTCTCGAAAAGCTCCCACCCGACAAAGACACGCCAGGCGGCGGGCTAATTCCAAGATAGCTGGCTGATCAATTGAATTACATTGACTTGAACTAAACTGTGCTGAAAAATCTAGCGCAAAGGCTCAATCACCACTGCTGTTCCATAACAGACAACTTCAGTGGCAAACTGATTGGAATCGGTGCTAAACGAATTGCTGTCGTATTGCACCCCTACTATGGCGTTGGCTCCTAATGCCTGTGCTTTGGCGACCATAGTGTCATATGACTGCTGCCGCCCTTGCTCACACATAGTCACGTAAGCACCAATCTTGCCGCCAAACATTCCCTGAAAGCCGGCCTTGAAATTCTGACCGATGGTAGGTTCACGCACCATAGCACCGCGAACGATCCCCTTATACTCGCGAATGCGATAGCCATCAACGTTGAGAGTTGTGGTGACCACGATTCCAGCAGGGATAGGCAATGAGTTCATTGGAGCAACCATAGCCCTCTCTGAACTATAAGGCTGCCCAGGCTGCATCTGGGATTGTATCGAGGGTTGCATCGGGGGTTGCGAGAGCGGTTGCGAAATTTGTTGATAAACCGGCGGGCTCTGCTCCGCAGGATATCCCACAGCGGCCTGAGCAAGACTTTGATTTAGACTAGTATCCGAACTTGGACCATGCGCCAGTGCCGCATTTTCACAAGTAAAAACAGAAGCAATAACGAAAGCTAAAACATAGACAGGAAAAGAACCAAGCATCACTGTCAGTCTATTGATCTTCAATATAGCCACCTCAGCATAGAAAAAGAAATTTATCACAACAGAGAAACTAAGAAATCGGCATCTTCCTCAAAGACTCTGCAAAGCAGGCAATACCTGCTCATGCCAAACCAAATCAGAAACATGCAGCAAGAAGGAAACGTTACTAATCACACCAAGTTTTGGATCGGATTTGGTATGGGAGGGTAAAACGTTTTGCAAATTGACCTGAGCTTGAAATGCTTTTGTCACAGCCAGGCTATATTGAATTCCATGTAAAGCGGCGATTGGACCTTTGTCTTTACGAAATACTGTAACCCTGCATCCCGTGCGTTTTTCAAGCAGCGCCATAAGAGTTCCCGGATCGTACAAGTCAGACTCGATAGTATCCTGTCTCTTATACACATCTCCGAGCCCACGAGACCGTACTAGATCTCGTATGCCGTCTTCTGCTTGAA
>CAJXZK010000256.1 GCA_913063055.1 uncultured bacterium
CCAGCATAATCACCAAGCTCGGCTCTAACTAGCTCTGTTTCAAAGCTCGGTATACGCAATGAACGGCGGCGCATTTCGGCCTCAGCCTTTTCAAAATAAAGCGGCATAGCTTCGATGAAGCCGCCACCAAGGATGATGCGCTGTGGATTATAGAAGTTAACGACACTGGCAAGCCCTATGCCCATGATGCAAGCAGCATGATCAACGGCTCTTACGGCAACCGAATCACCTAGCTCATAGGCTTGGGCTATAGCTTTAGAGCGCAGACCACCTTTAGCTGGATCTACTTTGTCACGCAAAATAGATTCGTAACCGCGGTTAATGTCAAATATGCAATTGCGAGCCACAGCCGTGCGCGAAGCATAAGCCTCTAAGCAGCCAAAGCCGCCACAACCGCAATCGCGGCCATCGGGCACCACTATCATATGACCGATTTCACCAGCGGTTCCACTATAGCCCCGCAAAATTTCGCCATTGTGGACGATACCAGAACCGATACCAGTTCCAACAAAGATACAAACGAAATCATCACAATCAAGACCGGCACCGAAAGCTAATTCGCCGATGGTAGCAACTTCTACATCGTTTCCGAGCTTGACCTTAAGACCAAACTGTTGCTGCAATGGTTCTGCCATCGCCAGATCATTAGCACCAATATTAGCAGCAGCAAGGAGAATGCCTTTTTCTCTATCCACCATACCAGCAGCACCAATGCCGATACCATTGAGTTTCTTGATATCAACACCAGCATCACTAATGGCTTCATCAATGACCAGGGCAATCCGCTTTACCAGATCTTGGCCGTCAGCCACAAGGCGGGTCTTCTTCTTGGCTGATGCTATCATCTGGCCCGTCGATAGATTGACTACCCCTGCCATAATTTTGGTGCCGCCCAAGTCAACGCCAATAGCTAATTTTTCAGCCACGAATCCACCTATGAAAATCTAGATCAACTTTGCCTCTTAGCGCCCAAGCCCCTTGAAAAGGCGGGCGGCAAAATCGATTTTCAATTTAGCAGATTTAGGGGTTTTCGGTACGGTCTGTTTTTTTACTGCAGGAGCACCTTGCTCTGGGCCAGGTTGACGGCCAATATTTTCCAGAGGTGATGCACTAACAGGGGCCTCAAGCTGACCAAGAGTGACCGATTGTTCGCTGACACTGCTTTCTTCTGCTACAGACTCCACAGGCAAAGGCGAACGCAGAATGCTTCTAGCTAAATCAGAAACAGCCACTTCCGGGGCATCAGCCAATGCTGACTGAGCCGATGGTACTAATGCTCTAATTTGGTCTAGGGCTTCCTGGGTTGATTGAGCAGTTGGGTGCAAAGCCTTTTCACTATGATAAGCCGGCAACATTGAGGCAATATCAGCCTGCGGACGATAGTTAGAACCGGTGTATCCACCAAAGCTATTGGCGCTAGCCACCCCTTGTGCCTTATCAGCGCTAAATAAGCCGAGAGCCACAGCCACTCTGCGTTGCGAATCATTGGCATTACGAGTGACCGTATTGCCGTTAACGACCATGGTAGTAGAGCCACCGCCATCAAGGTTCATCGCTTCGGTACAACCATGATTAAGGAAGAACTTGGCTACATCATAAAGTGAATGGGGCCCTTCAAAAGTTGCCATCAATAGATGGTCATCGGCAGTAATTCCAACGGCTGTGCGTCGGGTTATATGGCTACCTGTCCAGCTCGCTGGAAACTTCTCGCCCTTTAAGTCAAAAGCGAACTTGCCATCTTTAAGAAGCAGAGGGCCACCACTAACAGCCTGAGTAACATTACTCCACTCTTTAGGAGTGATATTCCAGTCAACACTGACCTTGGCGCCATTGTTTTGACGCAGAGCTGCTAGTGGGCTGTCTTTCGAGTCCGCAAGCACAAAGCCACCAAACGGAATGGCAATACTCTTACTGTCGCTGTCGACTATTTCGCCATAGCTATTCACGGCAATCAAGGTGCCTTCGTAAGGCAGAGAAACAGATTCGCCCCAACGGCGCGTATAGAGAATGCAGTGCGACCCAGAATGTCTGGGCTGATTCATATTGTTGATCCAGAGGGTCTCATGGCCAAGAATCGATGTATGCAAAATTCCATGCATCGCCACCCGAGCGATGCGAGCATAACCGCCATCGGTAAAGCCGAGAGCGACTCTGGTGTAAAGCGGGCCAGAAAGCCACTCTCCGTCAAGCATCAAAGTGCCAAGAGGAGTGCCATTGCCCTTGAAATAATTAGCATTGATAGCAGCTAAGGCACCACTATCACGCACATGATCATGGACATCTTTCAATGCATGAAAAGTCGACGAGGCCGGCATGGGTCGCACTTGAACCGGAGAAACCGACATATTGACGTCGAGCAAATTGATGCGCGTGCGTCCGCCATAAACTTTGTAGAGCACACCTGGCCCAATAGTTCTAACCGATGATGCGGCAGAATGCGAGGCAATAGCTGCACCCGAATTAGCCACTGGCTTTGCTGACGCTTTCAATGCTGGCTTAACAACAGCTTTTGCTAAAGGCTTAGCCTTCATCCAGGTGAGCTTGGTGTAGGCACCCGTATGCACCTTAGTTTTCAGGCGCCGACCGGGCGCATTATCATAGGAATGACCTTGGCGATGGCGACGAAGACTAACATTGCCCAAAGAAGATACAGCCCGGTGGCCGCTGACGTGAGGCACAGCCATAGCAATTAAGTTGTGCTTGCCCAGGTTACGCTGAGCCAAGGCCGCAGGCGCTGAGACCGAACCTAGAATTAGACTAAGAGCAAGGCCACAACTAGCTGATAGCGAAAGCACAGAATTGCTCTTAGCTTGCGGTGCACCATTCGAGAATGGTTTTAATCCTTTGGATTTACTCTTCAATTTAGATGTTTCCGAATGCGAGAAAGAAAATAAGTCAAAAACGGCAGCAAGAGATGTAGTAACGGTTCAAAATGGCTGAGAGCTAGTTTTTTACACTTAGCTAACATATACCCAGTTCTACTACGAATCTCTCTTAGACGCAACTAAGAATCTTCAATTTCCCGCATGTAAAGCGACGCTTGGCGTTCAGGTATATACACAAGACAGCCGAAAGACCTACGAACAGGCATTCCGGCGCTAGGTTGTAAACAAAATTACCAGTGAAGTTGTAAGTAGCTGAGCTCTATTTGACCGCCAGATAGCGCTCGCGATAAGCATCAACAGCCGCTTGCCTTGCATCTTCCGCCATTAGCGGGAAGCCCAATTCAATGCGCTGCTCTAAATAGCCCCGGGCAACCCGTTCTGATAATTTGCGAATGCGCAGAATATTGGCCATCCGCTCATCGCGGCCGAGCACACCACGGGCATCTAATAGGTTAAAAGCGTGGGAGCACTTAAGAATCTGCTCGTAGGCAGGCAAGACCAATTTAGGAGTAATACTGAGCAAGCGCAGCGCTTCTTTCTCCGCAAGGTTGAAGAGAGTCTGCAACATCTCCGGATCGCTCTGCTCAAAATTGTAGGTCGACTGCTGCACTTCATTTAAGTGGTAGATTTCGCCATAGGTGACTTTGTCGTTCCACTTAAGTTGATAGACGCTATCGACGTTCTGCAGATACATAGATAGACGCTCTAAGCCATAGGTGATTTCAGCCGCCACGGGGCGCACCTCAAGACCACCGGCCTGCTGGAAATAGGTAAACTGCGAGATTTCCAAGCCATCCAACCAGACTTCCCAGCCCACCCCCCAAGCACCAAGGGTCGGCGACTCCCAATTGTCTTCAACAAAGCGGATGTCATGCTCTAGTGGATTAATTCCTAACTGTTTCAAGCTCTCAAGATAGATTTCTTGCACATTGTCAGGAGATGGTTTAAGGATCACCTGGTACTGAAAGTAATGCTGCAAGCGGTTTGGATTGTCGCCGTAGCGGCCGTCCGTAGGCCGTCTGCAAGGATCAGCACAAGCCATGTTCCACGGTTCTGGCCCCAATACCCGCAAGAAAGTTCCCGGGCTCATGGTTGAGGCCCCTTTCTCCAGGTCGTAAGCCTGCATTACAACGCAGCCGTGGCTGTCCCAGAAGCTATTGAGCTTGTGTATAACTTGTTGGAAAGTGAGCGCCATAGCTGAGTTCCTCTATTCATGCGGTTTTAAGTCTAACACGTCAAGAGAAGGGCTAAATATTGGCAATGACAAATATTACGTCCATTCATTGTTAAACCATTAGAATAAGAATCTAAAATAGAACGCTAACTTCAAATAAGACGGCAAAGTTCGAAATTTTTCAAAGACCATTTAGAGGAGAGCACATTGGAGAGGCAGGCGACACCCGACTATGACGAGTCTCAAATTCGAGAATCAAGCAGCCCCGCCTTCATGGTTCAGGCGCTAGCGCCAAAGATCAAACGGCTACTCGACAACGTCAATGGCGTGCTGGTAGGTCAAGAGCATGCTACAAAGCTCGCTGTAATTACCCTCTTGGCTGGCGGTCACGCTCTGATTGAAGACGTTCCCGGGGTAGGTAAGACCCTGCTAGCCAAAGCCCTGGCCCTTTCAGTACATGCCAAGTTTAAGCGTATTCAGTGCACCCCCGACCTTCTGCCATCAGATATCAGCGGTGTAAGCATCTTCGAAGCGAAAGAAGGTGTCTTCAAATTTATGCCGGGACCGATTTTCACCAACATCCTCCTCGCTGACGAAATTAACCGCGCCACACCGAGAACCCAGTCAAGCTTGCTGGAAGCTATGGAAGAAAACCAGGTCACCACCGACGGCGCCACAAGAAGATTGCCCGATCTATTCTTTGTAATCGCCACTGAAAACCCGATTGAATATCACGGTACTTTCCCCCTTCCCGAAGCCCAGCTCGACCGATTCATGGTCTCCCTCTCCCTTGGTTACCCCACACCAAAACAAGAAATTGAAATCTTAGAAAAGACCCTTGAAGAAGGTTCATTTACTGTTGAAGCTGTTTTGACAGAAGATGAGGTATTAGAAGCAAAGCATGTTGTTAAAACGATAGTTGTTGACCACTCAATCAAAAACTATATTGTCTCGATTGTGGCAGCCACCCGCAAACACCCATCAATAGTGCTCGGGGTAAGCCCCCGGGGCAGCCAGTTGTTGATGAGGGCAGCCCAGTCAGCCGCGCTGGTTGACGGAAGGCACTATGTAAAACCTGACGATGTAAAACTACTTGCGCCCTATGTTTTAGGTCACAGAATCATTCCGAAGGTAAGAGATAACCGGGTTAGCCATGCTCAACTTATTGAAAGAATCCTCGAAGAAGTCGCCGTACCGGTTTAGGTTCGCCACCGGTCCCGAAGCGGAGAAACGCGCTCGGGCAGTGGAAGAAGAAAGCGGCCTCAAAGGCATTCGTATAACCATTCCTCTGACCAATTCTCACTTGAAACTGGTTTTGGAAGAGCGTTTTTTTGTCATGGCAGTAATTATTGCCGTGCTCTATATTTTTGCCGGCGAAACTGGTAGCGAGTACATTTACCTGCTCACAGCAATTGCCATTACAGTGCTAGCCCTGGGCATCTTCATACCGCTGATGCAGGTGCTTGAGACTAACGTTAAGTTCAACTTGCCGAAAGAAGCGGTATCAAAAGAAAGGCTCAATCTTCGCGTACACGTGGTGCGCAAGAACTGGTGGGGGCCGCTTGCTCGCGTTTTTCCGATTAAATGGCTGCTGGTCAAAATCAAACTGACTAGACTGGGCGAAAAAGAAAACATGCTGCGCTCAATTATGGTTGAGCAGCTGTCGAAAGAGGCCTGGGTCGTTGCTCAAACTCCCAAGCTCAGGCGCGGCCTCTATACACTGCAATCAATCGAACTCTATTCCTGCTATCCCTTTGGGCTGGCATGGTGGGTGAAGAGTTATCCTCTTACTACTCAATTTACAGAAGAACGCCACAGCCAAACCGCCACCTATGCCAGCATTCTTGCCGCTGATGCCGCTCGCACCACCGGCAGTGCACCACAGATGATTGTATTTCCACGCACTGACAGTGTCGATGGTAATTTCCTCTTCCGCCTCAGAGCCGTGGGCGACTCGGCACTTTTCTTCTCTTCTTCGAGGCCAATTGCGGCACTTTCCTCAGCCTCAGTGCGCTCACTGCGTGAATTTCGTCAAGGCGACAGCCCTCGCTTAATCCACTGGCCGACCAGCGCCCGCACGGGCAAACTAATGATTCGCGAATTTGAGTCAGAAGGCTTACCGGGCTTCGATGTTTTGCTCGACCTTACCTCCGCCTGGCAAAGCGAAGAGCAATTCGAACTAGCCATCTCAATTGCTCTCTCCCTGCTGCAACTGGGCTTCAAGCTAGGCGGCTCACCCGAGCTTTTCATAATCCCCAGCTTGGACGAAGATCTAGAGAAGTTGCCCAAAATTCTCACAGATTTGCCGCCACTCGCTCGCGGAATCGGGTGGGCAGCGCAAATTCTTGCTAGAGTGGATGCATTGGTTGTAGACAATTCCGACTACACAGTCAAGGTGCCGAGAGTGGGAGAAGCAGACACGCTAGCACTTCTAACGATTCGACCAGCGGCACCTAGCCCGGATGCTGTCGAGGCCTACCAGGCATTTCTCGACAGCCAGAACGGCAATCAAGACCGCACAGTATTAATGGAACCTGAGCTTCCTGTGGCATCACCCAAGCAAGTCGACATCTGGGTAATGTCGAGACAATTCCTTGAAGCCGACTCAACTCGCATTCAAGAAAGCGCCAATCTCGACGATGCCATGGCCGTCAAAGCACGAATTCCGATGCACGCCCAAGGTTCCGGCGACCGCCGCCAAGGCCCCATCGTCGGCAGTAATGCGCCCCCCGGCCGTATTCTCGCCACTCTCTCCGAATATGAGGAGATGTCGCAACTGTGATTACCAAACCTAAAATTAAGCCCAAGCGCCTCGCCGAAACAAAGAAAACCAAGAAAGAATCAAGAGTTGAGCAATCGCTAGGAATACGAATCGTCGCTCTGACGATGAACCTTTTGTTGATAATCGCCTCAGCTAGCTATGTACCAACCTTGCCGATTGCTACATTTATGTTCGCTGCCACAGCCATTCTCGGTAGCTATTTGGCCTATGCCTTTAGAAACAGCCGCCCGGCCTGGGTGGGAACCATACCTACAGTTGCCACCATTCTCTTATTCACTAATTTCTTCTTCGAGCTTTATACAGGCTATGCCAATGGTATGCACACAGCCGTCGGTGCCTTCATTCACATGCTAACTGGCCTGCTGGCTTTGCACTGCTTTGATTTGCGCAGTCGCACAGATTTTTCAATTTCTGCTCTAATCGGCCTGGGCTTGCTTACCTGTCTAGCCGGTATGGCCAGAGATGTGATCTACGGTTTTTACATTTTCACCTATACGATTCTCGCCGGCCTCTTGCTTTTCTACGACTCCTCATCACGATCTCACGAGATTGGCCCCTCACGTGCCGTACCTTCAGCCAACGCTGCAGCCGCGGCAAAAGCGACGCAAAAAGAGGCCCAAGCTGCAACTCAAGTAAAACCACCAGAACTCGTGATCAAGCGCCTACGCATCGCTTCGCTAAGTCCGCTTATTCCAGTTTTCATTCTGCCCTTTCTTAGCTACCTGGCTTTCAGCGGCATGCCAAGAATCGACTCTGTTATAGACGTTTTCAAAGACAACTTTGTCAGAGCACAGCTCCCTATCTCTGCGGCTCTCAGCGATCAGCTAGGCAAAGGCGGACGCAGTCAGTCAATAAGGGGGGGAGCCCCCGATACGAAAGCTCAAGGAGGAGCTAGCTACACCGTCAGCAAAAGCAATCAGAGCGGCACTGCCAGCGGTAGCAGCCCTGACAAAGGCGAATCTGGTAGCGGCTCCGGCAGCGGTTCCGGCAATGGCAATACAGGAAATAACAGCAACGGCCAGAAGAATTCAGGCAAGGGCGGCAAGCCCGGCACAGGTGGACTACCTTCTCCTGAGGCTCTAAAAGCGCTAGCAAGAGAAAAAGCTCTCAACGAAGCCTACCAAAAAGAAGCAGTAGAGCTGCGTGGTGCAGCTAACCAGCTTGAAGAAATAGTATTGAAAGTCTCGTCACCGCAACCGAGCTACATCCGCCGCTACTCACTCAACAATTTTGATGGGGTGCAATGGACAAGGTCTGTGCCGGTAGCGACAACCACGATTAGACCGACACCAAACAGCCGCATAGGTCTAGATTTAACGGCTAGTGATGCCGTTTACGTACCACCACGCTTGCCGACCCTTGAAGTTAAACAAGACTTCCGCATCGAACAAGATAATGTCTTCGGCCACATCCTTCCAGCCAGCTGGATACCGCAGCTGGTCAAGCAGAAGGGCAAAGAAGACGCCGAAATTAGAGTAGACGGCGATGGCACAATCAAGCTGATCAGTACCCTGCAGCGCGGCTCAGCCTACTCGGTAGTGTCACAGCTTCCGGTCTATGACTTTGATCAAATGCGGCACCTGCCCCTTGAGACAATCGAACAAGTAACAGATGACCGCGACAACGAAATCAAATTGGCGAGAAGCTGCCAAACACCATACACCGCCGGCGGTGACGAGATTGAGAAGCTGGCCAATGAAGTAGCGGGCAAAGAAGGTAACTGGTTCTATCGTAGTGACAAAATTTGCCAATACC
>CAJXZK010000257.1 GCA_913063055.1 uncultured bacterium
AAGAAAGCTGCTGCTAAGAAAACTGTAGCTAAGAAAGCTGCTCCTAAGAAAGCTGCTGCTAAGAAAACAGTTGCTAAAAAAGCTGCTCCTAAGAAAGCTGCTGCTAAGAAAACTGTAGCTAAGAAAGCTGCTCCTAAGAAAGCTGCTGCTAAGAAAACAGTTGCTAAAAAAGCTGCTCCTAAGAAAGCTGCTGCTAAGAAAACTGTAGCTAAGAAAGCTGCTCCTAAGAAAGCTGCTGCTAAGAAAACAGTTGCTAAGAAAGCTGCTCCTAAAAAGACTGTAGCTAAGAAAGCCGCTCCTAAGAAAGCTGTTGCCAAAAAAGCTCCAGCCAAGAAAGCTGCTGCTAAAAAGCCAGCTAAGAAAGCTGCTCCTAAGCGCACCAAAGCCGCAGTTGCTCCAGCAACCACTGGCGACATGGGTGGCGCTTCCGCCTAAGCTCTTCTAGTAATAACTGGAAAAGTAGTTAAGAAAGGGTCTCGGTTTTCCGGGACCCTTTCTGCTTCTCATTTAGATCATAGATATAGTCTGATAAAGCGCAGCTAAGAATAGCTAAATCCTAGTATCGCTGGCAGTGCTCGACCGTTTGAGGAAATCGCAGGTCTGGAGCCAAATAAGATCCAGGCTGTTTGCTAGCTCGTGACCATCATCTAGTTCTACCAGTGCAGCGGCCGGGTTGAGCTGGGCAAATTGTCTGGCATGCTCTATCGGCACTGTTTGATCATCGATGCCGTGGAAGACGATGGTGGGAATGTTGATTTCAAAATTGTCAGTCTTGTACTGTTCAAGTTCTTTGGCGAAGGCAAAATGGAGGGGTAATTCTTGGTTTGCTGCATAGTGAAAGAACGGCCTGAAGCCAGTTTCTCTCCAGCTTTGCATGCCCTGCTCACCAATGATTTGCGGCCAACGTTTTGTAATACCGAAACCGGGAGCCAGCAGAACAATTGCCTGAATTTTTGTCGGAGATCTCTGCTGCCGAAGTTCTTGTTCTAATAGGGCGGCTAACAAACCACCCATGCTTGAGCCCACGATAACTAGCGGGTTATCGTTTGTTTCATTTAGGTCGTTTATCAGCTCAAGACCTAAATCAATTTGGGCCGAGAGTGAAAGTGCAGCAAAGCTCGGTACATTTAAATCGGGCACTAAACAATGCCAACCATTTTGTTCTATCTTATCTTTGAAGAAGCGAGCTTTTCGCGATTGTGGCGATGAAGCAAAGCCATGGAGATAGAGGAAATTCACGGTCAATTTTAGCTATAGACTTTATGGTGTTGGCTTGACGAAGCCATACCAAGGATTTGAATTTATCAGTGAAATCAGCTGAGTTTCTAAAAGACCTTTATCTGAAGCATCAGCTTTGGTGACCAAAATTTTGTCTTCTGTTGAGTACACAGCAAATACCCAAACCCGCTGATCTTGTTCTATGCAACAAATCCATTGGTGGAATGCTGGTGGTTGAATCAGATAATAAACAAAGGCGCTTACTTCACCCTGCTGGAAAAACTTACTGAGATCGTTGCGCCAGGTAGCTTTGTCTAGCAAATAAATTGTTTGCCGCACGGCACCGTTGTCTGAAACCTGAATAGCATTCTCAAGTTTCTCGAACTCAGACCAGGGAGTTGGCAGATAAATAAAAAGTGCGCTCTCTAACTGGCTACCAAAATCAATTGGTTTTAGGGTCCACTCGGGGGTTTGACTTGAGTGAACAAACGAATCGAAGGTGAATTTTTCTGATGGCACGCCGAGCTTGCTGGCCATGGCCGGTGTGCAAGCTTCTACTGTAGATTCGGGGAATCTTCCATTTGCTACCCAATCTTCAAACATTTGCTGAAAATATGAGTGGATGGTTGTCTGAGTCATCTCTGTTTACGCTACCGAATACTGTCAAAAATACTATAGATGTTCATTAAGCTTACTAGATATAACAGATCCGCGGAATAATAAGTTGATGATGCCAGGGTTTTCTCTGGGCAGGGCATGGTTCTGCATTTTTCTGTGAGGGTTTGGTGAATATTTGGCGTTTTCAAGTGGCGTTTGCCGTTAAGAATCGTTACAGCTTGAGATGCCGCCTCAGCTTGACTGTAAAGACTTTTACACAGTCATAACCTGCCTATTGGTCGTATTTAAACAATGTGGGTTAGCATGGCCCACATGTTGATGTACTTGCCCAGACAGTGTTTTGGGAGGTCTCAATGGTCAGTATCCAACTTCTGGAGGTCTAAATGCAGAAGACTCAATTAGCCGTAGCTCTTGTAGCTGTCCTCGGCCTTTCCTTGAACACAGCAGTTCGCGCTGCTGAAACTGAATCTACTGAAAAGAAAGAAACAGTAAAAACTGAAAAGAAAATCAAAGTAGCTAAGAAAGATAAAGAGTGCAAGAAAGAGTGCAAAGAAAAAGGCAAAGATGCCTCCTGCAAAGCTAAAGATGAAGCTAAAGGCAAAGAAGGATCTTGCAAAGGCAAAGAAGGTTCTTGCAAAACCACCAAAGAAACAAAAGAAACCAAAGAAGTAAAAGAGACCAAAGAAACCAAATAGTTCTTTTCAAGAGAACTTCTGATTTCTCCTCCTTCTTAGGATGCCATTAAATGTCCAGCGGCTTTCTCGCAGCTAAAAAACTGATGCCCAACCTTGGTGTTGGACTTGGTTTGCGGCGCGAGTTAGCCGCTGAAACATTTGAAAATGCCGATCAAATCGATTTTCTAGAATTAGTTCCAGAAAACTATATGGACCTCGGCGGAAGAATCCGCGAACGTCTTGATATAGCCTTGGAAAAATTTCCTCTAGTGACACATGGTGTCAACCTTTCTATCGGTAGTACAGACCCCCTGAGTGACGATTATCTCGCCTCTATCTCAAGACTACTGAATAAAATCAATGCTCCCTGGTGGAGTGACCATCTATGTTTTGCCTCAATAGCAAATTCGTATCTCCATGATTTACTGCCTCTTCCGCTCTCGCCTGAAGCACTCAAGCATGTGGTCAAGCGTGTCAAAGTTGCGCAAGAGACAGTGAAGCGCCCTTTTTTGCTTGAGAATATCTCTTACTACATGCAAATGCCGGGCTCGCAGATGGACGAAGTTGATTTTCTCTCCGAAGTTTTAGAGAAAGCCGATTGCGGTTTGCTACTCGATGTCAATAATGTCTATGTCAATTCGGTCAATCACAATTTTGACCCTTACGCTTATCTCGACCGGCTGCCCCTAGAGCGCACAGTGCAGATTCACGTGGCTGGTCATGGCTATGGTGATGAGCTCTTGATAGATACTCACGGGGCTGCCGTGATCGAACCTGTTTTTGAGCTACTGGAATATGTCCTCAAGCGTACCGAAGTAAAAGCTGTGATGCTTGAGCGTGATCAAAATTATCCGGACTTCAGCGAAATATTGGCCGAGCTGGCCCAAATTCGCGAGATCATTAGAAGAGTTCAGCCTTCTGCTACCAGCGCTTCTATCAAACTAAGTTGAAAAATTGAAAGTGGATGCCCCTAGCCTACACGATATAGAACAAGCAATGACTTTGCTTTGGACGCGCCGAGAAAAGCGAGAACAGTTTCTTGCCGGTGACTCAGAGATAGATTCGTCTTTGATTCACCCTTCTTTGCTCAAGCATATTGATCATCGGGGTGTGAAGCTCTACGCCTCTCTAATTGAATTGGGACGTCTTGATTTGATGTCTTCGATCTATCCGCTCTGCAAAAAAGTGCTCGGTAAACATTTTAGTGCTCTGGTTCATGAGTACATGGAGACCATGCCTCCGGATCACTTTAATCTCAACCAGGCAGCTCGTAAGTTCCCGCAGTTTTTGGCGAATCACGCTGAAGCGCATTTGAAGCGACATCCGTTTTTGGCTGAGCTAGCCGACTACGAATGGATTGAACTGGCTGTGATGGAAGCGGATGTGCTGCTAGATCCTAGTTCTGATGTTTGTGACCAATCAGTTTTGCAGAGTAACAGCAGCGAAGAACTTGATTTAAAAGCTTTTGCCGCTAGTGTGCCGCGTTTGAATCCGACTGTTGTGATGAGAGCCTATAAGTACCCAATCTCTGAGATTGCCCATCTCTTAGAGGAGGGGGAGAAATTACCACGTCGGCAAAAAGCGCAGGCTTCCTGGATATTAGCTTATCGTGCCGTTGATCATAACTGCCACTATTTAGATGTGAGTGAATTGACGGTTGAAATTGTTGAGGCAATGGCAAGCAAAAGTGATAGCTCATATGGCGAGCTAATTGCTCTGGCCTGCCGTCAGTCAAGCAATATTGAAGAGACCGTTGCCGATTTTCTTTCTATGGTGGAAGAGTTCAAATCGCTGGGTGTGATTCTTTAAAGTGAGGCGAAAGCCTCTTTTACAACTGTTTCTGGGTCAATTGTAGGTTGGGGTTGAGCAGCGCTGCCTCCAGACTTGAGCCAGAGCAAGTACTCAATATTGCCCGATGGTCCTTTCAGCGGCGAATAAGTGAGACCGTGTACTTCTAGCTTTTGTCTCTGGGCAAAATCAATTACTTGATGCAAAACCTCTATATGGCTAGCTGGTTCTCTGACGACGCCGCCTTTACCTACTTTCTCCCGACCGGCCTCAAATTGAGGTTTTACTAAAATTACTAGTTCACGCTCGCTTTCGCTCATCAAGTTAAGCAGTGCTTCTAACACCTTCGTCACTGAAATGAATGAGAGGTCTGCTACGGCTAAAGTGGCTTTCTCATTTGTTTTTTCGCCGTAAAGTTTTTCGGCCGTGAGAAAGCGTATGTTTGTGCGTTCTAAAGTATGCACTCGGCTATCGCTACGCAGTGACCAATCGAGCTGGCCATAACCAACGTCTATGGCATAGACAAAAGCGGCGCCACCCTGCAGCAAACAGTCGGTAAAGCCACCGGTAGAGGCGCCAGCATCGATACAAATGCGTTGCTCTGGGTTTATGGCGAAACTAGCCAGGGCCTTTTCTAATTTGAGACCACCGCGGCTAACATAGGCACAGCGATTGTAGCTAGCAATTAGTTCAATATTTGCTTCTACACTGACAGCTTGTCCTGGTTTTGTTAACTTCGCACCATTGACTAAAATGCCACCATCCATGATGGCAGTTCTGGCGCTTTCCCGGGAGGGGAAAAGTTGTCGCGCCACTAATAGTTGATCTAAGCGTTCTTTGGCTTTCATTTGATTTAGAGCATTGGATCTAGGACAGTTTATTTTGACGACTCAGCTTGACAACGATGTTCTTTAAGCATTTTTTTGGGGCAGCAACTATTAGCGCAGACCTAATGTAGAATAACAAGTATCAGCTAAACCGTCATACGTGGAGTAGACCTGGCTGGATGAAGACACCGCCTTGAAAGCGGCTGCCCCGTAAGGGGTTGGGGGTTCGAGTCCCTCCTGCTCCGCCATCTTTTACCCTGTTCTTAGCTTTTAAAGCGAGAAATGCAAATCTGGGTAGCTATCTCAAATAATGACCTGACTTCTCTCGACCATAAAGAAGTTGAAGTCGAGGGCGCCTCCCTTTCTGATGCAGAAGGAAAATTGCGGGGGGCTAGTCGGCTGCGTTTCAGCCTTGAGAAAAATCATCTGCAATGCAGTGTTGCTGGCCAGGCGCCAAAAGCTGTGGCTGGCGAACAGATAATATTAAAGGCGCAGGGGCCCATTACAATCGCGTCGATTAAGCGCGCTGGCGGCAACTCGCACCCTAGTTACCTCGGAGAAATCCGGGTCGCCAATCTAAAAGGTAAGCTCAGAGTTTCACTGCGCGTTAGTCTCGATCAATATCTCAGGGGCGTGCTCACCTCTGAAATGCCAGCCAGTTATCACCCGGAAGCACTCAAGTGTCAGGCTCTGGCTGCTCGTACTTATGCTCTCAAGCCGCGCTTGCCCCACGACCGTGACAATGCCAATGTTTGTGATTCTTATATGTGCTGTCAATATTTCGCCGGACTGGGGCAGATTGACGAACGTATAGAACGGGCGGTTGTGGCCACGGCTGGCCAAGTTCTTACTTACCAGGGGCAACCGCTACTTGCTCTTTTTAGCTCTAATGCTGGTGGTCATACCGAAAATTATGAAAATTGCTTCTCAGACCCCCTGACCAATGAGTTTCCCCCTGCCCCTTTGCCGTATTTAGCCGGGAGGCCTGAAGGGAAATTTACTGTCGCTGCTGGCTCAGAAGAATTTTTACGCTATTTGTATAAAGCAGCAGCGCTCAAACATGATACTAAAATTTCTATGGATAGCTGGACACCTAAGTTTCATTGGCGTGTAAGGCTTCCTGCTGATGCCCTTGAAGCTCAGATGCACCATGTCGTGGAGAAGCTAGCGGCGGCTGCCGATACTGCACCATTTGTGATACCACCACAGTCGGGTAAGTTTGGTCATATTGAACGCCTGGAAGTGCTCAAACGTGGGGTTTCTGGTGTCGCTATAGCCATGAAAATTGTCACTAGCACCGGCGACTGGCAGATCAAAAAAGAACTGGTAATTCGCAAGGCCTTTGCCAATACTGAAGTTAAGCTGGCGCGTCTAAATAGCGCCCGCATTTTCTTCTCGCATGAGACTGACGATCTCAAATTGCTCAAGACTGTCAATATCTACGGCCTTGGCTTTGGTCATGGTGTTGGCTTGCAGCAGACCGGTGCCCAGGGATTTGCTCAAGCTGGCTATGACTATAAAAAGATCCTGGGACACTACTTCCCAGGATCTAATATCGAAGTTTTATAGAACCTCGTTTTACAGGCCTGAATCGCCTTCTGGCATGTCAACCTTGACTTTGTCGCCAGTCAGTTTTACCAAGAAGATCAGTTCCGGCTTCTTGATGTGCGGTACGTCTTTAAACGGTGCCGCGGCACTGACTGCTCGCTGCAGGGCGCTGGAAATCTTCTCTTTGTCTTCGTCTTCAAGGGCCTGTTTTTCTAGACGCTTAACGTTGCCGTCAGCATCTACGCCAACAGTAAGTCTAATTTTCCATTTCTTGCGCTTCGATTTTTCTTTCTTCATCTCTTCTTGAGCGAAGTCAGGCAGTACAAGCTTTTCTTTGATGGCGTCTTTAACCTGGGCATAGAAGGCCTTGAGCTCGACGTCACTTGCTTCTTTCGCATTCTCGTCTTCAGGATCGCCCTCATCATCAGGCTCTGCATTTTTGTTGTTGGCCTGCTGGGTGCGCTCGGAAGCTAGTTGGTCGATAATACTTACCGCCCCTTTCGCATCGTAAGACAAGTTACCCGTATCTGTTTTTAGGGCTTGACCGACAACTAAGAATGACTTACCAGCAATGATAGAAGGGAATGAAGCAACTAAGACTGTTTTGTCTTTTCCGTCTTTATCCTTACCTTTAACTACCATCCAGTTTAGGGTGCCTTCGCCAAGAACTTGTTTGCCTTGATCGACCACACACTCGCGTGTGTCTTCGATAGTCATATCGGCATAAGGTGGCTTACCAATGAAGGCGCTGAGGTTACTTACTGGTGAAAGATCGGCGAATTCAGTGCAGATAATCTTTTGATTGGCACGCTCTGAATAGACACCAAATGAATCATTTGGTTTTGAGATTTCACTGGTGTCTTCGTACCAATGTTCGGGAATGGCTAGCACTTTGAAGCCCGCCGATTTGACCGCTAAAGCTGTAGCTTTTTCAGAAGATGGATGGGCTTCTGGTGTTGCAGCTGTTGTACCAGCAGCTGTCGGGGTCGCGACCGGTGCTGGCTTCGGCATGCTCATGATTGTAATCAAGAAAAGTGGCACAAGCACCGCACCAGCAATAATCAATTGCTTTTTACCCGTGGCTTTCACGGCTTTGACAAAATCTTCATTGTCCCATGCATTGATTTGTCCTGGACGGGCAATATATGGCGCATCTGGGAACAATGCTTTTAATTCAGGAACGAGCGGGCCATTAGGTCCATCTTCAAAACTGGTCGTTAAAATGGTAGGTAGATTAAAATATTGAGCAATGTCAGCCACAGCCAACACATTATTTTTAAATTTATCTGGATCAATATCACGCACCAACGAAAGTAGACCTGTTTGGTGATCAACCAATAATACCGCAGCATCATTTTTATCTAAACGCACATAAGGTTTGCTCATGATTTATCTCCTCTCTTGAGCGATTGCCAGCCTTTAAAAAAATGGGCTAGCCAAGTTTTCCATGTTAGATGAGCGAAGATGGGCATTTAAGAAAATTTATTGAGATAAACAATCATAAAAATAGGATATTTTTCTATAATTTAGGTAAATATTTTCAAATATCTAGTTTTTAAGTCTTGAATTGTCTTAAATATGAGACACTGAGTTTTATGCAGACGGTATCACTTCTATCAGGATCGGCGTAAAATTTGTACAAATGCTAGCCCTGATAGAGGAGTGATGGCAATGAAGAATATTCAAGGTATTTATCAAAACAAACACATGCACTGGGTCGGTGATGGCTTTCCAGTCAACAATCTATTTTCTTATGATCGTTTTGGACAAGCCATTAGTCCATTTTTGTTATTGGACTATGCCGCACCTGTCTCTTATACACATCTCCGAGCCCAC
>CAJXZK010000258.1 GCA_913063055.1 uncultured bacterium
GCGCACCACGGTCATCTCGCTGTCGCGGTCCGACTGGCGCAGCGAGAGATTGCGCATGCGGTCCGCTTCCATGGTGATCAGCTCACGCAGGTAGCGGCTCGGCACCTTCTCGAAGTAGTTGGTGCGGTCATACGAGGTGGTGGCGTTGAAGTCCGCACCGAGCGGCTTCAGGCTTTCCACCAGGTTGTAGTTGGGGGTGCCCTTGAACATCATGTGCTCAAGGAAGTGGGTGGAGCCGGTGTAGCCGACCGCTTCATTGCGCGATCCGACCTTGTAGACCACCATGCTCGTCACCACCGGGGCGGCGTGGTTCTCGATCAAGAGAACCTTGAGGCCGTTGCCCTTGTGGCGATACTCGACGATGCCATCGATTTCTTCGATCTTCTCGAAGCCGAGGCTTTCAACAGTGCTGTTCGTGTTCATAAGTTTGCTCCTAATGCAGGCTGACCAACTTCGCTTGAAATTGGCTCAGCCTGCGGGTTTGGATTGTTAGAGTTGAGAATCGTTCTCGAATCGCTTACTTAGCGATGAGCTCGAGGGCGAAAGAAAGCTGGTTGTCGTTGGGCGAACCCAGGCGGGTCTTCGGCGTTTCCACGAGTTTGACTTCGTGGTCGGGCTCGATGCCATAGCTCTCGCTGGAGTTGCCTCCGTCGCCGAGCCACTTGCCGCTGGGGGTGAAGTAACGCAGGCTGGTGATGTGCAGACTGGTGCCGTTGGGCATGCGCAGCACAGACTGGCCAATGCCCTTGCCAAAGGTACGCTCACCAACTACGGTGGCGCGGCCGTTGTCTTTCAGGGCTCCCGTGAACATCTCCGAGGCCGAAGCCGAGTGACCGTTGACGAGAATGACAATCTGCTTGTTGCCGGCGATAGCCTTCAGGCGCTGAACATGCTGATCTCTGACGCGGCCGCTAGCCTCGTCTTTGACGCTGATCACCATGTCTTTGGGATTTACCGAGAAGGTGCTCAGGCTGTGACCACCGCCAGCGTCACGCTCGCGAATTGAAACCAACTTGCCATCGTTGATGAACAGGTTGGCCAGCTGCAAGCAGACATTGACGTCACCACCGGGGTTGAAACGCAGGTCGATGATGAGCTTGTCGGTAGCACCGAGTTTGCCGATGGCCGCGGCCATTTCGTCAGCAGCGTCCTGCTCGAGGAAGTGCTCCAGGCGAATGTAGCCGACCTGCTTGCCGTTGGCAGCCGTCAGCATCTTCGAAGAGACCACCTCGGTTTTGACGACACCGCGCACGATCTTCAAGGTAACGTTCTTGCCACCGCGGGTGACAACCACAGTTACCTCTTCGCCGACCTTGCCGCGCATTTGCGTCACCATCGACTTGATGGAGGCATCCTTGGCGGAAACGCCATTGATCGAGACGATGGCGTCGCCATCGCGCATACCGGCTTGCATGGCTGGGCCGCCGATTTTTACTTCTTTGATCAGCGGGTAGCCGCTGTCATCGGTAAGCATGAGAGGGCCTTCGTTGGGGTCCGCTGCCATCACAGGCTTACCGTCTTGATCCACTTTGGCTTCGACACCGACACCGATGCCGGCGAATTCGCCAGAGGAGCGCTCGTCCTGGGCCTTGACGGCTTCAGGAGGGAGCAGGGAAGCGTAGTGGTCACCGGTCGATTCGAGCATCTCGTTGGCGAACTTGATGGCGTCTTCGTCGGTTTTGATCTGGCTGTCGTACTTGTGTTCCCATGCCGCCCAGTCTTTCAACTTGGAGGTGTCATAGGCATGGTCGGCAGCGGTCTGCCAGGTGCGGTGATACAGTTCGACAGGGGAGACCTGCTCTTGCATGGGCAAGATGTAGATGGCCAGTGCAACAAGCAGGAGAAGGAGGTTGAAGCCTCCGAGGAGGACTCCTGAAAAAAGGCGTGCGAATATGCCAGCCTTTTTCGCCGCAGGGGCGAGGGGCGGTTTGATGTTCATTTCATTTCTCGATTTCTTCGAATACTCTTGGTGTTAGCAAGGTTGATAGAAGTGGCCACTTTGGATGCTCGAACGCGCCTGCTGAGGGCAGGTTCGAGAGCCCAAGTTTTGGCCGGTTAAAGAACTAGGTAGAAAAACGGCTGATGAGGCCAGTTATCTGCTGAGCCACTGTTGGGCAACTGTTTGACTTGGCCAGGTGGTAGAGGCTTTAGGAGAGCGTGACGACTCGACCGAGGGTCGGTGACAGGTTAAAGCTCTTCAAGTGCGCGAGGTAGTTGTTTGTTTGTTTTTGATTTACTGAAAAAGAAAGAATTGGGTAACAACTGAACCTAGTGACTAGAAGTCATGAAGTTCAAATTAATGAAATCAAAGATCTGGTGAGATGTTCAGAGTAAAAAAGTAATGGACCCGTATATAAATCTAGACTCATAGTTGATAACTAATCATGAGCTTTAAGTTATCGCTGTCTAGCTGGCCCCGGCGCCAGAATTCTTATAGCGACACGGTTTTCAAGTGGTAGCACAAAACTGTCTTTTTTGAGAAAAGCCGGTCTAAGCGAACAGAAAGAGCCAGGTGAGCGCTGTCTTAAGAATAGATGTCAAGAGGAATTAGCGCATGGCGAAGGTTAGCGCACCCTTTAGGCGTCGGGCTGTCAAGCGCAAGCGTGAGGTGAGCGAACTTTGAAGCTAGCGTCTTGTCTAGTAGAACGAGGCTGCCGATGTTTTGGCGCGTTCTATGTTGAGTACATGTTCGCGGGCTTCAGCCACCACATACAGTGAGCCTGTTATGCAAATCAAATCATCCGGTTCGGCTACTGCTAAAGCTTTGTCTATGGCTTCTGCTACCGATTGAGTCACACTCACCTCTGGTCTATCAATCTCAAAGACATTGAGTAAGTCAGCAATTTGATTGGGGTCCATAGATCTTGGATTAGTGCTCTTAGTGGTAATCACAAGCTTGCTCATGGCTGCCAATTCTTTCCAGATGGCCGAAATATTTTTGTCGGTGTTGACACCTACGATAAAAATACAGTGCTTCTTGTTGAAGACACTCTTGATGGCAAGGGCAAGGGAGGCTGCTGATTCGTGGTTGTGGGCGCCATCAGCAATGATTACAGGCCCCTTGTTCGACTCAGAAATAGGATGAGAGAGTATTTCTAGCCGACCACGAATAACTGCTGTGGATAGTCCTTTGATAATCGCTTCGTCGCTGATATCTAACTCGCCACGTTGACGTAAACCGAGCACTGTAGCAACAGCGGTGGCGGCATTGTTAATCTGGTGCGCCCCAAGCATCTTTATGCGCAGCTCTAGGTTTGCCCCCAGGCCTTCCATTGAAAAAGTCTGCCCTTCTAAGTCTTGAGAAATTGGTTTGATTTTATACTTCTTGCCTACATCAATCAGCTCAGAGTCGACTTCATGGCAGCGGCGGCCTACGGCTGTGCGAGCGCCGGCATCTTTTTGTGGGGCAAGGACAGTGAGGCAGTGGGGTACAACAATTCCGGCTTTGTTGGCCGCTATTTCAGTCTGGGTGCTGCCTAATATTTCGGCATGTTCAAGGCTGATTGGCGTAATCACAGCAGCGGCTTTGGCGTCAAAAACGTTGGTGACATCATAGCGACCACCCAGGCCAACTTCTACGATTTGCCACTGAACCGGTTTGGCAGCTGATTTAACCAGGTGGAAAAATAGAGCTGTAAGAATGCCAAAAGTAGAAATGGTGTTGTTGCCAGCATCGCGTTCGGCTTCAACACTTGATTGAATCTCGGCCACACCTTGGGCAAACTGGTCATCGGCAATCGACTCAAGGTCGAAAGCTATACGTTCAGTATAGTCATGCAAGTGAGGACTGGTATACAAAGCCACGTGTTGCCCGCCAGCCTTGAGAATGGAGGCAAGGTAAGTGCTAGTCGACCCCTTGCCCTTTGAGCCAGTGACATGAATGGTAGGAGTGCCTTTGTGTGGGTCACCCATGCGATTGAGCAAAGATTTCATCGAAGGCAGGCCCATGGTTGGTCCGCGGGCGCCAAAAGTGGCTCTTTCCATGTCTGGAAATGCCTGTAGAAATGCCAGTGCTTCCTCGTAATTCATGCCAATGATTTTTTCTTTCGGATGTGGATGCTGATCTAAAATCCCTGACCTGTAACTAAACAGGATTTTGAGCAAGTTTACAAGTTTAAAAGAGGTGCCCGCTAATCGTTGCTACTGAATATAAGCTAGTCAATAGGCCTTAACTTGGCGCCACTGGCGATTCTTGATAAATGTGGTGGCGCTAAGAAAAGCGCACCTATGAAAATGCAACATTATTATCAAAAGCTGTTGGCTACCGCGTTTTCAAGAGCTTCGCCAGCCGTTTAATAATCCCTGCAATTAGTGTTTTCACCCTGGCGAGCTAGATAAACCCTGAAAATTGCCTTTATCGGTGCTGCAAAAGCCGCTCTCTCTATTGGTTTGCTTGAGCCTCATTTTATAGAGTGAGGCTTATTCGCGAGCGCCTAGATTGCCCCAGGTTTTTCTCTTAACCCGGACTATTTCCTTTTCCTTGAGAAATTTCCTCTTTCTTTGTGAAAGCGGTCAGTCTTGGCGCATCTCTTTTGAGGTACTGAACTATGATAGAAACTTGTAGTGGGCTACTTTGGGGTAGCATTAATGCCATTCTTAATTGCCTAATGTTGCCACTGATGATGGTGGCGATTTTGAGTGGGATCATGGGAGCTTCGGGTGGGCCGGTAGGCGCCATATTAGCTGATGGAATTCAGGCAATTTGCGCTTTCGCTTTTGAGATCGGGTTGCGTTTATTTCGCGCTGCTCTTGCCGGCCTAGTTATTTTGACTCGGGCCCTGGTGCGCGGGCTGATTCTTGCTTATGGCTGGTACACAGCCAAGAAATAATTAGACTTTCTATTGCTCTATCGATCTGTCTCATGCTCTAACTTTCTTGCCAGCGAGGATGAGACAGATTGGTAAGCTTAGAGATTGTCGGCCCTTTTTATTGGGCTAATTATTGGCGATTTTTTGCGATTTGATGGCTTCAGGGTTGGGTATGTTTGTCAGAGACAAAGTCTGTGGCACAAAAGAGGTTCAGTTATGGCCGATAGAGCTCAAGGCGAAAGCAAGGCAGATTCTATTGATAATGCTGGTAAACAAGATGACCACAAACCCCTAAGTGTCAATGACGTCGATATGAAGGCATTTCAGCCAATGGCAAGGGGTTTAGATAGCCTACCGCCTGGCTTTAATCATATTGAGACTAGTACGTTTGATAAGCTCGCCAACAAAGATGGCTTCGTCACTAAAGATAGTTTAAAAAAAGCGGCTTCTGATCCTAGTCTGGATGATATCCAGAAAGATGATGTGCAACATATGCTCAAGAATTTCAAAGTTCTGAGCAAAGAGTTTGACGACAAAGATGGTGGCAAGAAAGGCATTTCGCGCGAAGATGTGGCTAAATACAACTTCCCCAATGACATTAATCACATTGAGTCTTCAACCATCGATAAGTTGGGCCTGGCGGCTGATGGAACTATTACGAAAGACTCTCTTGCAGCCGGTCTCAAACGCAAAGATTTGAGTGATGTAGAGCGTGATGATATGGAGTATTTGCAAAGGCAGTACAGCAATATTAAAGAGTTGAGCCCTGCTGGCGGGAAGAAAGAATTAGGTATATCAATAGCTGATATTGCTGCTAGTAATGCCCGGGTTGATCAGTTTGCCGCTCGTTATAGTGGGGCTGATAATTACCAGTTGAGTACCCGCCATACCCAACAGCGTGCCATCGATAGGCTTTTTGACGAACAATAGATGGGCAAGCAGCACAGTCTGTTAAACTGGGTTGTCCCTCGCTAAGTGCTCAATATGGGTCAAGAATTTGGAGTTTTTGATTAGACGCGATGCGCTCTCTGGCGAACCCGTTTATAAATCACTAGCACGGTCGATTCGAGAGGCAATAGACTCAGGCTCAGCCGTGCCCGGCAGCCAGATGCCAGCAGCCAGGCAGTTGGCCGAACAGCAGGGTACCTCGACAGCGACAGTTCTGCGTGCCTATGCCTATTTAACCAGTTTGGGCTATCTGCAAACCTTGCCTAAAGAAGGCACTTTTGTAGCGATACCCATGAGCAGTGCTAACAAAAAGGCAGATTCTCGATCAAAGGCTGTGGTGCGTACCACTAAGTGGTCTGAATATGCCCAAAGACTAATTACGGCCTCGTCAGAACAAGTAGGTTGGCACGGTGACTTTAGTGCTGCTGTGCCAGCAGGTAATCTCTTACCCGTGCAGGCCTGGGAAAAAATGGTTTTGAAAAACCGTCGCTGTTACAGCACGGACAAGGCCTTTCTTAGCTACAGCGATGATCCATTTGGTTTCCCGCCCTTGCGAGAAGCCCTGTGCGAATATCTGAGAAGGGCGCGTGGACTGGTGCTCAGCCCTGATAGAGTAATCTTGACCTCAACATCTAGAACTGATCAAGCGGCACGCTTGCTTATTAATGTTGGTGACACGGTAGCCATTGAAGACCCCTGGTATCCGGTCTCTCGGCGCATTTTGATGGCCCATGGACCAAAGTTGGTGACCATACCAGTGGACGATCACGGCATGATAGTGGAGCGCTTGACCAATCAAATGGACGGTTGTGCCCTGGTTTGTGTGAGCCCGTCGCACCAAGACCCCACCGGCGCCATCATGTCAATGGAGCGCCGGCAAGCTTTGTTAGAATGGGCTGGGCACTCGGATACATTTATTTGGGAGCACGACTTTGACTCTCAGTATTTTTATGACAATAAGCGCCTGCCTGCTCTGCAAGGGTTAGACAAAAACGATCTGGTTATATATTCAGGCTCTTTTTGGGTGACCATGGGGCCAATGGCGCGGCTGGGCTATCTGGTCGTGCCCGAGAGAATGACCAAAGTTTTTGGCGAGATGATTCAGGTTCTCGGTAATGATCTTTCAATGCTAGAACAGTATTGTCTCAATGATTTTATCCGTGAGGGTCACTGGGAGCGCCACATTGAAAAAATGCGCAGCGTTTACTCGCACCGTCGGCAAAAACTTATATTTGCTCTCAAGACTATTCTGCAAGAACTGATAAGCGTGGCTGAATCGTCGGCGGGGCTGCATCTCACCTTCCGCTTAAGAACTGCTCTGAGCGACCATGCTGTGATGGCGCTTGCGGCCCAGTGCAATATTTCTCTCATATCTACTGCTCCTTACTATCTAAGTAAAGATCGCTCTGGAGAATTTCTCTGGCCCTACTGGGCTCTAGAAGAAGAGCAAATTGAAGCGGCGGTGGCAAAACTGGCTGTGTTGTTGCGGCAAAACAGTAACAGTATCGATAACAGTAATTGATGGATCAGGTTTGTTTGGCTGGAGCGGATCAGCGCTAGTGTCTGCGAATTACTGCTCGCTATTCTTCTGCGCCGGTTAGGGTGGAGTGGATCAGGTTCGTGCTCGGTCAAAGGATCAGCGCCATCAACGCTATTTCTTATTGAATGCAAAATTGATCATCTGTCAGGTCAAACCAGGGCAAAACTGCTGAGAAGCCTGTGCTGGCTATTGCTTGGCCACTTGCACTACTGCTAGGTTTTAGCTTTAGCGGCTTAACGCCCCCACTCTCTACAAAGGCCTTTGCTAACAAGACAAGCCTTATTCCCCCAGGCAATCTCTCCTTGATTTTTACGCGCTGCAAGCGCGGGAGCACGGCCGCAGTTTTTGGCTGTTGATTGTCTGCAACTAAGAAGAGAGAGAATATTTTTGAAAGGGAATTACTATGATCAGCTTTATCTGTCCAATCTTTTTGGGCTTCATTCCTGTTGTACTAATACAGCTCTATCTGGCCTACAGGCGGCGCACCAGTTATGGTTATAGCCAGTTAGAAACCCAGCGCACGCTTCCTACCGTGTCGCTGGTAAAACAATTACCGCTTATTTTTCTTGCTGCCTTTCTCGTCAGTTTGTGTCTGGCTATTGCCCGACCAGTGGTGGGTCAGTCACATACCCGGCAGGTGATCCAAACCCGCGATTTCTGTATTGCCGTAGACGTATCTGGTTCTATGGAGTTAGAAATTGCCGATGCCGTTGATAACAAAGCAGATAACCAGGCCGACAACAAAGCCAAAGTCTCGCGGCTGTCTGTGGCCAAGGCGGCCATCGATAGGTTCATTCCCGGCCGCGCTGGTGACCGCATTTGCTACATACAATTTGACGACGAAGCCTACTTTAGCTGGCCTCTCACCACTGATTTAGAATTAATTAGTCGGCACAATTCACACCTGGGTAGTTATTCCGGTGGTGGTACCAACTTTGATGGCCCGGATGAAGCTGGCTTCAGTAAAACCGGTCCGATTCAGGCGGCTATAGACCACTTCAAAGAGCTAGGCGAAGCCAAAGCCAAGGTTTTGATAATGGTCACCGATGGCGAGGCTTCTATCAAGCCTGAACGCAAACAACAGCTGTTGACGCTTCTCAAAGAAGAAAATATTCGTGTTTATGTTTTGGGCATTGCCCAGGGTTGGGTTATTGACTCAAAATCTGTACAAGATCTCAAACAATTGGCTGTAG
>CAJXZK010000259.1 GCA_913063055.1 uncultured bacterium
GTTTAAGACCTTCCTAAACCGGGCAACAAAGGGGTAGAAGGAGAATCGCGAATGAGAATCTATGATTAGCAAAAATACCTTAATAAATCTGGCCGAGCTTGAAGAACTGGTTGAAAGATCGCTGGATAAGACCACACTGGAGCCATCTCACTTCGATTATTATCGTGGCGGGGCCGCCGACGAGCTTACACTGAAGCGCAATTGCCAGGCTTTTGCCGAGATTTCAATTTGGCCACGCATGTTAGTTGATATCAGCAAAAGAGATATGTCGTTATCTCTCGCCGGCCAAGCAATTGATATGCCTATTCTTATTGCCCCAACAGCCTTTCAAGCACTGGCTCACAGCCAGGGAGAACTGGCGACTGCGGCAGCGGCTAAGAAATTGAACACAATCATGACCCTAAGCACGTTATCAAATCACGACATCGAGGAAGTAGCCAAAGCTGGCAACCACCTGTGGTATCAATTATACGTTTACAAAGATCGAGCCATTACAAAAGATCTAGTAGCTAGAGCCGAGGCCAACAATTACAAAGCCCTTGTTGTCACAGTCGATTCGCCAGTACTAGGACGACGTGAGCGAGACATACGTAATCAGTTTACGCTGCCGCCAGGCCTTAGAGCAGCCAACCTAGAAAAGTTTGCTCTAGGCAACATCAAAAAGAACCAGAATGACAACAACAAGCAAGACTCTGACCTAGCTAGTTATATCGCCTCACTCTACGACACCAGCCTGACCTGGAAAGATCTTGAATGGATTATTTCCCTAACAAAACTGCCGGTATTAGTGAAAGGCGTTTTGCGTGGTGATGACGCCATAAAGGCAGTTGCAGCTGGAGTAAAGGGAATAATTGTTTCCAACCATGGCGGCCGCCAGCTCGATACCACAATCTCAACAATAGAAGCTTTGCCAGGCATCACCGCCGCCCTAGAAAAGGGCAATAGCTCCAACAGTTATAGAGAAGTAGAAGTTCTGCTCGATGGTGGCATCAGAAGAGGAACTGACATACTAAAAGCATTGGCAATGGGAGCCAAAGCTGTAATGATAGGAAGGCCTGTACTATGGGGCTTGGCTCTCTCTGGTCAAAGTGGGGTGGAGGCTGTGCTGAATCTGCTCAAATCTGAGTTTGACCTAGCCATGGCTCTGAGCGGCTGCGGCAACCTGGCGGCAATTACTTCTGACTTAATTTCGCGAGAAAAATGACTGCCCTCCAACCAAGAATAGTTTCACTGATTGCCAGCTCCACCGAGATCGTTCATGCTCTTGGCTTAGGAGAATATATGGTGGGGCGCTCGCACGAATGCGACTTCCCTCAATCTATAAAATCTCTACCAATCTGCACCTCACCTAAATTTCAGGTAGACGGCTCTAGTTATGAAATAGATCAGCGTGTCAAAGCAATTTTGCAAGAGTCGCTTTCGGTCTACAAAGTCGACGCCGACATTCTCGAAAGCCTTCAGCCAAGCCATATTATCACCCAGGCGCAGTGCGAAGTTTGCGCTGTCAGCCTTCGTGATGTTGAAGCAGCTCTGTGTCAGATGGTCAGCAGTAAGCCGCAAATTGTTTCACTTGAACCAAATAGCATGGCAGACTTTTATAACGATATAGAAAAAATCGGCAAGGCTCTGCACGTAGAAGAGCGAGCGCAACAATTGATAAAGACCTGCCAAAGCAGAGTTGATGCCATTGAAGCAAAGGCAAACGAAGGGTTAGCTAAAGGCATGAACAAAGTTTCAGTGGCAGTGATCGAGTGGATCGAACCACTGATGGCAGCAGGAAATTGGATGCCAGAATTAGTAGAACTGGCTGGCGCCACTAACTTATTTGGCCAGGCTGGCAAACATTCTCCCTGGATGACCTGGGGAGAATTGATAGAGAAAGAGCCAGATGTAATTCTCGTGACACCATGCGGTTTTGACAACAAACGCACCCTAGAAGAAATGCACTTGATTGAGCAACAGCCTCACTACAGTGCCCTCAAAGCAGTGCGCAACAAACGCGTTTATGTGGCAGACGGCAATCAGTATTTCAATCGACCCGGCCCGCGCCTGATCGACTCACTGGAAATAATGGCCGAAATACTTTACCCCCAACTCTTCAATTTCGGCCATGAAGGCACAGCCTGGATCAATTTCACCGGCTCTAAGTCATCAATCGGCAAAGCAGGCGAAAATTAAGTGAGCGCTGAAGACAATAGAAATAATGACAGTGACAACAAGACTGAAGAGGGAAAATCTCGCCAGTTGCTAGCTGCCAGTGCCCTTATTCCGCTGCTTTGCGCTCTTTCACAACCGCCTAACTTCAAAGCACTTATTTACTCAGTTTTCGTAGTCAACTATCTAATCAAGACTCGAGCGCGAGAAAAACCAGCAACAGCCGTGACTGAGAGCCAGCCTTCAGCGACATCATTCTCAATCTGGCAGAAACTTGAATTTGTCGCTTTATTTGTGGCCTGTGGCATGATCGTGCAAACCCTTGACTATCTGGGGCACTTAAGTTTTCCCGTGCATACGCTCTGGTCGCCCAGCTGGATTCACTTCGGACCGTCAGAAGCTTCAGTGGCTTGGCAATTCATTATGACTTTTCGCGTCATGGCAGCACTGGCGCTGGCCTGGCTAATAGCCTTGCGCTTCTTTGTCATCAGCGAAACAGAATTCTTCAAGATAGCAGTGGGCTTTGGCGCAGTGTTAACTGCCATGGATTATCTGCCAGTAATAAGCCTAGCGAACTTAGAAGCCACAGTGGCCGGCGCAATTTACTTTGGCTCTATCGCTGCTATTGCCGCAACTCCCCTAGGACTGCCAGAAAAAGTGCAGTACAAAGGAAAAATTGGTGCCAAGGAAGTTTATATGCTTACCATGATCTTGCTCTATGGAGCCGTCAAGCTTGTCATTCGATTTTCGCCTATACCCGCTCTAGGCGGGGGCTAAGGTGGCAAGTCAGACGGGCATGGGTGAGAGCGATTGCCAGTGCATCAGAAGCATCATCAGGTTTAACAATTTCTGGCAATCCTAAAAGCTTGGCCACAGCCCACTGCACTTCAGGTTTTTCTGCCTTGCCATAGCCTGTTACATGCAGCTTCACCTGCATTGGAGTATATTCACCAGCCAACATGCCAAAGGTAGCCAAGGCCTCAAGAATGACGCCACGAGCTTGTGCTACTGGAATTACAGTCTTGGCATTTTTGAAGAAGAAAATAGCTTCAACGCCGCATTCCTCGGGCTTAAATTCTTCAATCAAGCTAATTAAATCTTCGCGAATCATTTTCAAGCGGTTGGCTGGGGCCATGGTTTTTGGAGTAGATATCACCCCCGAAGATATATACCTAAAGCTATCTCCAGCAATCCAATCGACTATACCAAAGCCAACCGTAGCAGTACCTGGATCGATGCCCATGATCCGCCTTGGTACTCTCTTTGCACTCTCAAGCCGACTATTCAATAAATACAACCTAAATTAGCAATTTTGACCTCCCAAAGTGTAACATTGCAAGGCACGGTTAGCGGTATAAATGAACAGTTATAGCTTCAGCTCTGAAATTCAGGTCAGCCCTGTGAGCGTTACCCCCAAGGCGGGGTGGCTTGACTCACAGCGACTCTCACTAAAGCTACCAATAGGCTTTTTAATGGGGGCAATTCTGGCCCTCGCTACTCCAGGGTTCGATCAGGCCTACCTCGCCTGGTTTGGCTTGATACCACTTCTGATACTAATTAGAGCCTGCAATTCCCCCTGGCAATCAGTATTTACGGGCTTTACTTTTGGCGCCGGCTACTATGCCATTGCCCTCAGTTTCTTCACCGGTATGTATCCGCTGCGTTGGCTTGGTCTGCATGACGCTGTTAGTTTTCAAATAGTATGGCTAGCCTGGTTAGTTGAAGTCATCCACTATTCATCTCTCACCGCACTGTTTGCTCTTTTTGTCTTCTGCTTACCACTGCGCCCAAGCTTTTTGCCTAACCATCGCCGGCCATTCTATCCCTACCTTATCGCTGTGCCTTCTATTTGGGTTTTTCTGCAGTGGGTAGTGGCAACCTCACCACTATTTTTCGGTTCGCCCCTAAGCCAACTGGCCTACACCCAGTCACGCAACCTGCCACTAATACAACTGGCAGCAGTCGGTGGCAGCGGCTTGGTTGATTTTGTCATCGTCATGTTTAACGCTGCCTGCGCTCAAATGATCATAGAAACCACCGGCATAGCCCGCAATCTTGGTGAGCGCACAGACCAACTCAATATCAAATTTGGCTCAGCTCTCGATCTTTTGCTATGCTGCCTGGCCATTGCCTTTGCCCTCAATTGGGGCAGCCAGCGAATCGCCCAAATCGAAGACGAAGTCAGACCCGAACATGCCATTCGCTTCAATCCACAGACGCCACCAATACCGGTGACAATTGTGCAAGGCAATGTCTCAATCGAAAACGAGCGCTTTAAGACAATCTCCGCAGCCGAGTTCTGCGGCCGCTACAACGAGCTTACAGCCAACACTAGCTCAAGCCTGGTAGTTCTGCCCGAAGGCGTCGTCACCCTCAGCCAGATGGGACAAGGCGGCCTGCTGCCAGCCCTCAAGCATATCAGCCAGGAAGAGCGCAAAGAAATTATTTATGGCGCCATCGAGCCACTAAAAAATGGCCATATAAATGTAGCCAGGCTGGTCAGCCCCTTTGGCTATAGAGAAAGTGCCTATGTCAAACAAAGATTAGTGCCCTTTGGCGAAATAGTGCCAGAGAGTCTGCGTGACAAGCTGCCAACCAATTCTGAGGTCTTCTTAGCGGCTCAAAAAGCTCAAATAATTCGCTCTGGCTGGGGCAAAATTGGAGTGGCTATCTGCAATGAAGTAATCTTCCCCAAAATTGTTTCCGATCAAGTTAGAGACGGGGCCTCACTGATTGTGGTTCTCGCCAATCTTGGCTGGTTTCACAATTCTTCTTTGAACAAACAATATCTTGCCTGCGCCACTCTCAGGGCAGTTGAGAACAAGCGCTTTCTTGTCCTCTCAACCAATACCGGCATCTCCGGAGTGATCGACCCAGCTGGCCTGGTAGTCAGTAAGTCGTATGCCTTACAGCGCGGGGTACTTACCGACACGGTACAATTCATCTATTCAAAAACCCCATTTAACAGAATGCATTGGCTATGAAAACAAACAAAATCTCCTTTACTTTCGCTCTTGCAGCCACTCTCGTAACTCTTTTCACTACTTTTACTTGCAGGGAGGCGCTGGCCATGCTGCCGACAGTCAAACTGGGTGACCAAGAAGTCAAATTAGAGGTAGCCAGCTCTAAAGAAGAAATTGAGAACGGCCTGATGTATCGCACATCAATGCCCGAGACTCAAGGCATGGTCTTTCTCTTTCACCCCCATCGCCCCGTGGCATTCTGGATGTATCACACCCTGATCAGCCTGGACATGCTCTTTGTCAGAGATGGCAAGATTGTAAAAATCTGCAAGCAAGTGCCCCCCTGCAAATCAGAAGATCCAAGCAAATGCCCCACCTATCCAGCCGAAAGCACAATTGATGTCTCTGAGGTAATAGAAGTGAATGGCGGCTACTGTGAGAGACACGGAGTAAAGGAAGGCGATAGCGTTCAATTCGACTTCGCCAGCAAATAATGGCAAATCAAGAGATAATCTCAGAGCTTGATCAATCCAGTGGCATTGCCACAATAACTTTTAATAGACCCGATGCCGCCAATGCCATTAGCACAGCTATGTGGGAAAGCCTGCCGCGATTAATCCACAAACTTATAGAAGATGGCAGCAGACTTTTGATATTTACCGGAAGTGGCAAATATTTTGCCGCCGGGGCCGATTTTGAAGATCTGCGTCAAATAGTCGACTATGCCACTGCAGCGCGCTTCTGGCAGGCTATTTCCACCGCGCTAGAAACCATTGCCGAGCTAGAGATTCCTACAATTGCTATGGTGAACGGCCCCTGCCTGGGCGGAGGCTGCTTGCTTGCAAACGCTTGCGACCTGCGCTTCGCCGCCCTTGAAGCTGCCAGTTTCGCCATCCCCGTTGCGCGCCTCGGCATCATCCTAGATGACAGCAATGTACAAAGACTGGTAAACCTGATTGGACAAGCAAAAGCAAAAGAGCTGCTCTTTAGCGCCGCCACTATCGGCAGTACCAGAGCAGCCACTATTGGCCTGATCAATCAAGCCGTTGAAGACGACAAGCTAGAGGCGCACACCCTTGAATTTGCCAGAACCATACTGGCCAATTCAAGCCTGACAGTAGCCGCTACGAAAGCTTCAATTGCCAGGCTCAACAGTCATGTCCGCGAGCAAGAAAGAGCAATCGTGGGCTACCTGTCAAGTGATTTTCGCAAGCGCATGGCCCTTGAACCTTAAGGCCCCTAAAGCAATCAGTCAGATCTAGACTGAAACCACACGTTTGATTTCAGGCAACTCTTCTCTAATAGCGCGCTCAACACCCATCTTCATGGTCATCGTCGAACTTGGACACATGCCACAGGCACCGACCAAGCGTACTTGAACTTCGTCGTCTTTGACGTCTACTAGCTCAATATTGCCGCCGTCCATCATTAACATCGGGCGCAATTTGTCGAGAATGGCTTCTACTTTGTCTCTCATATTTTCTCCTGGTGTTTAATCTGGCAATTCTTATCGTAACCGAAGACTCAATAATGAATGAGTAACGAAACCTTTCAAGATTGCTACTTATCATCTTAAGCTGAAATAAAGGCTGGGCGCCTCGCCCTTATATTGTTATATGCTTTGCCAATCGCCGGCCCTTGATAGAACTAATTTAGAACAGATTGGGGCGGTTTGAGACGATTTAATAAGGAGTTGGACAGATGGCAAGAGTAGCTATTAATGGATTCGGTCGAATCGGCCGTAACGTATTCAGGGCCTACCTCGAGAGCGCGCCAAAAGATCTCGAAATCGTTGCAATCAACGACCCTATGCAAGATTTGGTGCAATCAGCTCACCTGCTCAAGTACGACTCAGTACAAGGCGAACTAAAGCATGAAGTTAGCCATGATGAAGAATCATTGATTGTCAATGGCAAGAAAATCAAGTTCACCCGCGAGAAAGCTCCAGCTGATTGCCCATGGTCCAAGCTCAATGTCGACATCGTTCTAGAATGCTCCGGCGTCTTCACCGATGCTGAAAAGGCTAAAGCCCACATCACCGCTGGCGCCAAGAAAGTATTGATCTCAGCTCCAGCTAAGAACGAAGACATCACCATCGTTCTTGGTGTAAATGACAAAAACTATGACGCTGAAAAGCACAACATCATCTCTAACGCCAGCTGCACAACCAACTGCTTGGCTCCTGTAGCTAAGGCTATTGACGATGCTTTCGGTATTGAACAAGGCTTGATGACAACAATTCACAGCTACACCCTCGACCAGAAGCTGCTCGATGGCGCTCACAATGACCTGCGCCGCGCTCGCGCTGCCGCTATGTCCATGATTCCTTCAAGCACCGGTGCTGCTAAGGCTATCGGTCTGGTAATGCCACACCTCAAAGGCAAACTCAATGGCTTTGCCATGCGCGTGCCTACACCAAACGTATCAGTAGTTGACTTGACCATCACCTTGAAGAAAGAAGTCAGTGTTGAAGCTATCAACAAGTGTGTTAAAGAAGCAGCTGAAGGCCCTCTCAAAGGCATTCTCTCCTATTGCACAACTCCACTAGTTTCAATCGACTTCCAAGGCAACAAGCACTCTTCCATCTACGACGCTGATCTGACAATGCAAGTCGGTGATCGCATGGTTAAAGTGTTGGCCTGGTACGACAACGAGTGGGGCTACAGCAACCGCTTGGTCGAACTAGCAACCATGGTAGCGAAAAAGCTCCCAGTCGCCGCTAAAGCCTAGTCTTAAACAAGAAGACGCCCTCAAATTGGGGGCGTCTTTCTGTTTATTAAGCAATTACGTCTAATCACCACGCCCCCACACCACTCAACAGTCAGGTACAGATGAAGAAAACTATTCAAGATCAAGGCGCCAAGCATTTCCAAGGCAAAAAGGTACTGGTACGAGTAGATTTCAATGTACCGCAAAATGAAGATGGCACGGTAGCAGATGATTCCCGCATCAAAGCAGCTCTACCAACCATTTCTTGGTTGGCCAAAGCTGGCGCTAAAGTAGTTTTGCTTTCTCACCTCGGTCGTCCCAAAGGTAAAGTAGCAGCCAAATACTCCCTAAAGCCAGTGGCCGAGCATTTGCAAAAGCTACTAGCGGAGATGGGCCACAAAACAGTTCATTTTGTCGACGAATGCATAGGCGTCAAGGCCGAGAAGGCAGTGAACGAAATGCATGACGGTGACGTTGCCTTAATGGAAAATGTCAGATTCCACGAAGAAGAAGAGAAGAACGAAGAAGGCTTTGCCAAAAAACTATCGCAACTAGGCGAAATCTACGTTAACGACGCTTTCGGCACAGCTCACCGTGCCCACGCCTCAACTGAAGG
>CAJXZK010000260.1 GCA_913063055.1 uncultured bacterium
CATAGTGGTGTTGCTAGTTTCAGAGTAAGCTGGCCGCGATCTGTGAGAACTAGGTGTTTAGTCTTCTTGTTGATGCCAGTTTCGTTTTCGATCAGATCTTGTTCAAACAGTGGTTTTAGAGTACGTGTCAGAGACGACGGGCTCATTCCTAGGGCGTCGCAAATATCCTTTTGGGCAGCTGACTGAGAGAGGCAAATTTGCACTAAAAGTGTCAACTGAGTACTGGTTATTCCGGCTGGAGCCAGGGTCGCGTCATAATACTGCGTGACTGCTCGAGCGGTTTTTCGAATGTGCATGCAGGTGCAATTTTCAAAAATTTCTTTGTAGACTTTAGTGCAGATTTGCTTCTCAGAATTGTTTTTATCATTTCTGTTTTTCATCTTTCAAAATCTAAACTCAAATAGGTCCAAAACTCAAATTTCGGGCTTCAGGTCTGCCTATTTTGAAAATAGTTGTATATGCAACTATTTTTTTCTGGTACCCCTATGGCGATTTTAGAAAAATTGAAAATTTCAGACTAAGATTTTAAACCAGATTTTAAACCAGAGTTTTAGCGTCAATAAATCGGTGCGTGCGCCCGGTGTCTAGCTTAGCTAACATGGTTGAGATTTCAGAGAAAATCAAATCAGTTACTTTGGCGATTGTTGCCTTTTTCTCTTTTTTGAAATCAGCATAGTAGAGACTTAAATCAATTGCTTCGCCTACGTCAATCAAAATTTCACGGGGGCCTTTAATAGTTGGGTCACCATCAAAGATTTCGATTTCCATGCGTTCGATTACATCTGAGTAGCGTTCTTGAGTCATGTGCTCAGTGACGTAACCATCGTAGATACAAATGAAAGTAACTACGCGATTGAGATCTCGGTAATAGCTTTTGTAGACCCGCTGTTTCTCTTCGTGCACTTGCCGCTCGTATTCGGTCATTTTCTTTTCGTCTTCGAAAATGAAGTCATCGAGCTTATTGCGAAGAATGCGTACACATTCTAAATCGCGAGCGTCTTTCGGTAATTCAATTTCAAGAATGCGAGCGAGATTATTTAAAATGTGTCTGCGCAGCGCTTTCAATCTTTCATTCATACCAAGTTCGATTTTGCTGGTAATACCATATTCTTTCTCTATGGTGCCGAGCATTTTTTCGGCCAGAGCACGCATGCGATTGTAGAAACTAAAGTCTTCGGGAGATACGATGCCCAGCTTGTTTTCGAGGGTTTTTAGAGTTTCGCGCAGGGAACTCGAGACATCATAGGGATAGGTGTATTTCATGGCGATTGGCTGAATGTAGACGGTCTTCTCGTCTGCTCCTGGGCCAATTTTGGCACCACCTTTTTCCATGTCTTGCATGGCCCAGAAAGCCATTTGTGCTGCTCCTGATTCAAGGGGCATGACGGTATCATTTTGTCTTGATAGTTCGCCTTCAGGAAAGAGCACTAATTTCTTGCGGCCTTCAGAAAGAATTCGGCGAGTGGTTTTAAATGATTCGCGATCAGCTGCTCCGCGCACCACTGAGTACACACCCAGGTGTTGGAGCCACCAGCCATTGGCACCATTGTCATAGTCGAATACTTCGCGGGCGGCAACAAAATTAAAATGCTCACCAGCAGCTCGGGCAAACATACCGACAACCTGTGGGTCGTGGCGGTTGGAGTGATTAGGGCAAATCATGGCGTGCTTGCCTTTAAGCTTGGCGAAGCGCTCGAGGGCACCCTCTTTTATAGTCACTCTGGTGTCGTGCAGCTTCAGCTTCATGTAAAGTGGCAAAACCAGATTTACATACCAGATCAGGGCCGGGCTTTCCAACGGGGGGCGAAAATCGAGCATTTTGACCTCTGTTTGCGAGAACAAAATTGTAACCGCTCGAAAACCATAATCACTTAATTATTGAATCGGCTCAAAAGTAAAACCAAGGTCTTTACTGCGCCTGATAATTTCTCTTGTAGACTTTATGCACTGGCTAGGATGCCGCCCTTCATGTAAGACTACCAGCTCGTTTCCGGGTATTTGTTTCATGATGCGCGAGACTACAGCATCTTCGCCAATGGGGCGAAAGTCATCGGCCATGGCGCCCCAGTAAACTGTTGACATGCGGCGCTCTTTTAAGGCTTCGGCGCAGCGTTTGTCCATGATGCCGTAAGGGGCACGAAATAGGGTCGGGCCAGTGCCAATAATATCGGTAATCAATTGATTGGTTTGATCAATTTCTTTTTCTACAGCCTTACGTGTTAGGTTTGGCAAAAATGTGTGGGTCATGGAGTGGTTGCCGATAATGTGACCAGCTTTGTACACGGCTTCCACAAGTTCTGGGTAGAGCCTAATATTCTCGCCGATGAAGAAGAACGTACCTTTTACTTTTTCATCCTCTAGCACCACCAGTAGTTCTTTAGTTGTGGCAGGATTTGGTCCGTCATCGAAAGTGAGATTGATAGGAGTCTTTTCGTCATGTCTGGTGTAGCGGTTTTTCGACCAATAGCCAGCTGGCAAAATTGGCTTAGCCAGCGCTCTTAAGAAGGTCATATTGAACTTATGCATGCGGTTTTCAAAGTCGTGGCTACCGCTGCGAAATTCATATGATTGCTCAGCCACTTGTTCGTCAGAATCTGGACGCTCTGCCTTCTTTTGGCTGGCTATATCGTTATCATTTTTGTTTTCAGAACTATCGCTAAGGCTAGACATGAGTGGTTTCATCAATGTCTGTAGCATTGCCAGAACTCATTTTTGTGGCATTCTGAATTAAGGCATGGATAGCTCGACGAGCCCGTTCTCCGACTTCACTAGAGCGCCTCTGAGCAATAGATTCAATAGCACTGGCAAAAGCATAGAAACGTTCGATAGATAGATGTGTGGCTTTCGGATGGGGCAATAGACTGCGCAGGTAGCCGCGTAAGTTATTTGATTCTTTTTCGGTTAATGGGTCAAGCAGTGTTAGCAGTGGCTTGAGCATTTTTACTGAAACGAGCGGACGTTGATAGCTAATCACACCTTGAGAGAGAGCTCTGTGAATTAAGCGACATTGCTTTAGCGGTGCTTTTTTGTCGCGATCGCCTTTTGGTGCTTGGGATAGTTCAACCTTCCACAAATCAAAGTCATGCAATATGTGCAAAATTGAAGGAGCGGTTTGTCCAAAGGTTGTATTAACAGGAAGAAGCCCATAAATAAAGGGCCTCGACTCGCATTTGTCGACATCTTTAGAGACGTTCAAAAGCACAGAGGCAATATTTGACGAGCGCACAATGATGGCTTGTTCGTTTACCTGATTGATTCGCCCAGGGGCAAAGGCAACTTCTTTGACAGCAAATTCTTGGCAGAGCAGCATGTCGAGAACGCCATCTCCGACGAGGGCGCCAAATTCGGCTGTGGTGATATTTCCGGCAACAAAGTAAATGGTAACTTCCGGAATCTGCCGGCCGAATTTTATCGAGAGAACACCAGTCACCCTCTCAAGGCTGAGAAATTGCATCACATTGAAGAGAGTGCCTTCTCTTACAGACGTTATGTGAAAGCTGATGCCCAAGAGCGCTCCCAATAATGCATTAGATCTAGACCGTCAACCTTATAGATTATATGGCACGGAAGGCCGTAAAGCTTGTAAAACTACTTGCTCTTGAGGGTTTCGAAGCGCTGTTCGAGGGCTTTTGCTACTTCTTTGCGGTCATCGAAGTCTATGGTTGAGTCTTTCAGGATCTGATAGGTTTCGTGGCCTTTGCCTGCTACTACAATGACATCTTTCGGGCTGGCGGCTAATACGGCCGCTTCAATGGCTCTAGCGCGGTCGGCCTCTACAGTGACGCCTTTGAGACGCTTGATGCCGGTCAAAATGTCGGCGATGATTTGCTGTGGGTCTTCAGAACGTGGATTGTCTGAAGTCACCACCACTTCGTCTGCCAGGTTCTCAGCGATTTCACCCATTTGTGGGCGCTTCGATGAGTCACGGTCTCCGCCACAGCCAAATACGGCAATTAGTTTGCCATCCTCAGGAACTAGAGCTCGAGCGGCTTTGAGTACGTTTTCTAAGCCATCAGGAGTATGGGCATAGTCAACGATACATAGAGGCGAACGGTCTTGGGCTGCCAAATGAGGCGGAGGTGGCACGACTTCAAAGCGACCAGAAACACCACTGAAGTCTGTTAAGGCTTCAGCTATCGCTTCCTTTTCTAATCCTTCGCCCATGCAGACTGCCATGGCAGCCATGATGTTGTAAAGGTTAAAGCGTCCAGTTAATTTTGTTGAGAAAGATATGACACCACTGGGAGTGGCAAGCGTAAGCTTCATACCAGAGAAGTCGAAGTTGCCTTTTTTTACGTGAATAGAGGCTTTTTCGCTGTAGCCATAGGTAATCAGATTGATGTCTTTAGCTGTGGCTTTGATGAATTCTGGGGCCAGTTCATCGTCAAGATTGATAACTGCAGTGCGCGGATTAACCGCACTTTTGCCAAGCATCTCAAAGAGCTGGCGCTTAGATTGCCAGTAATGCTCCATGGTTTTGTGGAAATCTAGGTGGTCTTGGGTGACATTGCTCAGGCAGGCTGCTGCAAAGTGACAACCGTAGACTCTTTTGAGAGCGAGGGCATGGCTCGATACTTCCATGGCAATTTGTTTTACACCGCGATTGGCCATGGTGTAGAGCAGGGCTTGCAAGTCTGACGCCTGGGGAGTGGTGTGCTTGACGTCTAAGTATTCGCTTTCGCCCAAGTATTTTCCATCTTTGAAAGAAGGAATGCGTGCGCCCAGGGTGCCAATTAAGCCCGTGGGCTGTCCGTTGGCATTGAGTATTTGCTCAATTAAGTGCGTTGTTGTGGTCTTGCCGTTAGTACCAGTGACACCCAAAAGGCGCAGTTTTTTGCTGGGCGCTTCGAAAATATCGCTAGAAACGGCAGCAATAGCGGCCCGTACATCTTTGACGACTATGAGGGGAACACTATATGGGCCAGATTCTTTTTCTGAAAAGATGACGCTGGCGCCTTTTTCAATAGCTTGGTTGATGAACTTGTTGCCGTCTACCGTGTAGCCTTCAATAGAGAAGAAGGCATTGCCTGGCTCGACATGGCGGGAGTCGTAGGCTACTCCGGTGACTGTGCTCTCTTCTGAACTCTCAGCTGACGCTCCGGTGGAGGTAGCAGGTACCTCTCTTGCTGCAAGAGCCGCCCCGCTATCGCGGCGCAGCTCTGACAAGAGTTGATTTAAGGCTTTTGGAGCTGGTGTATCAAACTGGGTAGACACTTACCAACTTGCGTCCTCTAGATTCTTCGTAACGAACAATCCCTTGGATAACTGAAAAGAGAGTGTCGTCAGATCCGCGCATGACGTTGAATCCTGGATGGATTTTAGTGCCGCGCTGTCTTACTAGGATATTGCCAGAGGTGACTGCTTCACCACCGTAGACTTTGACGCCGAGGCGCTTCGGTTGGCTGTCTCTGCCGTTTCTTGTAGAGCCCGCGCCCTTCTTATGTGCCATTGAGAGGTAACTCCTTCTACTTAAGCTTTGGCGGCAGCTTTTTCAGCTTTAGCTACAACTTTGTTGTCGACTTCGATTGACTCAATCATCACGCGAGTCGATTGAACTCTGTGACCCTGTTTCTTACGAGTCCCTTTTTTAGATTTCATGTGGTAGACAATCACTTTGTTTGATTTGATTGTCGACTGAATGCGGCCGTGCACATCGTTAACTTCCAATTTGGAAATTACTTTGCCGGTTACTTTTGCACCTTGAATATAAGGAGCGCCGATAGTGGAGCCTGCTCCGTCGACCAGCATTAGCACGCGGTCAAAGACGTGAACCGAACCTTCTTCTTCGCCAGACATATCGATGTCGATATAACGACCAGCGTGTAATTCATATTGCCTTCCGCAGGCTTCAACAATCGCGAACATTTTCGTCTCCAGCTATTGAACTCAGGCGAGTCATTTCCCGTCTATATAGACATGTGTTGAAAGAACCATGGCTAATATTTGCCCATGTCTTATATTGGCCATTCTCAAGCCCCAGCTCTACGCAAAACGTAAAACCTGTTGCTAAGAGCGGACAAGCGAACTCGAATAGTACCAAACCCTATCTTCGTGGTCAAACGAAGTTGCCTTAAATAGACCCTAATTCGCAAGAATCGGTAAGATTTGATAACACTTTCATTAGTAGATTGTATAAGTAGAAGTGATTTCTGGCCACTTGCTAAGGAGAAAGCCATGTCTGACGCAGTGAACGAAGCCGAACTCGGCCGCAGTAAATACAGCAACACACCAAAAGAGCACCTCTATCATTTGCTTACGATTGGCTGGGAGGTTAATAGTCCTCTCATAATTAAGTATGTTGCAGAGAATGCCTTGCAAAAAGACTTGAACGATTGGCTAGCACTCAATAAAACGAAATAATCCAACTTAAAAGCAGCGCTTTTGAATTGTGAGCTTTCCATTAAACATATAAAGGAATTAAGCACAGCCCCCTAATATTGGATGACTTGATACCTACACAAAGTTTTTTGGAGAAATAATCTCTATGTTGCAAGTTGGAAAAAGAGCTCCTGACTTTGATATGCCTTCTACCAAGGATCTGAAGACCTTGAAAGAAAATGTCAAATTGTCAGATTACAAAGGCAAGTGGCTTGTTCTTTTCTTCTATCCTCTCGATTTCACCTTCGTTTGCCCTACCGAACTGAAGGCTTTCTCTGAGAAGTATGACGAAGTTAAAAAAGCTGGCGCTGAAGTTCTCGCTATCTCTACAGACAGCGTATTCAGCCACAGAGCTTGGATCAACACCCCTGAAGCCCAGGGTGGACTTGGACCAGTTAAATACGTTCTCGCTTCTGACATCACCAAAGATGTAAGCCGCGACTACGGCGTATTGATCGAAGATAAGGGTATCGCTCTTCGCGGTTTGTTTATCATTGACCAAGACGGCGTTCTTCAATATCAAGTCGTACACGGCTTGAACATTGGTCGTTCTGTTGACGAAACTCTTCGCGTTCTTGAAGCACTCAAGACCGGTGGGCTTTGCGCAGCCGATTGGAAACCAGGTCAAAAGCCTCTTTCCGTTTAAGATCTGCATATCGAAATTGAAAGAGCCGTCCTTTGGGCGGCTCTTTTGCTCTATTTAAGAGTTAGAATTATCTAGACGGATTTAGTCTGATTCAACAGGAGAACCTTATGCCACTGCGAATGGACGCTCCCCTACCATCTCTTGAAGGCGGAACGGACTGGTTTAATAGCCCACCAATCACAGAAGAAGACCTCAAGGGTCATCCCGTTTTAATTCACTACTGGGCAATCAGTTGTGGAATCTGCAAAGAGTCTTTGCCAGACCTCAATCGCTGGATTGATGAGTACGGTCCTAAAGGTCTGAAGATAATTTCTGTTCACATGCCTCGTCAAGAATCAGACACTGATGTGGCAGAAGTGAAAAAAGCTATTGATGAGTATGAAGTAAGACAGCCCTGTGTTGTCGACAACTGGCACACAATCACTGATCGCTTCGAAAATAAATATGTGCCAGCCTTGTATCTCTTCGATGCTGATCACAAAATGCGTCATTTCCAGGCCGGTGAAAAGGCCATCAAAATGACAGAACCAGTGGTTCAAAGAGTACTCGGGCTAACCCAAACAGTCTAATCAAACTAACTCTCCAATAATATAGGTGCAGCTCATGGGTTCTAATGCCACCGCCGATAAGTCAGCAGACAAGTCGGCAGATAAGTCAGCAGATAAAGACAAGTCAGAAAAGTCTCAAGGTGACAATACGGAAACCCACGAAAAAGTTGATATTCACTCGCTTCACGGTAAGGCTAAAGCTCCTGCGCTGCAGCCATTTACCTTTGAGCGTTCAAGCAAGTTGTTTGCTCGGGCTAAAGAACGTATTCCCGGTGGAGTAAATTCACCAGTACGCGCTTGTAAATCAGTTGGTCGTGAACCGATATTCATGGCCCATGCTGACGGCCCGCACATGTTTGATGAAGACAAGAATCGCTACCTAGATTATGTCGGCTCGTGGGGCGCCATGATTCTTGGTCACTGCCATCCACGGGTAATGGAAGCCATAGAAACCGCCGTTCGCAATAGCACCAGTTTCGGTGCACCATCCCGCGCCGAAGTTGAAATGGCCGAACTTATTTGTGAAATAGTGCCATCCCTCGAAATGGTGCGCATGGTCAACTCTGGCACGGAAGCTTGTATGTCGGCTATTCGCTTAGCCCGTGCTTTCACCAGGCGTAGTTTGATTGTCAAATTTGACGGCTGCTACCACGGTCATGCTGATTCGTTCTTGGTAAAGGCTGGTTCTGGCCTGGCTACCCTGGGAATTTCAAGCTCTCCGGGCGCACCAGAAGAGTTGACCAAGCTCACACTGTCATTGCCTTACAACGATGTTGATGCTTTGCGTGAAGCTTTCGCTAAGAAGAGCGACGAAATAGCTGCCATTATTGT
>CAJXZK010000261.1 GCA_913063055.1 uncultured bacterium
TTGTCACTTTTCGGTGCTAAAATTTCGGCTTGCCTACTGAAGGCTAACGAATTTCAACTAGAAAAGTGACAAGCTCTCAAATCGACCTAGGGCTGCCATTGCCTTTTAACTTAGACAGTTTGGCGTCTACGCTCGACTTCGGCCCGGCCTAGCTCTGTCAGTGTGCATGTGCCGTCGCTTGATTTTTCTATCCAGTTATTGCTGAGCAGAAGTTCTTCTGAACTGTTCAGTAGGCTTCGCTCAGACTGGCTCAGACGGTTAGAAATTGCCGGATGCACTACTGGCAGTTGACCGTCTCGGTCGTAGGCTGTGGACATCAGGGCTTGAGCTAGAGTATCTAAGGTAACGCCTCTCATGTTCTTGGTCTCCTGGTCATTGAAATTTTGTTTGGATTGGCCGAGAGCTAGACTGTTGGGTCAGCCGTTGTTGAGCATATCCGATCGGCTGTGCTTGGTATATTTTACTGGTCTAACCTTAGTCAAGTAGCAGCCCCGCCATTGGTCATAATGGCAATACCGCCGGCGGTGAGTGGAGGCCGCGGCATGAAGCACCAACTGCTCGCTGAAATTATTGTTGCCACTGCGTTTCAGGCTCTGTTTGCTGCTGACATTCAAGACCGCTATGACTTTCCGATTGGCGGCTCAAAGCGGTTCTAGCAGCGCTGTTTTTGTGGAGAGGCTTGTAAACCATTGTTGCATGCTTGAATAATTACTATGCAGCTGGAATGATTGGCACATCGAATTGGCTCGTCTATCTGTGTTCTTGAACTTAGTCAATAGTGACAACAGACTGTAGGAAGAAATGCGCTTAATAGCAATGCTAGTATTGGGTTCAGCTCTGCTTCTTAGCGTTCTCTATGGCGGCTTCATTGCTGGCATTGTTTTTCGTGAACCAGATGTCTGTTTTCTTTTAGCCATGGGGCGCTGGATGGTTCAACACGGGCAGATACCTGGGGTTGATCCCTTTTCTTATACCTATGCTGCCTTTCCTAATGGCAATGCTTATGTTGTCTACCAGTGGCTTTCTGAAGTCATACTCTACGCCGTGCAGGCCCTTGCTGGTGCCATTGCCTTACTCGTTTTTACGGCGATTATTCAAGCAGTTACATTCATCGTCATTCCGCTCAGGTTGTTTTGTCTTGGTGGAAGCAATCTATTGCTTAGCTCATTCTTGGTTGTCCTTGTCTCTCTGGCCTCGCTCTCACACCCAAGTGTCCGGCCCGAGATGTTCTCTTTTTTGATGACGGCTGTGCTCCTAGAGTTGTTGGCACGTCTTTCAAAGCGCAGCCCTGGTCAATCTATTGATTGGTCTTTTGTTTCGCTCGCTTTTGTTCTACAAATTTTTTGGACTAATTTGCACTGTCTTTTTATCTTTTACTTCATTCTGGTTGGCTTCTTTGTCTTCTGTCTGGGAAGCTATTCTTTAGTGAAGAAAGAGAAGTTTGATGGTCGTCTCCAAACCGCCGTTGTTGCCTTTGCAGCTGGTGCACTGGCGACTCTCGTTAACCCTTATGGCTTTTCCATCTGGCCTTTCACTTTTCTTATGCTTAGCGATCCAATCAACAAGACGATCAATGAGCTTAAACCAATGTCTTTAGCTGTTTTCAGCAATGTTCTCAATTATCCCTGGTTTTTGTTGGCAATTTTGGCGACCGTTATTTTTCTGCTCTCGCTGCGCAAAAAGATAACTTCAGGGGAGCAATTGTATTTTCTATTATTGACTCCAGCTGCGCTGCTTATGTCATTTGTGGCTGTACGCACTTTTCCCCTGGCTGCTTTGATGATGTCGAGCGCTCTGGCTTTTTCTCCGGTCTTGAGACTGCCTGCTGGCAAGCTTGCCCGCCTCGGCAGCGAGGTTCAAACTGTAATTGCGCCCTTAGGCTTAATGTACTTGCTTTCTATCTCAACTTTTTCGGGCTTTGGTGCATATTTGCTGGCCGCCAAACTAATTCCGCCGACCATCCCCGAAGGAAGTGCCGCTTTCCATCCGCCTTTTGATGCAATTAAGTTTTTGCAGCAAAGCTCGAATTTACCGCCGGGAAATCTGTTGAATGACTCCCACTATGGGGCGGTAATGATGTGGCAGATGACAGATTCGCCTAAGCTCTTTGTTGATCCCCGATATTTCCTCTATAACGTTCAACTCATGAATGACTATTGGGATATGGTGCTGTACCGCAATAAGCCTGAAGCTCTGCTTGATAAGTACAAAATTTCTTGGGTTTTTCTACCAGCTTCTAGTGCTCTTGTACGTGAGCTCTCTGGGCAGCCCGGGTGGAAAGTACTTTATTCGGATAAAGACGCTGCCATTATTTCGCGAGAGAAGTGGCAGAAAGAGCCGGACTTTACCCCTTAATGCCTATCTATTTACCAAATAGAACTTGGTTAAGTGTAAGATATGGGCGGCGTTACTCAATTGCTGCAAATGGATAATTTTGAAACTTACAGCTGACAAGGGCTTGAATACTCTTGCGTTTTTCCTACTCCTATTGGCCGCGGTCTTGCCGGCCTCTGCCGAAGGTGGACAGCGTTTTACTGCGGAGCCTTCGGCGGCAGTGGTCCAAAACGGGACTGAGTTTGTCGATAAGCTTTTACATAGCGCCACTACTATTGGTGCCTATAGAGTGACTGCCGATCTGGCCATGCAAAAGAAGGGCAAGCTTAGCAAGACGGTGGCTCAATTTACATTTAAAGCTCCCAGCCTGCTGCGTGTCGATGTCTTGAGCGGCGGTATGAATACTGGCGCGGCGGTGGCTGTTCGTGCCGATGGGGGAATCTGTGCCAAAGGTGGTCCGGCCTTGTTTGGTCTAAAAATGAATCTAGAGAAAGGCTCTCGCCTTCTGCGTCTGCCCAATGGCTTATTGGTAACCGGCTGTGATTTTGCCTCCCTTGTACGTTGGCTTAAGCTGCAAGCTAAATCTGGTGCTGATGTATCGGTATCGGCGATGCCGCTAAAAATTGATGAACTCTCTAATGTAATCGTCGTTGAATTACGAGACAGCGGTCCATTTAGTACTTCGGTGGCACAGCGGGTCTTGGTTGATCCTAGCCGCATGCTACCGATCGAGTGGATACTCTTTAAAGAGGGTGCCTTACTCTCTTCTACCAAATTTAGAAATTTAGAGCTTTTACCCCAAGTCGATGAATCGATTTTTCAACTTTAGAAACTCCCTCGTTAGATAGTCAGGTATAGAAAGTATGTTATCTCGAACCATCTCCAACCAGTTGCTATCTAAGTTGATGGCCATAGGCTTGTCGCTTTTGGCTGCGATCTTGCCGCCCTTGCCGGCTTTTTCTCTCGAAGAAAAGAGTGATTCTGAGGTGGCCGGTTCAAAAGCAGATAGTGCCTCTCAGGCGGAGATGGAAAAACAACTGGCCTTGCCTTTGGATAATCTTGAGGACATTGGCTACACCTTGCAGCGTGTTCAGCAGCAGGCCATTGATTTGTATGTTGAAGCAACGCGCAAGCGCCGAGAATCGAAGGTAATTTCTAAGTGTTTAGTAATTCCCCGTGAAAAATTACAAGCCGAAAGTTATTACCAACCACTGCGCAAGGCCTGGCTCGTCTTCTTTGTTGGCACCATGGAACCGCTTGTGCAGCTGCTTGTGCACGACGTTCATGAGGTTGAAGCGCATTTGTCTGAAGTAAAAGTTGTGCACGGCAAGAAAAAACAGTTTGAGCACGTCTATGCTAAATGGCGCGAAGCGATCACGGGCATTAATCGACATCTCGATGTTTTGGCTGAGCAAATCAATGCCAGTGATCCTAGTAATATTATTGTTGCCACTGAAGCGAAAGAGATTGACCTGGAGATTATAAAAGCCATGCAATTGCGCATGAGGGCCTATGCTATTTTGGCTGAAGCTGGCCCGGCTGGTAAAAGCCAGTAGCAGACTTTCTAAATCTTTTCGCCAAAAGCCAGACTCAAAGCCCACATAGCTTTATTGAATACTCGCGGAGCGGAGAGACCAGCATTGTACATGCGGCTTTCTTGTGCCGGAATTTGACCGATAGTTAACAGTTCTCGGTCTAGGCGCCAAAATGCTTCGTAATTGTCAGCTATAACAATTTCATCTTGCTTCTTGTTCATGGCTGAGGCTTTGCTAAATAGAAGTATAGAAAGTAAGCCGGCTATTAGACAGTTAAAACCTGACAGTACCGAAAAACCTGCCGCTGCTGGGCCGAAGTACGATTTAGAGAAGAGTTTGAGGTAAATCCAGCGGTGGAAAAGTTTGTTACTTTCAACGTCAAGGTTTTTGAACTTTGCCATAAGAGCTTTGTCAAGATTGGTATCACCTAGCATTGGCAGTTTCGTTTTGCCGAACAAGATAGTCTGCATACCGCTGCCAGCATAGTTTGTGAACATCTTCGCGGTAACCATGAAGTTACTGCCTTTTTGCATCTGCCAGAGGCGGGAATCACTGGTGCGCACCGTGGGATAGACAAAGAATCGATAGAAGAGCATGCGTAAAGTCATCAGTTCAATGTTGCTTGGTGTCACATCGACTGGTTGTTTTAGTTCTGGAGTGAAATCACTAATTTGATTCATATCAGCATTGGCTAATTTGAATTTCCGGCCCTGGGTGAGGACCTCAGAGCAAAGCAAGAGCGTTTTTAAAATACTGCAGTCCTCTGGATTCTCCTCTGCTTGGCGCAGTCTTTCGAGAACAATTGCGGTCATGCGGTTTTCGATCAGTAGATATTCCGCCCAGCTGACCTGGCAGGCCGGTGTCAACGAAACTGTTTCAAAGGGGTTGGTGTAGGCTGCGGCGGCGCCATCTGCTAACTCGGCTAGGGCCTTCGCTTGAGCTGCCTTTTCTTCTGGGCGCAGTGAAGCATTCTTGTGCTGAATGGCAAGCTTGAAATAGTTTTCTAATTTCTCTCTTTGTTCAGTAAGTGGGTCGCCGATATCACGGACAGCGGCCATACTGTTGAATACAACACCGGTATAGATGCCGGTCGGAGTTTCTGCGAAAGTGTAGGGAAAGATTCTGCAAGTAATAGGCTTTTCGTTTTCGCCAAGATGTCCATGAATGAAACACAGATTGTCGATTAGAAATGGGCAACTACCGTCATCTTTGGGTGCTGTGTAGTGAGGGTAAGCGGAAGTACCCTCAGCAAACTCTTTTTCGCGATGAAAGAAAAGGTCCTTTTTGGCTAATTCTGGGTGCAATGATTTCCAATCCGTGTCCTTGACTCGGTCGTAGTCTTCGTCTGTGAGGCCGACAGACCAACCTGCGCAACAGCGGCCGCAGCCCTGACAGCTATAGCGAATGTCTTCGGGAATATGAATGTCTGGTAGTTTTGAGCTGTCACTCATGGCTTATGTTCCTTTTGTTACCGAGGCTGCTACTGGTACCAACTAAAGCCCATGAAATGCATTGTTGGCTTGGCTAGCAAAATTCCTAATATAGTACCAATAGCAATGATTGGTCCTAATGGAATCAAACGTTTGCCCGCAGCTTTTACGTCAGTCATATCGACAGTGGCAGAGAGATCAACACCCGCACCCATCGAGGTGAAAGCTAGCCAAAAGGCTTTGTATTGGTCTGGTGGAATGGCTCTGACCATGAAAAACACAGAGACAAGTCCGTAAAGCAAGCTGAAATAGAACATTACGAGTAAGAGCTTGATTGGCCCTAAGAAAGCGCCAACAGCAGCCATCATTTTTACGTCCCCGAAGTGCATGCGTTTTCCGGGATTGGGAAAAATCATCAAAAGGGTTGCCAGAGCCCAGCCTAAACCGGCATCCTTGAAGCCTTCCAAGCCCGTGAGGTAAGTGTTTAGAGCGACGCCAAGAAAGGCCGATGGGAAGGTCAGCCAATTGTAGATTTTTCGAGTCTTAAGGTCGGTGACCGCACCAATGGTGGTGGCAACGATAGCCGCTATTTCGGGTGGTGTTAAGTTGAGCAAGTGTAAATATGTTTCTAGATTAGTAAGAGGCGACCAGTTCGATTTCAACTGCCACATCTTTAGGCAACCGAGCAACTTGAACTGTTGCTCTTGCCGGATTGTGACTACTGAAATATTCCCCGTAGACTTTATTCATCTCGTCAAAATCATTCATGTCACGCAAAAATACAGTTGTTTTCAAAACATTGCTAAAGCTTGAGCCCGCGGCCTCAAGAATTGCCTTGAGATTGCTCATCACTTGTTTAGTTTGTTCACCAGTGCTGCCTTCAACCAGGGTCATTGTTGCCGGATTGAGTGGTATCTGGCCAGAAACAAAAACCAAGCCATTATGCTTGATGGCCTGTGAATATGGTCCGATTGCCTGGGGGGCGTTGTTTGTTGCCACAACTTCTGGGCTGATTACCTCGGGCACGTCCCTCTCCTTTTAAAGCCAATAGAATATTTGGAATATTCTAACTGGTTCGGCCGCAATAGCTGCCAAAAAGAAGATGTTCTTGCCAAGTGAAGGGCTAGCTAAAAGCCGCTATTGCTGCCACCAGAGCCACCAGCCGCGCCACCTAAAAGGCCGCTGTTGACGTTAACTTGACCATTGCTAACTGTTGTACCAACGCCATTACCGTTGTCTATTTTTACTGAGGCATTGCCGTTGCCATCAAAACCAATTCCTGTTCTAACGTTGCCAATACGGGAGTAGACCTGGCCTGTGGAAGGAATTACAGAAAAGCTGCTGTTGTTTCCGATGGTCGTAATCGCGTCGTCGAGTGGCGTGGTATAGGTTGGTGGCATGATCACTTGGCGACCGTAGCCAAAGACTGGTGAAAGCCCAGCTGAGGCCGCGTAGGGCAAACTTAAGTGCCCCAAGCCAGTGGTCAGGGATCCTAGGCCTTTCTTTGTGAAGCCGGTTTCGTGACCGTATAGCCTGGATTCTCCCGGTGCTTGACCGGTCTTGAAGCCTCGTCGGCCATAATTGCCGCTGGCTCCCATTGATTCCATACCATTGCCTCCACCGTTGACATTGGTGAGGTTCATCGTGCTCGTGTCAAAACTCTGTGCCTGAGCCGCTGGGGCAATGTAGGCGATTAGGCTGAGTAGAGCAAACTGACTGGCTATTTTAGCGAAATTATTTTTACTCATGGCTTAGCGACCGTGGTTGTTGTTGATACTGAGATCCACTGACCCTTGAGACACTGTCGGCAGGCTCACTCGACCTGAGGTGAAGATGCCGCCGCCATATCTATCGATTAAGTTGTTGACGAAGTTATCGGCGCCATACATGCCTTGATAGTAGCCGCCACCGCTATTGGAGAAACCAAAGTTGAAGTGTCTGGCGCTGACAGGTAGCGGGCTGTTGTCAACCGAGCCGTTTGAAAGTAAACCAGTTTCGGTTTTGCTCAAGCCAAAGTTTGAGCCCATGCCTCTGACTGGGTTGCTGCGACTGGTTTTGTTGCTGCTGTAATCACCGTCTGCTCGAAGTGCTTGAGGGCCGGTGATCTCACTGTCGTGATATTGCTCGCCAGTAGCAGCCATGGAGCGGTCAGCTTGACTGCCGCCGACGATGGAGAAACCTGGTCCACCACCCTGGGGCACGTTAATAACTTGCGGCACATTAGGCATCGAAAGAAACCCTTGTGGGCCGTTGGCGCCCATGGTGACACCGCCCACCTGGCTGGTGTCGAAGCTCTGAGCTGATGCAGGCAGCATGCTGACTAAGCTCATGCTCAGTGCAGCTAAGGTTAGGCCAGCGGCCTTGCGCGAAATCAAACTATAAATATTTGGCATATTGCCACCTGCAAAGGTAACGACGGTTCTATTAAGTGCACCATGGTAATGAGAGAGGCTGAGGCGATTGAACCGTATGCTGTCGATTTCAGCTGTCGATTTCAACCGTAGTGGCCCTTCTACCCAATTTACTTCATTTAAGTTATGCCCGCTAAGGCGAGCAATAAATCGGGCTTTGAGATAGAAAGATACTAAGCTTAGGCGACCCCCTTGTCAATAGGGCAAAATAGGTCAGCAATAGGAGACCCATGCTTTATCTCGGTCTGGAATCTAGCTGTGATGAAACAGCAGTAGCAATCGTTGAAGACGGCCGCAAAGTCATTGCTCAGCGGCTTGTCTCTCAAAACGAAGTACACAGCAAGTTTGGCGGTGTTGTGCCAGAGGTTGCTGCTCGTCGCCACTTGGAAGTAATTAACGACTTAGTGCAAGAAGTTTTTGACGAAGCTAAGGTTGATCCCCGTAGTTTGGCTGGTATAGCTTGCACCACGGGCCCCGGAC
>CAJXZK010000262.1 GCA_913063055.1 uncultured bacterium
TGTCTTTATTGTCGTAGCTTGGAGCTGAGAGATTGACATAGCTTTTGGTCACAAGTTCTCGGCCGTAAGAGCTTGTTTGCCCGGCGCTACCAATATTCATGGGATCGTCGGCGCTAGCTCGTTGCACGATTATGTTTGAGTCGTATTGGGTCGGCCATAGTTCCATACGAATCGGTGAGCCGGGAAATTGGCACCACAGATTCATAGCCTGAAAAATGTAAGTTCGCAGCTCTGGCGAAAAACCGCTTTTCTTTGATTGACTAATGTAGACCTTGAGCACCGAGCCTGGAGCCAGGCGTTTAGTATGTATCGAGTCGCAATAGTCGGGAGAACTAGGGTTTTGCGTGGCCCGCCACTGCAAAAGTTCTGTCAACTCGTCGCGATAAGATGTGGCGAAGGTCACGTTCACTCCAGTCTGATTGCCGAGCAGCGCTTTGGCATAATTGTCGCGGGCAGCTTGCCAATCGGCGCTAGCGCGTTGATATTGTCCCGTCACATCGTTAGCCATGGCTCGAACGTAATAAAGGTCTGCCAGGCTGTTGGCGGCATCGTGTGGCAATAGACTAAGCGCTTTGCTATAACAGGCTACAGCTAGAGCATAATTTTTGGCCTCATAGGCCGCTTCACCCTGCTCTTTGTATTTTGCTGCTTGTTGAGCTGCGGTAAGTGCACTTACTTGGGGCGGTACTGTTGCCGGTGCCGCTGGAGGGCTAGCTGTTCGCGTCTGCTTGGCAATGGGCTGCGTGGTCTGACTTGGTGCAGCTTGAGCTGGTAGGTATAACTGGCATAGTAAGTTCGCAGTGAGCGCTATACCTAACGTGCTACAGAGAGTGATACTTGGAAATCTTAGTAACTGCAAACGAGACCTCACTTAAGTACAACTGTTTTGTCTGACCGGCGCAGCTCTTGAATATTGATTAGCAGCGGGCAGCCATATTCGTGTAGTGAAGGAAGTTTTGTTACTCTGTATTCGCTGCAGTTCTTGTAGGCAAGGCCACCATCAAGGGCCATGAAAATTTTGTCAATCATAAATTGTTCAGCTGCTGGGCCGATCAAGCCTCTTGTCTTTACTTCTGAGCCAATTTTTCTGCCCACTTCGTTGTTCGCCAGATCTTTTTTTGTATCAAGATAGAAATTGAGAGTGCCAGAGTCGTTAGAGAAGATCGCTTTCAGGTATTCGTTTGTATTAGATATTACAACAGCGCCTAGTTCTCCAATCTCGTAAGACATCAAAGCCGAGCCGTATAAATGTTGAAAGCTATTGAGCAGTTGTTCATAGACTTGAGTCTGTTGGCCCCTGACCATGTGGGTGTAGGTATTCTTTCCGTATGATTCTTGCGTGGGCGGTTGGTCAAACTGTTGTTGTTGCGGTACCAGTGGCATGAGCGCGCCGCTACCAAATATTGATTGTTCCACATTGCTGACTCGCCACAATACACTGAGGATGTAGCAGGCAATGACGAAGACAGCTATGGTCAAAGAGGTAGAGAGGAGTTTGAGTGCTATGTTCATTGTTTCGCTTACGGCTTCACTTGTGTATTCGTTTTAGTTTAATACATTAAGCGCTTGGCCACTCTAAGGCAATCGTTGCCAGGCAAATGTATTTCTGCCTTGTGATAACATTCCACGGTGGTTAAATCAATTGGTCGGAGACAATAGAGACAAGTTATGAGCGACACCGTAGCACCAGCATTGCGAGCTTTACTTGAACGGTTCATTGATTACGCTGGGCTTTTCCCACCAGCCTCTGTGCCCCTTGATGCCACAATTGCCAACTATCACAGCTACCAGAATGGCGATCACCGCTGGATGTTGCGCTGGTTAGTGCTGCCTGTGAGTCAATGTGAAACCGTGCACGCCTCGCTGAGGCCCTCACTTTCTCTAATTGCCGAGGCCGATGATGGGCATGCAGCCGCTCTCGAGACTAAAACTATTGTTAGTGCCAATCGGCCGGTTTATTGTGAGGTTTCGCCAGACAATTTGGCCATGCTTGATGCTGTTAAAGAGGCGGGTAATTTCGCCAAAATACGCATGGGAAGTGTACAGCCTGAAGGAATTCCCTCGGTAGCTTCTGTGGCTGCTTTCATAAATGCTTGTGCCGACCGCAAGCTGCCATTTAAGGCAACTGCAGGTTTACATCACCCGGTGCGGGCATTGCAGGCTTTGACCTACGAAGATGATGCACCACGAGCGGTATTACACGGTTTTCTCAATGTTCTCATGGCAGCGGCCTTCGCTTGGCAAGGGCAGCGAGATATTGAGGCTATTCTCTCTGAAACTGAGCCTGCCGCTTTTTCTTTTGATGATAGAGCTTATTGGCGCGATCAGTCGTTGAGTTTGGCCGAGATTGGAGCCGCCAGGCACGATTTTATTCATTCTGTCGGCACTTGCTCATTTGATGAGCCGATTGCCGATTTAAGATCTTTGCACCTCTTGCCCTAATTTGTTCCAAAATGGAACTTTTGAGCTCAATGTCATTCTAAGGCAATACTTCTCCCTCATTTTTCAGGGAGAAAGGCTTTGACTGATTGAGGTGCTGGACGTGTTCAATAAGATTCTGTTTGCGGTGGCTTCTACCGTTGTGCTAGTTGGTTCCCAGCAAATAATTTTGTGGCTGGAGCATAAGCTTAAGGCCAAAGAGGCTGTGAAGAAGTTAGAGAGTTAGTTTAGCTGACGAGTTTTAATAGCAGGTAGATTCTGGCTATGTGACCTTAGCTGGAAGGCAAGGTGTGAATGAGTACTGAGAACTTCGACGTCGTTATTGTCGGCAGTGGTTTTGGCGGGTCCGTCATGGCCTATAACCTCGCTGCCGCAGGGATGAAAGTTTGTTTGCTTGAGCGCGGGAAGGCTTATCCTCCCGGTTCTTTTCCGCGCAGTCCAGATCAGATGAAAAACGCATTCTGGCAACCGGAGAAAAGACTTCTTGGGCTTTATGACTTCTGGTCTTTTAAAGATTCTGACGCCGTTACTTCAAGCGGTTTAGGGGGCGGCTCGCTCATTTATGCCAATGTACTATTGCGTAAAGACGCTGAATGGTTTAACGGCTGGCCTTTGGAATACGATGACCTGGTGCCTCACTACGAACGAGTAGAAAAGGTGCTAAAGCCGGTGCTTTATCCCTTTGAAAAAGCGCCTTACGATCAAACTGTTAAAACTGCTGTTCTTCGAGATGCTGCAGCCAGTGTTGGTTTGCCCTTTGAGTTAGTGCCCCTGGCCATTACCTTTGGTAACTCGCCAGACAATCCCGTACCTGGTGAGCAGTTGCAAGGTGTTCCTAACCTTCATGGCGTAAACCGTTATGGTTGCAGGTTGTGCGGTGAGTGTTATATGGGCTGCAATTTCGGTAGCAAGAATACTCTTGACCTCAATTATTTGACAATGGCCAGTGAACTCGGCGTTGAGATTAGAACCTTAGCTGAAGTGAAGCAGTTACAGCCGATTGATACTGGTTATTTGGTGACATATGTTTCTCATGTATCAAAGTCAACCTCTGAAAATTTCATAGCATTGTCGACAAAATATTTAGTTCTCGCTGCAGGCAGCTTAGGGAGCACTTCCTTGCTCCTCAACAATAAGCAGTGGTTCCCTAATCTCAGCCCTGCTCTTGGTACCAAGCTGTCTGGAAACGGCGATCTACTTACGGTGGCGATTGGCTGTCGTGAGGAAGTTGACGGTAAGCTGGAGAAGCGCAATATCATGCCGTATTACGGGCCTGTTATTACCGGTGCTGCGCGTAATGACTCGACAGATAGTCACGGGCGATTCTATATAGAAGATTGGACTTACACCACCATAATCATTTGGCTGCTTGAGACCCTTAACGCTAAAGGCTTAAAATTACGATGGTTCAAGATGTTTAATGCTTACCTTCGATCGCTGTTCGGCATTCGTCGCAACGTCGATCTTTCTGCCAATGTCAGCCAATTTCTTGGTGTAGCTGACGGCTGTGTCTCCAGTTTTCCTATGGTAGGAATGGGAGTTGATCAGTCGGATGGTGTCATGGCTTTTGACGAGAAGACTAAGGCACTAAACTTAAAAATGCCGCGTAAGACCTCTGCGAAATTTTTCGATGGGGTGCGCGCCAAGATGAAGCAAATGTCTGATTTTCTCAATGCTGGATTGTTTCTTGATTATCCCAGCTGGTATCTCAGGAAAACTGTAACTGTACACCCTCTGGGTGGTTGCCCCATGGGAGCGACATGGGACGCCGGCGTGGTTGATACCCATGGTGAAGTCTATAACTATCCAAACATGTTTATTGCTGATGGCTCTGTTATGCCGGCAGCAATTGGTCCAAATCCATCACTCACAATCGCTGCTGTTGCTGATCGTTTTTCTGAACGAGTTGTGGCCAACTGGCAACGAGATAATAAAAGTTGAATTGCGATTCGATTTATATCGCCAATGCTCTTAGGCCGCGGCTGAAGTTTCTTTCGCATTGAACTCTAGGCAGAAGTGGATTACTGGCAGGCTGCCGACGTAGACCTTGCCGAGATAGAAATTTTTGTCGACCAGGCGAATCTCGTCTCGCACAAATTTCGCTAAAATTGAAGTCTTCGAATAGTCGAGAGCTATGCAGTCTTTTTTGTCCATCCAGCTGGCATCTTTATAGACTTTGGCTTCTACTGCGTTGACGCCGAATGGCAGGATGCGATTGATTAGAACGCCTTTCTTGCTATCGAATGTTTTGCCTTGCCAGGCGAGGAAGCGCACTAGCTTTGAGAGGCCAAACCCGCATGGTGAGCCCGGTGCAATTAGCGCTGTTCCTTTGGCTATGCCGTTGGGAACATCACCGCTTTCACTTTCGTGAAATAGTTCGTCAAGCTCTTTAGGAGACATATCTAAGAGTTTCTCTGCGTTCATGGAGACACCTTTGTCTTTTGTCGTAGTTTGCAACGGTTATTGCAATTACTCGCTAAGACAGGAGTGAGTCGTTTTGGTTCCCGAAGTTTTTCGCCAAAGCGAGAACAGCTATTTGGGATTACTTATTGTTGGCAAAGTATATGTCGAGCGATCCGCCAGGGCTGACTCCAGCTCTCTGTCTAGTTCTTTAGCCAATTTCAATAGTTTTTCCATTTGGTCACGGGCGACGGCAGGATCACCTTGCTTCGTTGATTCTCCTACCTTTATGCAGAGTTTGGCTAGATGAACAGCATCGATAATTTCGCAGCAGTCTTTGAAGCGTTCTAGCTTGTTGCGAAATGCGCCTAATTCATTGGCGCTCAACAGTGATTGAAGCTCTGTTAGATCAGCTTTACAGTTTTCTCTAAAAAGACTGATGATGCCCTTTAGTTGTTGCTCGCTGTATACCTTTCTCAGGTTGACGAAATTGGCTTGTTGGCAAATAAACGTACCGCTAGTCATATTGTTAATCTGTGTCGCTCTAGCCGGCGTATCTCGGTGGAATGAGTTACCTAGCCAATTGGTCACAACTTTTTCAAGAGAGGCAGGATCTATTGGCTTACTTATATAGTCGTCCATACCGTTGCTGAGGCAGTGCTCACGACTGCCCTCTATCGCGCTTGCCGTTACCGCAATTACGGGCACTGCGACGCCTCTTCTCTGCTGAATTTCCTTAATTATTTTGGCCGCTTCAAAACCGTCTAGGGTTGGCATCTGGCAATCCAAAAAGACAAGGTCATAATGTTTTTTCTTGAAGGCGGCTACTGCTTCTACGCCATCGCTCACCAAATCGATTTCAAACCCTAGATCAGAGAGGAAGAGAAAGGCTACTCTCTGATTAAGTTTGTTGTCGTCAGCAACCAGTGCTTGTTTCTTGCTCCCTCGTGAAAGCAGCGTTGCTGCCGCTTCGATGCTTGAAAATGCTTCTAGGCCGAGTGTCGTGCTTTGTCCTGCTCTTATGGCTGCCTGGAATTCCTTTTTGTTTGTCAACTTTCTCAGGCAGTTGATTACGACTTGTCTTCTCATCGGCATTGGTATAGTCAGAACCGCAGCTTGATTGCTGCTTTGGCCTGTAGCTGTTGCGCTATTTTCTGCCTCTATCTCTATTAATTTGACAGAGTGTATCAGGGCTGAATTGCTTAACATTGAACGCAGCTTCTGGCATTCGTCTTTTAATCTCACTGTATCGAGGAAAACTACTGTGACTGCACTATCGCTATTCGCGTTGTTCGTAGCCTTTGCCGCTAAAATGGCGTAGATTGATTGCGCCTTATCACTGGATCGTGCAGACAAATCAAGACTTTTAAGTAAGTCGGCAATAGCGCTCTTATTGTTATGCGTAGGTTCTAGAGTTAATGCTGATAGATTGAGGTTAAGAGGTGTGCAGTCAGTGCGCTCTGGCGCTAGTGGGTTGGCTGGCATCTGCGGGCTGGCCCAGACTCTTAAGATTTCTTCGTTCGCTGGCTCTTCTTGAGGCAGGTAAAAGCCAAAAGTTGAGCCCACTGAAAGTGTGCTATCAACAAACATTTTTCCATTCATTAACTCTACTAGTCTTTTAGAGATACTTAGCCCTAGTCCGGTCCCGACTGTATTGTTCTTTTCGGTGACTGGGCCCTGGAAGAAGGGCTCGAAGAGATGAGACATTAGTTCAGTACTTATGCCTGGACCACTGTCGGTGATTGTGAATAGCAGCTGACGTGGCTTGTCTAAAGGCTTTACGGAAGCGACCTTCAGTGTCACTATTCCAGCTTCTGTAAATTTAACAGCGTTGCCGCAAAGGTTTAGAAGTACTTGTCGAATTTTTTGAGGATCGCCAAAGATAGTTTCGGGCACATCGTTTTCTATCACTGACAGCAGTAGTATGTTTTTTGATGCTGCAGCTGGGGCTAAGATCTGAGCTACACCTTCAACGGTCTCGGCAAGATCAAACTGAACTGAAGCAACATCAAGTTTGCCAGATTCGATTTTGGAAAAGTCTAGGACATCATTGATTATGCCTAGCAGTGAGAGCCCTGCATCTCTAAGTGTGAGAACGTAGTTGCGTGTTTCGGCGTTAAGTTCTGAGCGCAGAATCATCTCTATCATTGGCAGCATGGCGTTCAGAGGAGTTCTCAGTTCGTGATTCATGTGGGCAATGAATTCTGCCTTAATGGCCAGAGCCGATTTGAGCTGAATAACGGTTTCTTTATTGGCTGCTACTTCCGCGGCAAAATCGATTTCCAGTTTTTTCAGTCGTTCTTTTGTGAGAGCAAGTTCTTGCTCTAGTTTCTGCTGGTTATTTGCATCTGTGGACATATCTGGCAGCTCTTTTTGCGAAAAGATGACTGGCGTGTTTTATTGAGCAGCAAGACGTTTGGCACAGACAGAGCTAATCGATTAGGGCTGTCTGCCGACTCTGTGGAGAATCAATAGTCGCATTCAACTCTTGCCGTTCGCAGGTATCTCAACCCACCGATACCAGCATAGAGTGATATTCATAAACGCGCACGAAAACCGCCAAATTGTCATGCACTGATCTGATGGTATCCCCCGTTAACCAGGTTGTCAATAACTAGCTCTTCGATTGTAATCGTGTTGCAAAGTCAGCGTCAGCCAGGCGAATTCTCTTCAATAAGTCATCCAGCGCGTTGTGGGCCGTGGCGGCTGCAGGCAAGTTTGTGTTATCGGCTGAGTCTTCCAGGACGTCTCTGAGGCGCTCATATTCCACTTTGTGAAATTCCCATTCGTCTGCTGCAAGAGTTTGTGAATTTTCAGCACTGCGATTTCTTTCAATCATCTCGTCAATATACTTAAGCAGGAAATTCTCATTGAGCTTGGCGATATTGGTTTCTATTTCGCCCACTTGCATCAGGTGGGTGCCTGTCAGCAGCAAGCGGTAGATGGAAAGTAATTTGGTTAGGCTCGGTAGCTCTTGTGCGCCATTTGTTTCTTGGGTTGCTGCAAGCCACTGACTGTCGGCATAGCCGAGGTAGTGATAGCAGTGTATGCGAGTAAGGCAACCTTTAGCGATTGCCTTTAGTTCTTCATGCTCAGGGCTGCTCTGCACTACCAGTGGTGAGTAGATTTGCTCTAGCACAAAGCCGTTGTCTTTCAGCATCAAGGAGAAAAATTTCTTGATGTCTTGGGTGGCAATTTCTATCTGTATTCCTTCAGCTTCTTGTCCGAGTTCCACGATTTCTTCGCTGATTTCAAGCCCAAGAACTTGTCTTACTGGCAGTATGTGGGCTCCGCGAATT
>CAJXZK010000263.1 GCA_913063055.1 uncultured bacterium
TTTCAAGCAGAAGACGGCATACGAGATCTAGTACGGTCTCGTGGGCTCGGAGATGTGTATAAGAGACAGGAAATGATTGGTGACTGTGAGAAAAAACAATGGGACCGAGTTTGGATCAAGTGGCCCTTGCCAGTCTTTTATTGGCTAGCTTTTGACTAGGCATTATTGCCAACTCTAGTGCACAGTAACCTATAATGGATTTGAGCACTCCCTCAGGCAAGTTGGGTGGATAGCATGAATTTTAAAGAGCAATACGCCGAAGCCGGGGCTTTACTGACTCGTCGTACAATTCTCAAGTTGATAGCGGGTGCGCCGCTTGTGGCGACTTTTGGCTTCGTTGCATCACCGTTGTTGCGGTATCTGAAACCAACAATGAAACCCGGCAATTTCTTTCAATCAGCTGATCTGCCGAAAGCAGATCAGTCTGTTCGATTCCATCGACTTGATTTCCCACAAAGTTGGACTTGCGTTCCTTTTCTGCTCCCAATTAGGTATGTGGTATTCAATCCGGAAGGACAGGAAACTCGTGAAACTCATGGTTTCATATTGGTAAACGCAAAAAATGAGATTGTTGCCTATAGCCGCATTTGCCCTGCTCCATGCCATGCAGACGGCCAGCACCAATTACTAAACTTCTCGATGGATACGGCCGAGATTGACTGCATTGCTCAATCGAAATCACCGGTACTGTACTGCCCTTGTGCGTGTTGCTTGAGTACGTTCGACCTTAACGACCACGGCCGTGTAATAGGCGGAGCTGCTAAACGCCCGCTGCGTCGAATTGACGTTACTAGAGAAGGAGACTATTTCATAGTTACCGGGCCAGTGGAACCTGAAATTATCTGAGTCATCACCCTATGCTTTTGGTCCGGGAACTAGTTCATATTTGCGTGCGAGAAACGCTACAGCGTTTAGGAAATCCAAATCGTAAAACAGCTCAACAAATTTGAATAGATCACCTGATTTGTGACAATTTTCGCAACTGAACATACCAGCAAATTTGTTCACAACAAAGCTAGTTTGTGCGGTTTTGCAAAAAGGACAGGCACCTTCGAAGTACATGTCGTTTGGCTTAAGTTCGATATGTTCTAAAATCAGCTCGAGCAAGTTGCCCTTTAACATTACTGATTCAATTAGCTCTGCATCGACCATGTATTCGTCGACTCTTGGCCTGTTCATTACTTTCACCGGTCATATTCTGTGTGCCCACTGGCGACTCTGGTCTCGATGTTAATGTTCTGATAACCGTGTGTCAACTAGATTTCGCTGGTTCTGCTGGATGAATCTCGAATGCTGTGGTAGCCCAAAATGACCAGGCGTATTTTTCGTTGTATTATCGATTGATTAGTTCGCTGGAGTTGGTTGTGTACAGCTTGTCTGATTACCCTCAAGATGCATCGAAGCTTTTCGACTTCGCTATGCAAGATCTTATGCGAGGCGATATTTATGGTGCCGAACGCATGCTCTCTTTTTCGCTGCAAATCGAAGAGCGACCCGCTACTTTCTTCGAGTTGGCCAAGTTGAAATTTCAGCGGCATGATTATCCTGCCGCTCACTATCACGCTACTCGTGCAATCGAATTGGCTAGAGGACTCAAAGTTAAGCCCAGTCAATCGGAGCCTTACGTTCAGTTGTTGGCTGAAATTCAACCGCATCTGGATGCCAAAATCGAAATGGAAAGAACAGTAGTGAGACTGGCTCAAGCCGGTGATCTGCATGGTCTCTTCAAGGCATTTGATCTTTTGAAATTTGAAGATGCCATGATGGAAATCGCACGTCCATCTTTGCGAATGATTTTGAAAGATGACCCCACCGACAAGGCTGCTTCCAAGATTGGTGGTTGGCCTATATTGCCGGATGATGTTAGTTGGCCATCCAATGCTGACGGATTACCTTTGGCGTTTCTTTGCCGAATTGATCTTGGTTGTCTTGCTGGCACGGCCTTCTCTGAAATGTCGAGCAAGAAAACTGGCTACCTGTCCTTTTTCTATGATGCAGTAGAGCAACCTGTTGCTTGGCGTCATAAAGATCGCTATGGGTGGAAAGTTTTGTTCACTCCCCCGGGGGTGCGGTTGTGTTATCCGGAGGAACCGGAAGGGCTAAGCGAAGACTGCGTCTTTAAGTGTTATTCTTTGTCGTTTGAAGAGGAATTGACCTTCCCACAAGATGATTGTGGGTCGAAGCCTGAAATGACTAGCGAGGAGGAGGCTCGATTCAATTCGCTTTGTTCTGCTTGGTATGGTCGACAGGCTTTTGAGCAGCATCGGCTATTTGGCTGCCCCCAAGTGTTGCAAGACGGTTGGCAGCTTGAGTGTCAGCTAGCTGCCAAAGGTATCACTCATAAGCAGTTTGAAGAACTAGAGCCGCAGGTTGCTGCCAAGCTCACAGAAGGTTTAAATGATTGGATACTTCTACTTCAACTTGATTCATTTTACGATGCAACAATCTGGTGGCAGAACGGGTGTAAGCTTTGTTTTTGTATTCACAAAGATGATTTAGCTGCAGGTGATTTTGACAAGGTTTGGGTGGTAGTACACTAAGGCACGTGCAGCCTTTTCTTCTATCCGGGAATAAAGGATACTATCATCGCCCTAGAATGGTAGAAGTAATTAGGAATGGTAGGTTCGGACGAAAATTATTCGCGATTTTGGCTGCGAAAGTATAAGAATTCCGCGCCTGAGGCTGGTGCTTTTCAATCGCAGCTGCCGATTTATAGTATTCGATGTTTTCCCTATGGTCTGACCAGTGAGCTCTATAGTTCCGTCGATCTAATTGAAGACTCGAAGCCGACGTACTACAGACTTTTGTTTTGGAGCGCTGTTATCGGCGTTGTGATTCTTCTTGGCGCTTTGCTGGCCTTAATGCTTGCGCAGTCAAACATAGCTCATCTCTCTGCTTATCTCGCTTTGTTTTGTATATTTGGGCCAATTCTATTCTTCTATCTCTTCGGTCAATTCTTCAAAAACAAGATCGATACATGGGTGAGCACCAAGCTGTACAAAGTTGTCTCAATTTGTGTCAGGGAGAAGGTGCTGGAATTGTATCTGAAGGGGCAGGAGCCGATCAGCATTCCACTTTATGCAATAGATTCAATTGAACTAGCGCCTTCAAAGGATAGTGAATTTTCTAAGCAGACCATCGTCATTTCGGGCGAACGATTGAAAGAATCTTTCCCCATAAAGCTCTCTGCTATCCATACTCACGAGAATTGGATGATAATTGCTCATGCGCTTAATAATTTTGCAAAGCATATCAGCATTGATGATGGTATCGCCAAAGCACTTACTCTTCCTAGTGCTGATACGTCGTTTACCGAGCTTTGGCTTGATAGTTTGTCTTCAGCACCGGAGGCCGAATCTCTACAGGAGATACCAGATGGTCAGTCCCTGGCTGCTGGCCGCTATTTGGTTAAGTCGAAATTGGCTTCTGGTGGGCAGGGGCAGGCCTATCTTTGCTACGACCAAACAGCGCAAGAGGAAGTAGTTGTGAAGGCATATCTGCTGCCTGTGTATCAAGGAAAGCATTTGAAAGATATTGCCATTGAGCAGCTTGAAGCTGAATCTATAGTGTTGCAGAAAATCAATCATCCACAGATTGTGCAGTTTGTTGATTGGTTTTGTACTTCGAGTTGTGCCTTTCTTGTACTAAAGCGAATCAATGGAAAAAATCTCAGACAATATCACGCAGCTCTAGGGAGTCTGCCGCCTGCGCTAGTGCAAGATTTGACCTTGCAAATGTGCGAGATTCTTAGCTATTTGCATAGTTCCAATCCAGCCATTATCCATCGCGACTTCACCCCCGACAACCTTATTATTGATGAACAGCAGAAGCTCACGCTAATTGATTTTACTATTGCCGAGCCCACTGGTGCTGTATCAGGCTTGCCGCCGGCTGGTAAACCGGCCTACATGCCTCCTGAACAATTTCGGGGTGAAACGTGCGTGCAGTCAGATATTTATGCCCTTGGTGGCACATTGCAGTATCTGTTGACCGGCTGCGATCCGGTAGCACTTGAGCAGACGAATATCTTGTTGACGCAGCCAGGGGTCTTACCCTTACTTGCCGAAATTGTTTTTAAATGTCGTGCTCAACTTCCCAACGATAGGTTCCAATCAGTCGATGAGATCGCTGCGTTGATTCATTCTTCGGTGGGGCATCGATAAATGAATAACCAAACCGGTATAAGTAAGCTTAACTATCATCCTGCCTCTAGCGCAAAAATCGCTCTAGTCCGGACGATTACTCAGGTTATTTTGATTATCTGTACGATTGCCCTGCTTCTTATCTCCGCAATTGCTTTCTTTAATGGGATTGTGATGAGCGGGGAGGGTGGAATGAAGCTGATTATCTTTTCTATAGTCTTCATGGCTTCTGCAACCTATTCATTGTGGTCCAAAGTTGGCAGGATTTGCGACTCTTATCTGGCGCAGATACAGCCACTGATTATTACTTCTGGTGGTGCGATATTTCCATTCGCCACAATTTTGCAATTGAAAGGGCGTCGCTGGAGACGCTGGGAAGAGCTAACAAATGCTTTTGTTTATTGGAATGATGGTCCAGATTTTGATGATAGCGATGCCCTAGTGCTGACATTTAAGGATGGAAGTAGTACCCGCATTGCTCTGAAAACTATGTTGCATCAAGACATTGAAAAGCTTCTTGTGGCTTTAGAAATGTGGGCACCACCGTCGGCAATAAGTGAAAATTTTGTCGAGCTGCGAGGCTATCTGAGCCAGGCATTGCAGAAGCAGGGGCTCAAGAGTTACACGGCACTTTGGAATGATGAACTAAGTCGGCGTTTTAGTTTGGCTACTTTTAGACCATTGCCAGCCGGTACAAAACTGCAAAATAGACGTTTTGAAATTACCAGCCAACTTGGCTTTGGTGGCTTTTCTGCTGTATATAACGCGGTCAATTCCCGAGGCGAACAGGTTGTTATTAAGGAGCTGGCAATCAAGCAGCTTGACAGTGAGGCAGTGAAAGCTTCTCTTCTCGAGCACATGAATCGAGAGACCGCTCTTCTGGCTAAGATTCAGCATCCGCAGGTTTGTCGCTTGCTTGATACTTTTGTGGAGAACGATCGTCATTATATTGTTTTGGAAAAAATACCCGGTTCAACTCTGCGTCAGGTTGTCATCGACAACGGGCCCATGAGAGAGGCCGAAGTGAAAGCTCTTGCTTTGCAAATGGCTGAGATTCTCAGCTACCTTCACTCGCAGCAACCGCCCCTGGTGCATCGAGATTTTACGCCGGATAATCTCATAATCAGGTCAAACAAATTTCTTGCTTTAGTCGACTTCAATGCCGCGATGGAGTTTCTTGCCGGAGCGACTGGAACAATCATCGGCAGGCATCACTACATGCCACCGGAGCAAATACAGGGTAAAGCTGTGGTAGCAAGTGACTATTACAGCATGGCGGGTACTATTTATTTCCTTTTGACAGGGCGAGATCCACGGCCATTGACACAGTTAGATGTGCGAGCTGAGGGGATACCAATATCCGGTAATCTAAACCACTTGTTGTTGGCATTGACGAGTAGCGATATTAACGAGCGGCCAAACGTGCAGCAGATCATTTCGGTCTTGCAGTCGGCCTGAGCGCTTGACTTCTGCCGGTGGGGGCACGAAGGTTACCAGTCTGGAAGCTGCCAGGCTGCTGCTGTCCAGTGAAACGCTTAATTCTCGCAATGAGGAGAGGAATCTTAGTTTTCAATCGGCTAGAGTTATATCTGCAACTAGAGGAGATTGAGCACCATGGATGACAAGGACAAGCTGAAAGCGATAGACATTCTCAATAAGATTATGGAGTTGGAGTTAGCTGGCGTTGTCCGCTACACCCACTATTCTCTTATGGTCTACGGTTATAACCGCATTCCTATCGTCAGCTGGCTTAAGGCAAACTCTAATGAGAGTCTGATGCACGCCCACAAGGCCGGTGAACTTGTGACTTTGTTAGGCGGCCACCCATCCCTGAAGATTGGGCCATTGCTTGAGACTGAAAAGCATGATCTGGGTGACATTTTGCGCGAGAGCTTGGACCATGAGAAAACTGCTATTGCTGCATATTATGAACTTCTCCACGCTTCAGAGGGCAAATCTGTTCTGCTTGAAGAATATGCTCGTGAAATGATTATGGGCGAAGAATTGCACTTGGACGAAGTCAACAAGATGCTGAGAAAGCCTGGTGACATTCATCCTTTCAACCCTTAATTTGCCACTGACTGGCACAAGCAGGTCAAAGAGGAAAGCCCCGGCTCTGGTCGGGGCTTTCCTCTTTGACCTGTCGCTGCATCAACTAATTGCCGCCTTTTGTGCTCTCGGCCGCATGAACAAGGTCGCCTAGCAATTCACTGGCCAGGTCAGGGAGACCCTCGCGCCGTAGCGCTTTGCCGTCTACAAGCCACTGCCGACCATTGCTGTCTTCACTCATGGTGAACGTCAGATGGGGTTTGCAAGCGTCGTTGTGTACTTCATTAAATGATGGAGTCTCACCCTCTTCGTAGGGCAGCAAGTAAAGATCGATAGTGTTGCCGTAGCCAAAGAAGAATAGCCCCCAGTGAGCTGTGTGTAGGCAGGCGGTGAGAACCGGTTCTTTGCTATCGGCGGGGAAGAATTCATGGCTATGTAGCGGCCGCTGGATGCCGATGACTAGCTCAAGGCTATTTACTGTCTCGTTGTATAAGTTGGCTTGGCCAGCAAAGACGTCAAAGAATTGATTGATGCTGCTTTCAATTGGGTCTTCTGAGTCTGCCAGGTCGGCGCACTCTTGGCCGTCATATTCTCTTTGATAAGTCATTGTCTCTAGCGGTGGCGAATAGACGGATGATTGATCTGGCTCTGGTTCATCTAGGTCTTCAATAGTTGGTGGCGCTGATGGTGGCGGAATTTTTCGGGGATCGTACATCATGTCGAGATACTTGCCAATATAATCTCCGCGTTTAGCTTTGAGCATATCTAACATTTTCAGCGAGGAGTCGACTTTTTCCTCTGGCAACGACTTTCTCTTAAATAGATTGGTTAATAGACCCATTTTTCGTCCCCATATTTGAATTTAGTATTTTCGCACTTCATTCGTAGACATTACTGCCAGGCTTCGGTTACAAGTGCTTTTAGTGACTCTAGGTCTTTTAATCGATTGGCCAGGAGCTGCTCTGGATGCTCGCCCTTTCTCTTCAAATCGCGTTCGTACAAGTGAGTTTTTATGGCTGCAGCCGGAGTGGCGACTAGTGCAATTGCCTCGGCTGGAATGACAGTGGCATCGCCGGCAATGCCTAGACGATTGCTAACTATTGGTCTTTGTCTGTAAGCGTGATAACCAATCGTACTCATTATGCCAGAGCTAGCACCTAGTGACGAGATTAGGGGGGCGGTTATGGCTTGCTGCCCTGCTACTTTTCGTGTGCGATTGATGCTTTTCTCTTCATGGAATATTAGAGTATCTAGTCCAAGTTTCTCCTCTCTCAAGTGAATGAGTTCGGCTGCAATTTTGCCATGTTTACTGTTCGCATCATCGCTGGCTAAGAGATTTGCTAGTCGCTCAAATTTGCTTTTTGCTTGTTCGTCTGAAAGGCCTTTCAGCAGCGGTAGCTGTTCGTTAAGATGGCGCTCTTGTCGCCTCTGAATACAATTTCCTGCGGTTGTACTGGCTATCGGTCCGAGGCCAGCTAGAACTGCCGAGGTAACTAAAACGGGGCCAGTGCCACCAGAGTATCTGGGGTTAGAAAATGATTTATAGCCGAGCATGGTTGAGCTGAATCTACCAAAGTTTACTGTGGCATTGATGAGGTAGAAGGTGTTCTTGTACCACGTGAGTCCTCGTGAGTGTGCGTTCCAGCGCTTGTATTCAAAGACAAGGCGATCACGTTCGTATTGAAGTAGCTCTTCTTTTAGCTCTAGTAGTTCCCGGCGCGATCCTTCGATTTGACTTTGCTCCATCAGTGCATGTCGACTAGTCAATAAGTGGTTTACTCTCTGAACTGTAGATTGCACGAAGGCCAGTGATTGGCGTCCTGAAAAACCTTTCTGCTTAGCACGCACGGCTTCAACACCATTGGCCGTTAGTTCAACTAGTGAGCTGGTGCCACCGAGAAGTGCACCAACTGTAGCGGATGATAGTGCTCTTTTGCTGGCGCT
>CAJXZK010000264.1 GCA_913063055.1 uncultured bacterium
GTGCAGTAGTTCAGGCACTTCGGCGCGTGCCTTGAAGAGCAGTCGTGCAACTTCGGCCCGCAGCGCTTATTTGCGTCAACTTGTTAATCCTGAGAGTAAACAGAATTTAGGCGTCGCTTATTTCATTGAGTTAAACCGAGCGGGAAAGCTCTATAAGACGAACAACAGATGTAAGTTTCGCAGCGGCGATCAGATTCGCTTTCACGTCTTTGCTAATGCTGATGCCTACGTGTACATAATTATGCGCCAGGGTACTAAGGGCACAAAGTCTGTTCTTTTCCCTCTGGCAGAGACTGGTACTGACAACTTGGTCAAGCGAGGTCGTGACTGCATTGTGCCAACCGAAAGTGCTTTGCAGTTTGATGAGAACCCCGGGGTGGAAAATGTTGGGCTTTTACTTAGTCGCCAAAAAATCGCCCCTGAGCTTGTTTTGAACTATCCGCCCAATTTGACCGCTTATGTTCCTTCGCTACAATTAGCCAAGCCTAAGCTGCCGGGTCGGACAAAAATGTCAGTAGAGCGGGCTTCTGGTTCACTGATGCAGCGTCAACCAGCAAAGAAAAGTGGGCGCCTGGCAATGGATCTGGTCGGTAAGAATTATCGCGGTCGTCAGCTCTGGCGCACAGCTTCGGCTACTTTGCGCGAGTCAAATATGGTGGTGGTTGTCAAAGAGGGTGCTGGGCCCGTTGCCGTAGACTTTGCTTTGACTCACAAGCCCTAAAGGCAGATTGGTGAGATTAAAAATGACTTATTCGCGGCGGGCACTCTCAGGGCTGTCATGTCCTAAACTATAACGATGGCTGAAATCATTCAACTTCAAGTGCAAGAGCAACAGCAGGTGTCTGTGCGGGAATGCGAAAACACTGGGCATAGTTTTGATTTGCGTCCGAAGTTGCCAATTGTTGGTGGCGGCTTATTCGATCTTTTGCTCGAGGCCGCTTTAAAATTTCAGCAGAAAAAAGTATTACGGCATAATCAGCTTGATTATTCTTATGCTCAGGCCTTAGCTCGTTCACTTTATCTGGCGCAACTGCTAGTAGAGCATGGTATTAAGCGTGGTGACAAAGTTGGTTTGTACTTCCCTAATCACTCTGAATTTCTCGCGGCCTTTTTCGCCATAAGCTCTTTAGGAGCTACGGTTGTACCAATCAATCCGCTGCTTAAGGCAGAAGAGATTGGTCATGTATTGTCTGACTCTCAGTCAGTGGCTCTTATTGCCCATAGCCGTTTTCTCAACAGCGAAAATGGCAGTAGCGAGGAAGTGCAAAGCACCCTTAATCAGCTACCTCTGCGCAAGCTCTTTTTGCTCGGCGGCGCTGCTGATAGAAGTGCTGAGTCTCTCATGACTTCTTCATTTGATGTGGTTGGCCTCGGCAATGATAAATTTGATAGCGGTATGAATTGCTGGTTGCAGCATCTTGAAGCTCAAGAAGCATTCTCTGCTCAGTCGTCTGCTGATCTGATAGCACTACTTGGGTCTGGTGCTAGTGATGTTGATCTAAATGAAGAACTAGCTTTAGTTGTCTATACTTCTGGCACGACCGGCAAGCCCAAAGGGGCGATGCTGACTTTCTTGAATCTTCTCACAGCGGTCAACACCTATCCTCATCGTCTTGATGTCGGTAGCGACGATAGACTTGCTGCGGTTTTGCCGCTCTGTCACTTATATGGCCTGATTGTGGTCTTGCTCGGTACGATCAAGCAAGGCGCCACCATGATCTTGTTAGAGCACTTTGAAGCAGCTGCCTTAGCTAATTTGATAGAGAGCGAGCAAGTGACGGTATTGCCAGCTGTGCCGACTATGTTTCAATTTTTGTCGCTTGAGTTAGAGCGACAACCTCGTTCTCTCTCATCATTGCGCTTGGGTCTTGTGGGCGGCTCTGCTATGCCTGTTGAGCTGATGAAAAAACTCGAGATTCAACTTGATGTGCCTGTTTTAGAAGGCTGGGCGCTGACCGAATGTTCTGTTATTGCTACTTTTAATCCGAGCAGTCTGCGTAAGTATGGCTCGGTCGGTCCAGCAATGCCTGGGCTAGAAGTAGCTGTCTTTGGTAGTGACGGCAAGTATGCCCATACCACTGAAGTTGGCGAGCTCTGTATTCGTGGTGCCAACATAATGAAAGGCTATCTCAATAACCCGGTTGCCACTGCCGATAATATCAAAGATGGTTGGCTACATACTGGTGATTTAGGTTACATCGATGAGCACGGCTATGTGTTTGTGGTGGGCCGCAGCAAAGAGCTAATTATTCGTGGCGGTATGAATATTTATCCAAGAGAAGTTGAAGCGGCAATTCTGCGTATGCCAGAAGTTCGTGATGTGGCTGTGATTGGTGTACCTGACCAATATATGGGAGAGCGGGTCAAGGCCTTTGTTGTCTTAAAAGAACCAGGCAGTGTAACCGAGAGTGATATCAAAGCTTTTTGTGCCAAACACATGGCTGACTATAAAGTGCCGCGATTAGTTGATTTCGTCGATATTATTCCGAAAAATTCTACGGGCAAGGTCCTTAAGCGCTTGCTTTCATAGTTTAAAATTTCTCGCTCATTTCTTGTAGGCGGGCAATGCGCTCGATCATCGGTGGGTGGGTGGAAAACAGGTTCATGAGCCAACCAGCTTGAGTTGGTTGGGCAATGTAGAGCGATGAGAGGGCGGGATTCGCTGCTGCCATGGGTCGAAATTGACTCAATTTTTCTATTTTTGCCAGGGCTGAAGCTAATGCCAGAGGCCTGCCGCAAATGTGGGCGCCGGTGGCATCGGCTTCAAATTCTCTTGAGCGTGATATGCCAAGGTTGATCAAGCTCGCTGCTAGGGGAGCCAGAATGATTAAGAGCAAAACAAAAATAGGGTTTGCTGGTCTGTTGTCGTCATTGTTAGAGCTGTAGCTGGTACCGAAATACATGCCGTAATGGGCAATTGTTGTCACTACTCCAGCCAATACTGCAGCAATGGTTGATATGAGAATGTCTCGGTTTTTCACATGGCCCAGTTCATGAGCTAGTACGGCTTCAAGTTCACCCAGGGTCAAGAGCTGGGTGATGCCTCTGGTGACAGCAATAGCTGAGTGAGCTGGGTCTCTGCCCGTAGCAAAAGCATTAGGTGAGTCGTCGTCAATAAGATAAACCGTGGGCATGGGTATCTTTGCTTCGTTAGCCAGGCGGCCCACAATTTCATAAAGTTCTGGTGCTTCGGCTTGGCTTATGGGCCGAGCCCGTGACATTGCCAGAGCCATTGGCGCCGAAAACCAGTAGCTCATTACATTAGTGGCTATGGCGAAGACAAAGGCCATTACCAGGCCGTCCCGGCCGCCAATTAGACCGCCTACCGCTACTATTAAGGCGGTAAGAAAACCCATGAGCACAATTGTTTTTAGAGTATTCATACTTAGACTTTACGAGTCTGACGCTCAACCTTATTGAAACTATGCATTTTTTTTAAGTTTACTCTTTAACTTAAGGTATTGCCCGAGGGCTACTTCTCTATAATTGCACAGTTAATTCGCAAGGCTATTTAAGACTATGACTAATACTAGAGTTGAGCGCGATTCTATGGGCGGGATGGACGTTCCAATTTCTGCTTATTATGGCGCCAGCACACAACGCGCTGTTCTCAACTTCCCTATTTCTGATTTGAAATTTCAACGTTGTTTCATTCGCGCTCTTGGTCTGATCAAGCTTTGTGCAGCCGAAGTGAATAAAGAATTCGCTGATGTCGATGGCAAGTTAGCTGATGCCATAATTTCGGCTTGTGAAGAAGTTGTAGCCGGCAAGCTTGACGGTGAATTTGTGGTTGATATTTTTCAGACTGGCTCTGGTACATCAACCAATATGAATGCCAATGAAGTGATTGCCAATAGAGCAATTGAGATTTTAGGCGGTAAGCGCGGCGATCGCAATTTGGTACATCCCAATGATCACGTCAATAATGGTATGTCATCTAATGACGCTATTCCTACTGCCATTCATATTGCTGCCTTGATTGCCATCAACGAACAGTTGAAACCCGCATTGTTGAAATTAGAAAGCAGCTTGCGTCTTAAATCTTCAGAATTTATGCCAGTGATTAAAACTGGTAGAACCCATCTGCAAGATGCTACGCCTATACGCTTGGGCCAAGAGTTTGAAGGCTATGCGGGGCAAATAGAACGGGCTTTATTGCGTTTAGAATATGCTCAAACTCGTTTATCGGAAGTGGCCCTTGGCGGCACTGCTGTTGGCACCGGCATTAATACCAGACAAAAGTTTGCCCAAAAAGTATTGACGCGAATATCTAAACGTCTTGGCTTTCCCTTGCGTGAGACTAGTAACCATTTTCAGGCACAGGGAACTCTTGATGAGATTGTTGATGCTTCCGGTGTGCTTAAGACTATTGCTGTTAGTTTAATTAAGCTAGCCAATGACATACGTTGGTTAGGTTGTGGGCCCAGAGCGGGATTTGCTGAAATCGCTCTGCCAGAAGTGCAGCCCGGTTCTTCTATCATGCCGGCAAAGGTTAATCCGGTTATTGCCGAATCACTAATCATGGTTTCAGCTCAAGTAATTGGTAATGATGCCACTATTGCAATTGCCGGAGCATCAGGAAATTTTGAATTGAATGTAATGATGCCAGTGGCTGCCTATAATCTCATTCAGTCAATCGAATTGTTGGCCGCTGCGGTATCAAACTTTACGGTCAAATGTATCGACGGCTTGACGGCCACTGATAATGGACCAAAACTAGTGGAGCGCGGACTGGCTCTCTGTACTGCTCTGGTGCCAGCTGTTGGTTACGATATTGCTGCGGCCATTGCTCATGAAGCCTATACCAGTGGTAAGACTGTGCGCGAAATTGCCAGAGAGAAGACTAAATTGAGCGAGGAAGAGTTGACAACTTTGCTTGACCCAATGCGCATGACCGCACCAGATAAAAGCTGACCTGGTTTTACAGGGCGGACAAAGCTTTCTTCAATTCAGTGCACGATTTATAGCGGTCTTCTGGTCTTTTAGTCAGACATTTGAAGATGATTTTTTCTAACTTAGGGCTAATCTTAACCGGGTCTGGTAGGTTTTTGAAGGCTAAGGGCATCTCGTAGAGGTGCATGGCAAATGTATGCATGGCATTGCTGCCTCGGAGCGGGGCTCGGCCCGATAGCATTTCATAGAACATACAACCCAATGAATAGATGTCTGAGCGAATATCTAGCTCATCACCTTTACACTGCTCCGGGCTCATGTATAGTGGGCTACCAAAAATAAAACCTGGTTGGGTGAGCTTCTGCGAGGTTTTGTCGTGGGCTGATTGGCATTTAGCGATGCCAAAGTCTAGTAGTTTGACATTTGAGTGACCATCACTATATGGCTTATCTGACTCGGAGAGCTTCTCTACAAGCATGACATTGCTCGGTTTGATATCGCGATGAACAATGCCAAGTTCGTGAGCGAAGATGAGGCCATCAACCACTGCATTGATTATCTCAAGTGATTGTTCCGGGGAAAGCCTGGTCTGCTGATCAAGGAGGTGATCGAGGCCGTGTCCTTCAAGATGCTCTAAAACTAGATAGGGCCTAGCTTCTTCTTTAGATTTACTGTCATTATCATGCAATATACCGTACGAAATCATATGAACAATATTGGGGTGGTTAAGCGCATTAATGATGATAGCTTCTCGCTTGAAGCGTTCGATACTTTCTTCGGTGTCGGAAAAATGAGTGTGCAATATTTTTACCGCCACGGTCATATCTACACGGTTATGGCGGCCTAAATAGACTGTGCTGATGCCGCCTCGACCTAGAATGCGGTCAAGCACAAAGCGATTCTCAATAGTTGAGCCAATTAGGGCTTCGTCTTCTGCTTCGATGATGGGCATATTTCTATTCTACTGCTCTATTATCCGACATGCACTTTGGGGCGTTTGATTGGGTCGACTTCAGCCTCTCGTAAGATCTCCCTAGTGACTGGTGCCGTTTCACCTTCTCCTAAGAAGATGAACCTAATAACGTATAGTAGCGGATTGCCTTCTGTCCAACCCATATAGATGTGAGCTTGTCTTTTGGTGGCGTCACGGACATGCAAAAGCAAGGCCGCTATAGCATTAGGAATGGCTGGGCTGGTGCATTTTAGTACACGAAAGCGGCCAACCTGCTCACCCCGCACGATAACTTGCCTAAGTTTAAATTGAGAAGCATCGCTAACAGTGACTTCGACAAAAATTAGATACTCGTTGTGAAGCTTGTGAGTGGTCATTGCTTCTTGCTCAGCTTTTTCTAGATCTCCTCCTGGCCTATGGGCGACCAGACGAATTTCTTGGTCGGGGTCATCTTTGATAAATTGCTTGGCCGTGCTGTCTAGCACTACTTCTCTAATGCGCAGCTCGGTAGAGCGCAGGGCCCTTGAAATAATCGAAGTGAGCAAAATGGCAGTAATGAAAAAGGTTGCTATGTGTAATCCGTCAGGTCTTTCTTTAATATTTAAGACCGTGGTGTATAGAAAAATAAGGGTGATCAGGGCGTAGGAGAAGCGAGCGATTTTGGCAGACGCCCAGACTTTGAGAGTCACTGCTAGGGCTGCCGAAGTAATCAGCACCAGGACCCCGGTGGCATAGGCACCAGCCTGAGCGTCAACATTGGCTTTGAAAATGATAGTGACAGCCAGGGCCACTGCTGTAAGGAATATTACCAGCGGATTTTTGGCGCTGGCCCAATCAGGAGCCATGCCGTAGCGTGGCAGATAACGGGGTACTAAATTAAGCAAACCGGCCATTGCTGAGGCTCCGGCAAACCAGAGAATCGAGATACTGCTGAGGTCGTAGACTGTGCCAAGCACTTCGCCCAATAGTTTGTGGCAGAGGTATGAAAGGGCGCGACCGTTGGCTGCACCACCTTCTTGAAAGTCTGCTGGTTCAATTAGCAGGGTCGTGGCAAAGGAGCTAGCTATGAGAAAAACGCTCATAATCAGAGCCGAGGTCAAAAGCAATTTCTTTGTGTGATCAATGCGGCCCTTTAGCTCTTCTTCGGCGCTAGCATCAGCCCTATTGCTTCCTTTGACCAGGGGCATTACTGCTACTCCAGTCTCAAAGCCAGAAAGCCCGAGGGCTAATTTGGGAAAAAGCACCATGGAAATTCCCAACATGTTCCAAATTGAATGATGGTCTACAAGTAACTGATCACTCCACTTAGAAAAATGGTCCAGGCTATGACTAAGTTCAATACCAGCGGCCACGACAGTGGCAAGATTGAGCACTAGGTAGACTGAGACTAAGACTACCGAAAGACCGATTGCTTCGCCGAAGCCTTTGATAAATATGGCACCGAGAAGAAGTATTAATAGCGTGGTTAGCCCCATTTGGCCAAAGGGCAAAATTTTGCTCAAAATCGGATTGGCCGTGATGTGAGCGGCAGCATCGGCAGCGGAGAGGGTGATGGTGATGATGAAGTCGGTGGCGGCAAAGCCGAGCAGCACCAGTACCAGGGTTTTTCCCCGCCAGCTGGTTAAAAGCTCTTCTAGCATGGCCAGGCTACCCTGACCATTTGGTGAGTAGGTCGCTACTTTGTAGTAGACCGGCAAAGCGCCAAATAGGGTGAGCAAAACCAAGATTGCCGTGGCGATTGGTGAAAGTAGTCCTGCGGCTATGTAAGCAATACCTGGCTGATAACCCAGGGTTGAAAAGTAGTCCACCCCGGTCAAGCACATGACTTTCCACCAGGGGCCCTTGTCATTTTTAGGGTGGGGTTTATGCCCGTGCTCGTCAGCGTTAAATTCGCTGCTTTGGTCTTCGCTTTCCACCTTTTCTCCAGCAATGTATTAAGCTACATAGTTGTGCCCGCTAGGCAGTAAAATTACATGCTTTTGTATGGAGATATAGATGAAGTGGGCCTCGGTTCTTGAGTGTATGGAGGGGCGCTCGGCTCAGTCTCCTGAGACTAACTGGGCCCAAGCGGTCGAGTCTTTGGCAGAGCAACTTGAGGGCCAATTGGGTGGCAAGCCTGATTTGCTTCTGGCTTTTATCTCGCCTGATTATAAAAAGTACTTTGAGGGAATTATTGCTGTCTCTTATACACA
>CAJXZK010000265.1 GCA_913063055.1 uncultured bacterium
GTTTGCTCCTGGTCGAGCGCGGCGCAGACGGAAGCGAAGAATCTCTTGAAGCATCGCTTGAATAGTCTCCCGAATCATCGCTCAAAGACTCATTTGAAGTATCTTTTAAAGACTCCGATAGCGCATTCTCAAGCGGCAAATACAGGTACAGAACTGGAGCAAGATTGAGAAGAAAAACTAGAGCTACTAGAACCGACGGCATGACCATGCGCATACAAGCGAAGCCAATGAGAAACGGCAGCAGTAAGCAGCACCAGACAAGCCTAAATTGACTGAGCGAATCACCAATCCAACTATCAGATAAGAAGCTAGCAATTACGCAGGCAGAAACGAAAGAAGCTACCAGCAGCATCATGAATTTGAAGAGAGCTAGTAACTTCAACACTCGTTGCAGACCTAACCTAAATAGGCCAGTGGGTCGTCGGCACGGGCCTGCTGCAAGCGCAAAACACTTTCAGCTAATCCAGCCAGTAGTTGAGTTTGCTTTGACTGATAGCGCTCAAGATCTGACTGGCTACGTGTGCTATCACCAAGAGCAGTATAGACCTCGCTTCGCAGTTTATAGTCAAAGCGCAAATGCGGGTCGGCTGCTATGGCACGGTCAAGCAAGGGCAAGGCGGCCTCGGGGCCTTCGGCCTTGAAGAGTACCAGAGCCATGGCGCTAAGGGCTTCGGGGTCAACGGGGTTAATTTCCAACGCTAGCTTGGCGGCTTCACGGGCTTCTTCAATGCGGTTTAAGGCAACGAGGGCCTGTACTTTGAAGAACAATGCATGGCTATCAAATTGGTTTTTCTCCAGGGCCTTATCGCAGTTTTCTAGACACTGTTCCATATCACCAGCGGCAAAACTAAGGCGAGCTCGCAGAGCATTGCTCAGGCTCAAATGAGGCTGTAGCGTTTCAACCATATTGCAGTCAGCTACAGCTTCTTGCCAGTAGCCGGCCTCAATTAAAACAAGGGCGCGGTAATAATAGCCGGTATAAATCTGCGGATTCTTTGTCACCACCAGCGATGCCGTTGACAAAGCCAGGTCACCCTCATTGAGGGAGAGATAAGCACCAGCTTGAGGTGTCAAGAAAAATTCAGCCTTACGATCAGCCGGAGCGGCAGCACAGATAGCCAGTACATCTTCGTATTTGTGAGAGGCACCTTGAAGCATGGCTCGCGAAAGAGCAACAAGGTGATGCTTGCTCTTGGTGGCCTCAAGTTGTTGTACTAAAAGTTCCGCATCCTTGATCTTTCTTGTTTCAAGCAAAGCAGCTATTTTTATAAAATAGGCATTCTCGCGATACTTACGACCTTTCAGAACCAGGTCGCAATCAGCAATACAGTCGCTGATTTTGCCCAACTGCAAACGGGCACAGGCACGATTTAAAGCAGCAACTACATCGTTAGGGTTCTTCTTCAAAATCTGATTGTAATCAGCTTCAGCCTCGACATAATCACTCAAGCTCAGATGTACCACACCACGCATGGTCAGTGCGTAGGTACGATTAGGCGAGACGAGAATGGCTTGAGAAGCATCTTCCAAAGCACTTTCAAGATCGCCAATCTGCTGATAGGCCAGAGCGCGAGCACAAAGCAAGCGATAGTTTTGGTCATCAATACGCATCCCGGCGTTAATAAGTTGCATCGCCAGCTGCGGTCGCCCACGCACTGCTAGAAGGCTCGAAATGAAAGCGAGCCACTCGGGCAGAATCAACAAGTTAAGTTCTACGGCAAGAAAGAATCCAAAGTCAAAGTCAGGCAGAACACTAGTAACGGTCAGCACAAATACGACAAAGCAGAAGTACAGATGAAACAGCTGCCAGCGCGAGATATGAAATGTTGACCGTAGAGCAGGAGGATTCATTAACCCTTGAGCTTCTTCAAGCGTTCTTTCGCAGCCAGCATGGTCTCTTCTTTGCGGCTAAAGCAGAAGCGCACATAGTTATGGCGATTTTCCGCCTCTGGCCCAAAGAAACTGCCACCAGGCACCACTGCCACACCAACGTCTTTGACTAGATACTTAGTGAAGTCCATATCTGACTTAAATCCTAAGCCACTAATATCACAGAAAGCGTAGTAGGCGCCCTCTGGTTTGTAATAGGGAATACCGACGCCATCAAGTATTTCGAGCATCATGGCGCGGCGCTCAGCGTACTTAGCTTTCAATTCAGCATAGTATTTATCTGGCATATTGATAGCAGTAACGGCAGCTCGCTGTAATGGTGCTGGTGAACCAACTGTCAAAAAGTCATGCACTTTGCGAATAGGCAAAGTCAGCTCTGGCTTGGCAATGGCCCAGCCCACGCGCCAGCCAGTGACACTATAGGTTTTGGAAAGCGAATTGATAGTGACAGTAAGATCGGCCATTCCAGGTAGCGCAGCCATAGAAACATGCTTAGCACCATCGTAGAGAATGTGCTCGTAAATTTCATCGGTTAAAGCCAAGACATTGTATTTCTGGCAGAGATTGGCTATGGCAGTCATCTCTTGCAAGTTGAACACTTTGCCAGTGGGATTGTGAGGAGTATTAATGATGATAGCGCGAGTATTTTCGTTGAAGGCCTTGGCTAACTCATCTTCATCGAATGTCCAGTTAGGCGCATGCAATTTCACATAACGGGGAACGGCACCGCACAAAATAGAATCTGGTCCATAATTCTCGTAGAACGGCTCAAAGACAACTACTTCATCACCAGGATCGACCAGCGCCAACATTGTCGCCACCATGGCTTCAGTGGCACCACAACAAACAGTGATATCGGTTTCTGGTTCAATGGTAAGACCAGAAAATTTCTTGGTTTGCTCGGTAATGGCCTGTCGTAAAAATTTATCGCCCCAGGTAATAGCGTACTGATTGACATCGTCAAATACGGCGCGAGTTACTGCCTCTTTTAGCTCAGGAGGACAGGGGAAGTCAGGAAGACCCTGGGCCAAATTAACAGCTTGATGCTGAGCCGAAAGCCGCGACATCTCGCGTATGACCGATTCTTGAAACTGGTTTGCCCGGTTGGACGCAATTTTGCGTGTCTTCGACTGCATGTTAACCTCGCGGCAATATCTATATAGGTGGGGGCTATATGATATCGCTCGGGCAGTCTATTTGTCTTGGGTTAAACCTAATTTCCTGAGCGCTTGGCTTTATTGACCGAGCTGACGGTACTGGCCAGGTCGTAGATTGTGATTCCCGAACTTTCAGAGAAGAATTCATCGTCATGGGCGCTGCTCAATTTTGAGTAGTCCATAATCATGTAGTTCACAGCCTGTTGCTTTTCCAAAATCTCCTTAGACTTCGGATTTTTCTTAGCTGCTTCCTCTAGTTCATCGTGCTTTCTCGACAGCTCAACTTTATTAACAAAGCCATCGCCGTTTAAATCAAGTTCGTCTTTAGCAAACATATTAAGAGCTGCAGCGGCAGTCTTCTCTTTAGAAAATTGGAATTGATCAGGAGTTCTTTGCGGAAGCGGATCACCGATAACTGCTGCCCCCACTTTTCCATCAAAACCAGCTCCATCTGGCCTTTCCGCAGGAGTAGCAGGAGATGAATCAGAGCGACCTGAATCTACAGGCTTTCCAGGTCTAGGCTTTTTGTCAACATCAGCAGAACCCGAATCGGCAATATCAACCGATGGCAAGCAATTGCTATCCATAGCTCGTTCTGATGCCTTCGCTATGGCATTGCTACCAGAGAGCTTAGTGTCAGAGACGCTAGGAGCTGTGCGGTCATAAGCACAGTCATACAGTGAACTGGCCGGGTCTGATTTACCTGTGTCTGACACATCTTTGCGAAAACTATTGTCAGTGATTGCTTCTTGCATAGTAAAAATCCTCATACGAAAAATTGCTTCGATGAGGCCAAATTACATAGCCAATATGACAATGCCGTGGCGAAATTTATTAGCGAAAGAGACGCTAGCACCTAGTGCTTGGCAGTACTTAGCAGAAATTAGCAGTACTTAGCGCTATTTAGCGGAGGACTGGGCACTGACCTGGGCGAGAGGGAAGTAATAATGCAAAATCTCTTTGTAGTTTTTGCCAGCCTTAGCCATACCGCAGGCACCCCACTGACAGAGGCCCGCGCCATGGCCTGCTCCGGTAGATGTGATAGTGACAATAGGGCCTGACTCAATGGCATAGCGCATACCGGGAACGGCCCCCCAGCCCAGGCCCTGGCCCAGCTTGAGCCAGAGGTCATAGCCCGAAATAGAGACTGTTTTAGAATCTCCGCCTGCTCTATTCACCTTCTCAACCGAAAGCGAAAGCGGCCTATCCTCAGAATCTTTCACGTCTATGGTAAGTGGCACATAGCCAACTTTACGCCTCAACTCATCTGCCGAAACTTGCACTCGATGAGCTTTGAAAAACGGTGAATCTTGGCAATACTTGCACTTAACACGAGTGGCTGTACGGCAGCTACTGACAGGCTTGCGCGCAGCATCATTGAGAAGCTTGCCAGAAAAAACTTCTCTCTCATCGCTAGTGCCACCGGCACAAGTTGAATGATAAAAAACCGCAGGAGTAGTACCGCTGGATGCCTCCAGCTTTTGCCCAAACACCGCAGCGACAGCCTGCTTCACCAGCGGCCGCTCATAGTCGCTGCCAAGATAGGCCTGCACATTAGTGGTATCACTCAATTGCATATTAGGCCGCTGCCGAGCCAAGACTGTTGAGGCCAGCACCGACTGTGCCTTGAGTGTCTCCAGGGGAAACTCAGGCAGACTCTCACTACCAACAACACTAGTTATATAAGACTTAGTATCAACTTCATTGACTATGTTGAGCTTGCCACCGCCAGCAGTGACAAAGATGCGACCTCGGTAGTGTCGGCCAGAGTGAGAATTAGAGCCAGCTAGAGTATCCGGCTGCAAGTAGAGCGGTTGAGCACCGACGGAGCGGATGACAATTCTCGTACCAAGTCGTCTCCCGGCTTTCGCAGAGGCAAATGCAGAAGCCGCACCAGCATCACGCCCAGAACTTGTTTTCAAAAGCAAACCGTTTTTAGACAGACTAATCTCAGCATGGTGGAGAGTGACAGAGCCCGCGCCAAAAGCAGAGCCAGACTGGCCGGCCTGGCTAATCTCAAAGCTGCCATCAACCATCATTGCGGTTATATCAGGATGGGCCTGAAAGAGATTTACTTTCACCGAAGAGGGCAGAGCCAGAGCTGCACCAGGCAAAAGCAAAAGGCTTACCAGAATGACCAATATTTTGCCAATTAATGCACTAATTGTGACGCGCACTTTATCGCGAACTCTGGCACTAATACTAGCGCTACATGGAGCTATCATTACGCTAGGGCCAAGTAGTTGAGAAGAGAAATTCTTTGGCTTTTGGTACAGCCGAATCTTGCGATGTTCCTGATGGGGCATACAAAGCGAAAGCATGGGCCGGCTTATCAACGGGGAAATAGCCAATAACATAAGACTGGAACTTATTGCCGTGGGGAGTGGTTCCAGTTTTAGCGGCAATCTTCAATTGGTCATCAACATCGAGCTTGCGAGCAGTACCGGCAGTGGCAGATAGGCGCATACCAGCACTCAATACACGATGAGATTCAGCGCTGAGAGGAGAAACCATTGGCTTCTCTTGTTCAAGTAAATCTAGATTTTCAGCCGAATGTAAGACTGGCAGCTTGGCACCAGGGGCGATGGCAACCAAAGCAGCGAGTCGCATTAGTTGCAGAGCATTTGGTTTAAAATCAGGGGCTAAACCCAAAACATAGTGCAGCGAACTAGATTCAGCTGGCTTAGCAGGGAATGCTCCAGAATGGCGACCAGCGCAAGGTTTATCAAGACCAAGCTGGGCCGCTTTAGCCAAAAAGGCGCGCGTAGTTAGACGCTTGGTGGCTTGGGCGAAATAAATATTACAAGAGCGACCAATGGCCTGCACAATATCAATTTTGCCGTGGGCATTTTGGCAATGCACCGCTTCTTTTCCAATGTTATAAGTGCCTGTGCATTCAAAGGTTTCATTAGCATGGGTCAGGCCTTCGTCAATCAAAGCCGCGGCGGCCACTAGTTTCATCAGAGAGCCTGGTCTTTCTTCGGGCACAAATAAACCGGTCGGAAAACCAACCTGGCCAGTTTTAAAATTACACCAATAAAAGCTTGTTTGACCTTTAGCTTCAGCCATTTGCTGGGCAACCGGAAGAGCTCCCGTGATACCAAACAGGGAGCGAATAAAGCCTCTTCTATCAATGTTGCCAGACACTTAAATAACCACCATCAACTTACACGCAGTTGACAACCTCTTGACCTCGAGCACATGCAATTTTGACACATCAAGAGCGACGGACGGGCCAGCTTCGGTTGATAATAGGCGAAGTATAAGGTAGAAGACGCCGCGAGCCAAAAGCTTGGGGCCGACAGGAGAGCAATGCTGCCCGCTCGCACTGACACATACGGCCATACTTACAAACTTTGGCTGGCAATTATTTGCTTGCCCAGTTTTTACTTAATGAGCTTTTTCTTCACAAGCGAAGCAGTCTATGCCGGGCAAAGCAGCCTTACTCTAGTGCAGGTAGCAAAGGCAACAATCGACAATCACTTCAGCGACCATCCTAAAACCATAGGCGAAATCGTGGAAGCTCTGAGCAAAAATATCCATCCTTCTTATAGGCATTCAAAAGGATTGTTTATCACTTTGAGCAAACACGGTAAAACCAGGGCCTGTTGGGGTCAAATCAGTGGCACAGAGAACAATCTTGTGGCTGCTACTGCTTTTACCACCGAAGGCGCCCTCACCAAAGAGTACCGCTATCCGCCCATAAAACGGCAGGAAGTGCCCGGGCTCGACGTGCAAGTGACCGTAATTGACCGGGTAGAGCCAGTCGAACGCAATGTCAGCCTGCACCCGCTGCTCGATGGCTTAATGGTGAGAAGTGGCGGAAAGGCCGCAGTGTTGCTTCCTGGCGAAGCCAGTGATGGCCATTATCAAGTGATGCAGTGCAAAGTCAAAGCTGGTATAACCCCCTCTGAGCCGTGCCAGATGTATAGGATAAAAGCCCATGTCTTCAGGTGAATCTAATATTAGTGCTGGATATAACTCTGGGATTAATAGCAAACCTAGCCCCAGAACGCCGCTCTTTACCTGGCTCTTTGTCGCCTTTCTCATAGTGCTGCTGGCTGCGGCGGCGGTTGTCCTCGACAAACCTATGGGTGCCATTGCTGGTCGAGTAGCAATTGAGCAAAAGGGCTTCCACTTAAAATCTTATGACCTTAAAGACAATAAAGTTTTTGTTCTTGCTACCGGTCCCCGCTAGGGCCCATACGTTGAGCGGGGCGCCTGGGTCAACAACGACGGCACCTTCAAAATTGAACAATTGCCAGTGGGCGAGTATTCAATTCGCGTTCGTGCGCCGGGCTTTTCTACAGCGCTAGTCAACAATTTATTTGTCGTTCAGGGCAAGCCCCAGTCCACTCCTGAACCAGTGCAATTGACTCTGCTTAGCCCGACGGTAAATATTGCTTCCAACACCCGGGTCTTCACCACCAAAGAGGCTCCTCATTTCTGGGTCAACGCCACTGGCGCCTCCGACGCCGATGTCCAGGTCTACAAACAAGATTTTCTTAGCTTGATCAATTCACCTGAAGCTAAAAAAATGGGCATCTCACTGGCCTCAGATTTCAATATTTATGTTGATTCTTCCAAAAAATTTGCTAGCCCATTTTCCAAACTGACTCCTGTTGCCACTTTCAAGCGCAAGCTCACCATGGACGACAGTGATTCAGCCAACGCTCAATTTAAATTTGATCATGCCTTGCCTGCTGGTGACTATTTCGCCCATGCTCAAGTAACCGACATGTTTGGCCACAGCACTGCTTCGGCATTGACTTGGTTTTCAGTCAGCGATGTCGGCCTAATCGTCAAACACGCACCAGACAAGACCGTTGTTAAAGCTGTAGACCTCAACACCCTAAAAGGAATTGGCGGAGTTGATCTAAAAGTATTCTCCCGCGATGGCGAAATTAGCAAGTCAGCTAGTGTGCAAGCGAAGACTGGTGCCGA
>CAJXZK010000266.1 GCA_913063055.1 uncultured bacterium
CCAGTTGGGGGCTTGTCGTGAATTGCAATTGAAGCTTTCAAATTGCTCACTTGTTGATCGCGATTAATGGCGCGAGAAACAAGGGCGCTAATTTGTTCTTCTTGTTCTAGTACGTCTGATTCGTCCAGGTTTATGGCCGCAGGGTTAGCGGTGATTTGCTCAGCCCAGCTCTTCATGCGGGTTATGACCCAGTCAGCTTGTCCTTTTCCTAGTAGCTGGGTTAGTTTGTTTCGACCCCGTTCGATGCTTAGTTCTGCCGCCTTCGTGTTGCCGTCGCCTAATCCTTTGGCTATCTGCATCATGGTGGCAGTCAATGTTAGAGCTAATTTGTTGCGCTGCGTGCGCTCGTCTTCGGCTTGTTCCGGCGCGACGCAGGCACTTTTGGGGTTACTGTTAGCGTTAGGGGCGACAGGGCTATCTATTGAGTTGGCTCTGGGATTAGTGTCGGGAGTGTCACCTGCGAGGAAAGCTTGTGCGGCTGCTCTAGAGGGGCGATAGTCGAAATAGTTGGGAACGAAACTGCGGGCTGATTTGCTCAGGTTTTGCAATGTACCGGAACTGTGACCTGCGGCTTGTCCTGAAGCTTGTCCTGAAGCTTGTCCTGAAGCTTGACCAGAGGCTTGACCAGAGGCTTGTCCAGAGGCTTGTCCAGAGGCTTGTATTGATAATTGCTTTATGTGCAAGGCGCTCTCTGTTAAATCATCGAGCAATAGCAAGGGTGTGCGCATAGCAAAGTTGCTGGCGGCATAGCCTTGGGCAGTAGAACTCAGTGTTGCTGAGCTGACACTGCCTTGCAAGGTCTTCGCTTGTAGACAGGCGAGACTGGGATTTTTTGAGACGTTGTTCGGGGGTGAGCCTGCAGCCATAGCCGTGCCCTCAGCTTCGGCACTACCAGCAGTGGCGAGTAGTAATGAGGCTGATAAAAATGCTGTAAGTAGGCACTGTTGGCTCGTCTTGGGCATTCGAGTATCTTAACACCGAAATATCCGCTACGGTCCCTCGAATCACATTAGAAGTGGGCGGTCCTTGCGGGCCTGGGTAATCACTGAAGAGCTTGTTTGATTGGTCCTCACGAATTCTTCACTGTGGAGTTTTAGTCTTCTATATAGATAGCGGGGGCCTATTACCATGTTTATTGCTCAAATTTTGTTGAAACGCCACCTGGTGGTGTTTCTTGCTCTGGCCCTTGTGGCGTTGGGAGTAGTCGCCTACATGCATTTGGGCCTGGAGGCCTATCCTGATGTAGCCAATACTCAAGTTCGTGTCATAACCCAAGTGCCAGGTAAGGCCGCTGAAGAGGTGGAACGACTTGTTACTGTGCCAGTGGAAAAAGAACTGAATGGCATTCCCAAGTCACGTCCTCCCCGTTCAGTATCTATTTTTGGCTTGTCTGTGATTACTGTTGTCTTCGACGACGACGTCGATCCGTATATGGCCAGGCAGCAGGTTTTGGAGAGACTGGCTAATGCCGATGTACCGCCCGGAGTGCAGCCTCAGCTTGATCCTAATGCTAGCCCTTGCGGTGAGGTTTATCGCTACACTCTGGAAGGTTCGCAGTATTCAACTATGGCCCGTAAAGAGGTCCAAGACTGGGTCTTAGATCGGCGCTTTAAGTCGGTACCTGGAGTAATTGATGTCACGGGCTATGGTGGTCCGTCTAAAATTTTTAAATTAGAAATGGATCCCAATCGTCTCAATGCCCTGCATGTTACCCAGCAGCAAGTGGTGGATGCCGTGGGGCGTTCCAATGGTTCTACTGGCGGCAGTTACATTGTGCAAGGCGATGAAGACTACATGATACGCGGCATGGGACTCTTGGCCTCAGTTGCTGACATTCGCAATGTTGTAGTTGCCACCACCGCTGATGGTACTGCTGTGCACGTAGCTGACGTTGCCGATGTTTCTATTGGCGAAGCTGTGCGCAAAGGCCAAGTAGGAATGGCCAATAGCAAAGGCGATCGCGATGATGTGGTGGAAGGAATTGTGCTCATGCGCCGGGGCGAAAATCCCTCAAATGTTGTCGAAAATATCAAAGCTTCCTGGCAAACTCTACAGGCCTCTTTGCCAGCAGGTATGCACTTAGTGCCGCTCTACGACCGCACTGCCCTGGTGAGAAGGACAGTTGACACCATCGGTCATAACGTGGCCGAGGGCGTGGTGTTAGTCGTTACTATCCTGATGATCTATCTATTTCAAGTTCGCAGTGCTTTGATTTGTGCCACGGCTATTCCTGTGGCCTTGCTTACTGCTTTTATTTTGCTCAATATCTTTCACGTGCCGGCTAATTTACTTTCATTGGGGGCCATTGATTTTGGCATTATTGTTGACGGCGCCATCGTTATGGTTGAAAACGTCATTCGCTGCAGCGCCGAGCTTGATGAAGAGCAACGTAAGGACAGGGGGCAGATTTTGCTTTCTATCTATCATGCTGCTAAGCAAGTAATTAAGCCAGTTACTTTCGCCACTGCTATCATTCTTGTCTCTTTCTTGCCAGTGCTTACTTTCGATAGCGTTGAAGGCAAGCTGTTTAGACCCCTGGCAATAACGATGGGATTCAACTTACTTGGGGCCCTGCTGGCATCTATGACCGTAGTGCCGGTGCTTTGTGCTCTGGTTTTTTGTCGTCGACCACCTTCCCATCGGGAGAGTCCGGTGCTTAAGCTGGCAGATCGAGTCTATGCACCAATCTTGGCTTGGAGTCTCTGGCACAAGAAGCGAGTCATGGCTGCTGCATTGCTCTTCGTTATTGCCGGAACGGCTTTGGTTCCAGCCCTCGGTTATGAGTTCTTGCCAGAGTTAGAGGAAGGCAATATCTGGCTCCGGGTAACAATTTTGCCTACTTGTGTGTCGCTCGATAAGAGTGTTGAGATTGCCCGCCTGATTCGATCGCTTTTGAAGAAATATCCTGAAGTCACTACTGTTGTATCGCAAATTGGTTCACCGGATGATGGCACTGATCCTAATAATTACAGCAATATTGAATTTCTGGTAGACCTGAAGCCAGAAGAAGAATGGCGCAGTCAGTTTAAGTCGGCCAGAGACCCAAAAGAAGCTTTGGTTAATGCTTTGAATCATGAATTGAACTTGCATGAGCCGGGCTTGCTCTATAACTTTTCACAGTACATAAAAGACAATATGGACGAGACCATTTCTGGAGTCAAAGGTGAGCTGGCTATTAAAATATATGGCCAGGATTTAGAAGTAATAAGTCGCATTGGTAAAGAGATTGCTAGTGTCGTTCGTGATGTTCCCGGTATGGTTGATGTTGCTTGCGACCAGATTCTGGGCCAACCTCAGGTGGTAGTTTCGATTGATCGTGACCGGGCCAATCGTTATGGCATTAATAGTCAGGACGTTCTCAATATTGTAGAAACCTCTATTGGTGGTCTGGCAGAAACTAATGTGATCGAGGGAGAGCGTCGATTTCCCCTTGTTGCTCGCTTTAAACGAGACTATCGCTCAGATATCAGCAGTCTGGGTGAGATTCAAGTGCCTACAGTTAACGGTCAACGCTTGCCTCTTTTGCAAATCGCTACCATTTCCAATACCCATGGTGCCACTTCAATTTTGCGCGATGATAATAGTCGTAGAGTTGCTATTAAAGCCAATATTAGAGGGCGAGATATGGGCTCGGCTGTAGAAGAAGCGCGACGCTTAGTTGAGCAAAAAGTGCATATTCCAGCGGGCTGCCGAGTGGTTTGGGGCGGCCAGTTCGAGCGGGCGCAGCATGCAATGCAAAGGCTCTCTATCGTCATTCCCGCGACCCTGTTGCTGATTTTCTTTCTGCTCTATTCGGCCTTTGGCAGCGCTCGCTTGGCCTTGATTATTATGGCTACTGTTCCACTTGCTGCTCCTGGTGCCGTTTTAGCATTGTGGCTCACTCATACTCACTTGAGTATTTCGGCCGGGGTCGGCTTTATTGCTTTATTTGGTGTGTCTGTACAAAACGGAGTGATTCTGGTTTCGCTAATTCAAGATTTGCGTAAGCAAGGATTGACCTCTCGCAAAGCAATTTTTGAAGGTTCTTTGGTGCGTATGCGTCCGGCAATTATTACAACTACAGTGGCGGTGGTTGGTTTGATTCCTGCTGCCATAGCCACTGGTGTGGGGTCGCAAAGTCAGAAACCATTTGCCATTGCAATTGTGGGTGGCCTTATTCCTGGCATCCTCATGGCTTTGCTCGTGCTTCCTGTTTTATATTCGCGCTTCATGAAGAATGCACCCATCAAGAGTGGGGATGAGAATGCTCCACTTCTGGCTGAGCTAGAGCGAGATGCCGCGGCGAGAGTGTAGTGATGAACTGATGTCAAATTAGACTGGCCGAGCTGCCTGTTGAAATCGGCGCAATGGTAGAATCTGCCCTTGTTATTGTGAGGCTGAGGTAGGCAAGTGGCGAAGATGCGCGTGGTTCAGGTGGCAAAAGCTGGTGGGCCATTAGAAATGGTAGAGCGTGATATACCGCAGCCTGAGGCTGGGCAAGTGCGCATTAAAGTTCAGGCCTGCGGAGTTTGTCATAGTGATTCCATTGCCAAAGAGGGCTACTTCCCAGGCATTAATTACCCTCGTGTTCCCGGGCACGAAGTAGCTGGTTTAATCGATGCCATCGGTCCTAATGTTTCAGCCGAACATTGGAAAGTCGGTCAAAGGGTAGGCGTGGGTTGGTACGGTGGACACTGTGGCAACTGCAAACCATGCCGACAGGGTGACTTCGTCTGCTGCCGCAACGGATTAATTGCCGGCATTTCTTACGATGGTGGCTACGGTGATTATATGATTGCGCCGGTGCAGGCCCTTGCCTCTATTCCTGACGAACTTTCAGCTATGGAAGCGGCACCACTTCTATGCGCTGGTATCACTACTTTCAATTCATTGCGCAATAGCGGAGCTAAGCCAGGGGATCTGGTGGCTATTCTTGGTATTGGTGGCCTGGGACATTTAGGGGTGCAATTTGCAGCCAAGATGGGTTTCCGTACGGTCGCGATTGCTCGCGGTCAAGACAAAGCCGAACTGGCTAAGAAACTCGGCGCCAGTGTTTATATCGATAGTACTAGTGCCGATGTGGCAGTGGAATTGCAGAAACTTGGCGGAGCTGACGTAATTGTCGCTACTGTTACCAATGGAGCCGCTATGGCCAGTGCCATGGGCGGTTTGGGAGTGGGTGGCAGCCTGGTGATACTGGGAGCAGCGGCAGACCCAATTCCTTTGAACGCCATTGGTATGCTTTCCAATCGCCATTCAGTAAAGGCCTGGCCATCTGGTGTTGCTTCTGATAGCGAGGACACTTTTGATTTCAGTGTTCTCACTGGTGTGCGCTCAATGAATGAAGAGTACCCCTTAGAGAAAGCTGCAGAGGCTTATGAGCGGATGATTAGCGGTAAGGCCAAGTTTAGAGTTGTGATTACAACTGGAAATTAGAACACTCCCCAAGTTTAGGAATAATGGCAATGGTCACTAATCGCCCTAGTTATGAACAGTTTGCTGCACTGATCGCCGAGACTATTAAACCGGGTGGTTTAAGCAGCTCGCTCACCTACGATAGTGATGCCTTTGCTCTGGTTGAAGCTCCTGAAGGTGCGCCAGTGCAGCGTCTTTTGCTTGGCCATTATTTTGGTGAATATTGCGCCCTTGATAGTTCAGAGCGGCCGCAATTGTTGGCTAAAATTAGCAAGCTCTATGGCGAGTCGGCCTTCCCAGCAAATTTTGAAGATGCGAAGGCGAGATTAATGCCCCATCTGATTGATCGTTGGACGGTCTTTCGCACCAACATGAATTTAGCTTTGGGAATGGCCAAGGAGCTCGATGATCCCAATATTGATGTCACTCCAGATTTTGCCCCTTTTGTGGTTATAGCTGATGCTTTTGCCATGGTGCTGGCCCTTGATTTGAGCAGCACAAGACTAATTGTTACCCATAGACAACTCGCCTCTTGGGGCATTGAATTTGATCAAGCCATTGAGGTTGCTTATCAAAATTTGATTGCCCGCAGCGGGGGCAGTTTTGAGATGTTGGTTGATCAAGAGACTGGCTTGAGTAGCGTTTATTCATCCACCTGGCACGATGGCTATGATTCTTCTCGTCTAATCATTGACGAGTTGCTGAAGCAGTTTAAGGTGCAGGGTGATCACGTCATCGGCATCCCTGATAACAATCAACTTCTGATTACGGGCTCTGAAGATAGGCGTGGATTGATTGCTCTCTATCAAATGCTGGCTGATGCTCAAAACTTGCAACAGCCGCTGCCTCCGGTCTTAGTGCACAAAACCGAGAGCGGCTGGCAGCGCTTCGCACCACCTTTGCTCGATCCCCTCAACCCCCTATTGCGGGGGCTTGAGACTGCTTACCTCAGTGATATTTATGCTAGCCAAAAGGCGCTCTTGCTCTCTTCGATGGATGTGGAAAGTCTGCCGATTCTTGATTATGAGCGGCGAGAGAGTGAAGACGTTGTGCATACTTGGACAGTTGTGCCCAAGGTGCAACATGCCTTAATTCCTGAAACCGATTATGTCAAATTTGTTGCTGAACCTAATCAGAGCGGTGAGTCTAAGACTCTTGCCTCAGCTCCATTCGAGAAAGTAAAGGAAGTCTTGGGCGATAACTTGGTCGATGTTGACCAGTATCCGGTGCGCTATTTGATGCGCTCTTATCCTACTGCCGACGAGCTTTCTAAAATCGGAATTTTGTAAAACCAGCAATAGTTTGTTCATCAACTGAGAAACACAAGGGTGTTTGCGAACTGAGAAACAGAAGGGTGTTTGCGAGCGGGACAAGGGGCGAACATTAGACAGTTCGCTAGCCGCGCCAGTTCGCGTCTGCCTGTGTCATGGGGAAATCCCCAATGCACTCTCTCTCAATTTTTCCCTAATGATCTTTGTAGTCTTTGTCCTGACTGTGTTTGTAGATAGGGTGCTTATTAAGATCACCACTTTCATTCTCTCAGGAAACAAAAACCACTTCACTATCTAGCCCTGCCCTAAACCCCTGTTAGCTTAGCTTCCCCTCCTTCATTCTGCGTTGCAGTTTGTTGGGGATGAGGCTTGGGGTCTTTGTCGGAGCTAGGCGGTTATGTGTTTTTGCTACTGAGGGTGTTGCGGTGTTCTTGTCACGTTTCTAATCACTTAACCGACTCGAAAGAGTCACGAAAAGTCAGGAGATTTACCATGAACACTTCCGTAAACACTTCAGGCGCTTCCACCACTGCCACTGACACGGCCGCACCCGTCGCCACTCGCAGGCTGGATACCAAGGCCGTCAACGGCTCCGAACTCCGCTTCGGCAGCTTCATCGACTCCACCATCATGGGTCAGGAGAACGGTCGTCAGGCCGCTCGCCGTGCCTTCCGCCGCACCCTGTCCAAGCTGCGCGTCGGCAACAAGCCCTACTATGTCATCGTTGCCCCCGGCCCCACCACTTCCGGCAAGTCGGAGATGGCCTTCCGCATCGGTGAATACTTCCACGGCGATCGCAAGGCGGTGCTCAAGATCGACGGCAGCGAGTACAAGGAGAAGCACAACCTCAGCAAGCTCACCGGCGCCAGCCCCAACCTCGTCGGTTACACCAACCGCCAGGAGAAGGACTACGTCGCGCCGCTGCCCCACGAGATCGACTCCTACGCCCAGTTCAGCCAGCACAACCTGACCCGCAGCCGTCTCGGCTCCAAGGCTCCGGTGACTGTTGTTCTGATCGACGAGTGGGAGAAGGCTTGCGGCGAGTTCAACGAGATTCTGCTGAGCATCTTCCGCAACGGCAACTACACCCTGGGCAATGGCGAAATCGTCGACTTCAGCCAGTGCATCTTCATCCTCACGGCCAACATCGGTTCGGCGGCTGTGGAAGAGGCGGAGAACAAGAAGACCATCGGCTTCGTCAAGAAGGACACCGTGGTGACCGAGGCTGACGCCGACGCCATCATCAACGACCATCTGCGCAACTTCTGCCCGCCGGAATTCCGTGCGCGTGTGGAAGAGAACGGCGAGATCTGCATCTTCCATC
>CAJXZK010000267.1 GCA_913063055.1 uncultured bacterium
CAGATTCTGAGCCAACTGACAGGGCTTTTGTGCTTTTTAAAAGATTACTTTGGTATCACTCCCGTGAATAATTGCGGTTCTATGGTTATACTATATGCAATAGCTGAACGAGGGATTTTTTTATAGAAATTGGCGCAGAGCCTTTATATAACTAGCTGCGCAGTAATGCCGTTGACTAAGTCGGATTCGCCCTAGGGCGAATCCGACTCAGGGTCTATGTCTGAGCTCCTATTAGCTCGGACATCTAAGACTTAGACGACTTACATGACTTATTCGTAGTCGTACAGAAGTTTAGGGGCGCCGCGTTCAGTCAGGCCTGGCTCTGGAATGGGGCTACTGACGGGTTCCACCAGATAGGCCGGGTTGGCCACCTGCACGCCGCTTGCATCCTGACCAGCGGCATTGATGCCATCAGGCTGACCATTGCTGAAGGTGATGATGCGGTAGGGCCTGCCCTGGCCGCCGCTGTAGAGTGCAACCGACGATAGCGCCTTGTAGGCCGGTTTGCCATCATAGGTCGGGCGCAGTTTCCAGAACTGGATAGCCACAAGGGGTCCTGCCGTTTTGCTGTCACTTGTATTTGCTGTGGCAGTACTGGAGCTGGCGGGCGTGGTTCCGTCGGGGGCGAAAAGGCTAATTGTCATTGAGCCATTACCGGGGTAGGCCAAGCGCTTCTGCCAGATCTGGCCAGCGCTGTTGTAGTAGACCTCTTCGATTGCCCAGTAAGAACGGTAAAATTCGCAGACTACAGTGACGCCGTCTTCGGCAAAGAACGTGCCCCGGGCTCCGTTGACGAGGTTGCTGCTGTAATTAGCCTGGCGTGCACCGTTTGGCCAATAAAGCACAATTTCTCGCTGATCCGATTGCCCTTGAACAACGTCGGCAAGAAGCGAACCATCTTCGCGAAAGATCTTCTCCGAGGCGTAAACACGACTCTGGTTGAAGATACGCTGGCGCGATAATGTTTTACCGTCGCTCCAATAGTAGTTAGTTTGATAGCGCCCATCGCTAAGCAGCTCACCGGTGCGCTCTAGGGTGCCATCAAGACGGTAAACCTGATGACTGGTATAGAGCTGGCCCGTGCGATGATCGAAGGTGGCTTTGCTCTTAAGGCGCTTGTTCTGGTTGCTTGCAGCCTGCTGAGAGTCATCCTCTTTGAAGTATTTGACCGAGGCCCGGCGCAGGTTGTTGTCTCCCCAGTAAGTGATTTGTTCGCTGGAGCCATCGACATACTCGATGTCAGTGACTGTGCGGCTGACGCGGTCTGCAGCATAGCGCTCATAGCGAATCTTCTCGGCGCTGCTATGGTCAGGGAGAAAGATGCGCACTGTGGTGCCGGGAGCAAAGTCTGGCTGGGCGGGAGGGGCTTGCAGGTAGAAGATAAGGCCGGCGATGCTGCAGAAAAAGATTGCGGCGATACCGCATATGGTGATTCGGGTCATGGTTGACCTCATGGTTATATTTTTGGTTGGCCGAGAAGAGCCGCAAAGAGCCTTCTCGTCAAACTTTCCTTCAAGATCTCTAGAGACAGCGGGCGGCAAGCGAGTCAACAACGCACTGCAGCAACTGCTGAGGTGTGCTATGAATCTCGCTATGGTGTTTGCTGCGCTGGTAGCTTTGATCTTTATTTGAGAAGGAAAAAAATGACACTTAAGTCTATTGTTCAAAGGCAAAAGAAGTTGCCTCAATTCTGTAAACTAATGTAAGTTACAGAGCTTAACTGAGTTGGAAATGCTTGCTGGGGTTATGTTTCGCTGGCAGGTTGTGTTGCCAAGGTCGCGCAAGCTGAGCGCAACTATGTCGTTATGGAAAGCTCATTTGCGCAACTTTTCGCAGTGCAGCGAATATTTCACGCCTTTTTTACTAGTCTTCGCCTTTGGCGCGATTGAGCATCATTTTTGTTATCGCTTTAAGAGTGGCAAACACGCCTTTGCCTTCAAGGGCTACGGCCTCAAAAGCAGGTACTCCCATTTTGTTCAATTCCGATTCCATGCGTTCAACGGTCATCATGTTGCTGATATCGCGCTTGTTGTATTGCAAAACCCAAGGAATATCTTGCAGCGTCAGATTGTATTCTTTGAGGTTGTCCATCATGTTCTTCAAAGACGCTTGGTTTTCTTCCGAGCGCACCACGCTTGAATCAGCGACAAAGACAATGCCGTCTACATCGCGCAAGATCAATTTGCGACTCTTGTTGTATTCTTCTTGGCCAGGCACTGTGTACATTGAAATACGAGCTTTGAAGCCATTGATCAGACCAAGGTCAAGTGGCATAAAGTCGAAAAAGAGAGTTCGCTCTGTTTCGGTGGCGAGGCTTACTAATTCGCCGCGCGTTTGCGGTGAAAGCTGGCTATAGATTACTTTGAGGTTGGTGGTTTTGCCGCCCAAGCCTGTGCCGTAATAAACGAGCTTGAATGTTATTTCTTTGGTGCCGTAATTGACTAGAGCCATCTGTGGCTTAATTACACTCGCTTAGGGGGATGGGAAGGAGCCGTTCGTCTGTTCGATTTGAATGCCTGCAATAGTACGTCAAAACATCACTTTACATGCCGGTTGCCCATATGTTTTTAAGTCATGGCTTTGTACTCCACAATGGCAATACTGGTTTTGCGAGCATGCTTTTTGGCTTCGGCTGCAGCTGCCATGAGAGCGCCTGCTGTCTTGCCATCTTGGGGATAGGAGGCCATGCCAAAAGCAATGTTGATTTGGCTGCTGCTTCCAGCTAATGATGCGATTGGTTCTCCATTTATTCTCTCTAGAATACGTTGTGCCACAATTCCAGCAGAACGCGTTGCTGTTTGCGGCAAAATGATGGCAAAATCGAAAGTTTCGAAATGTCCCAAGATATCGATATCTCGTTTTACGCCTTTGACTCTATCTAGGGCTATTTTTGCGGCGCTCAGGGGCATTGACTCTAGGCCATTGGGCCGCTCTACTAATAAGTCGAATACCATTAGTGTAAAAGCCTTGGCATCAACCCCGTAGCGAGCTATTTCTTGCTTGAGAAAATATTGAAAGACCGGATAGGTGAAGACATCTGTTTCCATTCGCGTTAAAGGTTTTATGGCAGCGGCAATGGCCTGTTCATCTAAACCTTTGTCAACTAACTCGACAACTTCTTTCTTCTGTACTTCATTGGCTAGGCGCACCAGACCGACCGAAACAAGGTTGTAGACTACCGGCACCCAGTCGGCTTTGGCTAATGGCATGCGCAGCAACAGCTCATAGAGCGTTAGTTGGCTGTCAATTTCTAGATAAAAGTCTTTTTGCAAGGTCATATTGACCGGCGCTCCGCGACTGGCAAGCTGCTCGAATTGCATCTCAGACAGATTGCTATAAGCTTGCTTCAAATATGTATCCATATTGAGGCCGGCATTTTTTAGATAATTATGTTGATCTAGTAAGGTCAAACCTTCCATCAACAGGTTTTCTAAGCGTTTAGTCAGGGTGTAGTCGGTGCATTTTTCTTGTTCGAAGAATTTGAATTTTCCACTTGGCCAAAGCAAAGTCTCAATGATGGCGTGATCGCCTTTTGTCTCACCAGTGGTGGCATGAACCGGGTTGCCTTCAACAAGAAAGATATCAGCTCCACCAAAGGCGCTGGCAATGCCAAGTCGCCCTGTCATTTTGCTTAAGGCCAGTGATTGCAGCACTGCTGGTAAATTGAGCTTTTCTAGGTCGCCTTCTAGCGATGCTTGCTGTTGTCCCTGACCGGTACTTTGGCTTTGACCTTGTAGTGGTCCTGGGGCAGTCGCTGCTTCTCTGCTGCCAGTTATTTCTTGGCTGCTCGCTGGATTGACTGATTGCATGGCATTGGCTACGCCACTCATTGTCTGACTGGTTGATTGATCGGCGATTTCGGCAGAGGGGAAGGCAATATTGCCAGTGGTGGAGCGATTGAAGCTATTGGAGGCGATTAGATCGACTGAGTCTTTGCCTGTGGATTCAGATTCGACCAGGCTATGAATCAGTTGCACGTCGATGCAAGGAATGCTCCACACTGTGGCTAAGCCGGTTAAGGTGCCTGATGAAAAAGTCCATTCTGGATCACTATTTTCTGGCTGCTGTACTCTAATTTGATAGAGCGAGTCGTTGCCTGGAACTGAAAATGGCAATTCAATAGCTTTGCCCCCCTGCTTTTGCGAGAGGCTGAGAATTTTAGTAATGTCTTCGAATGTAGGAGGGTTCCACAATTGTGGCAGCCGTTGCGGTGAAGAGCTACCAGGAGTGGCTGCTTGGGGCGGGCTTGCCTGCGGTCCTCGTCCTGAATTGGAATTCGGTTTGAACATGCGCTCCAGAATGTGGATAGGGATGCCAAATCGTCGTTGGCTGAGTTTAGCGGGACACAAATTGACCAGCTATATTTTCATACCCGCCGGTCTTATTTTTTCACCAGCATTTTGTCAGGGCTTTTAACCCACTATTGTTTTAGCTGCCAAGCCTGCCAGCGCATACATTCTGCTATGGCTGTGGCATGGGCCGGACAACCTCGAGCAAGGTGTGGTCTGCTGCCATCAAAAATTTCAGAAATTGAGCCTAGGCAAGCTTCTTCTGTCAGGTGTGCCAGAAACGGCTGCAGCAAGAGCTTAATGCGGCCGACGCTCTCCGCCTGCGTACCGTAGACATTTGTTAGTGCTTCAAAGTAACTGCCAATTAGCCAGGTCCAGGCTGTGCCCTGGTGATAGGAAAGGTCGCGGTGGTATTGATCGGCGTGCTGGAAGCCGCAGCCATAAGCTCCCTGGTATTGGGGATCGTTAACCGCAAGGGTGCGCAGGCCAGTGGGGGTGAGTAATTCCGTTTCGACTATAGTAAGAATAGCTCGTTCATGGGGTTTGCTAAACGCTCTGAAAGGTAGAGAAACCGCTAGTAGTTGATTGGGGCGAATGGCGTCGTCGTGGCCCTTGTTACTGTGCCCAGAAGGTGTACGGGCGTCGATCACGTCAAAGAGACACTGTTTTTCTTCGTTCCAGAATTTGGCCATAGAGTGCTTGGCCAATTCAGCCTTTGCTTTGATTTCTGCTTTCTCGCTCAGCTCTAATTGGATTTCGTTGTCCAAAAATAGAATGGTTTCTAAGAAGTTGTACCAGAGGGCATTTAACTCAACTGCTTTTCCTGCTCTTGGAGTGATTGGTAGGTCGCCAATTTTGGCATCCATCCAGCTATATTCTTCTGTGGCAGAGCCCGTATCTAAAAGGCCATCGCTAGCGATTTTGATATCGCCAGTGGTGGCGCTGAAGCGCTTGTAAATTTTCATGAGAACCGGCATTAGGGCTCTCACTAGTTCTTTGTCTTTAGTGATGCGGTAGTGCTGATAGAGGGCCCAGCCATACCAGAGGCTGACATCAGCGCTAGCAAACACAAGGCGAGATTGCTTGCCAGAGTCGAGAGTGCGGTTGGCAATCAGCCCGTTTTCAGTTCGTTCAGCAAAGGCCATGAGAACAGCTTTGCTGTCTCTAAAGCGACGGGTGGCAAGCAGTAGACCCGGCAACGATTGCAGTGCCGCTCTGCCCGAGTCGTTAAACCAGGGATAGCCTTCAATCACCGAGAGTCGGTCGCTTTCGCTATCGGCACCGGTGGCTCCAGCTGGGCTGTGTGAGGGAGCGAAGAGATCGGGCACGATCATTTGATCGCTGGCCAGAATGAGCATGTCAGTTTTTTGAGAGCGGGGTAAACTGGCGCGGTTAATTAGTCGATTTTGTCGGTCAATCAATCGCTCTACAGCTTCAAAACAATTAGGATTCTGAATTACTTGTTCAAAACTTGCGCCTACGCTGAATTCTTGGCCATTGGTGAGGGTGCTGGTTACGGTACCAACAAGGAAGAGGTCTTCGCGATCTGGTTCACCCCTGGCCGTTTCGTCTGGCCAGTTGTAATCCCACCACCATTGCTTTTCGGTTTCATATCTACCACTGCCCCAGGTCAAACAGAGGCGGTGCCCACTTTCATTGAGAATGATCATGGTTTGGTTGGGGGAGACGAATTGGGGGAAACGCTCATCTGGTGAGCCTTTGACTGCCGCATGGAAATCGCGAAAGCCGACCAAAAAGCGGGTGGTTAATTTGACATCGGGAGTGTCATCGTCATTTTCGGGCAGAAAAGTGTAGCCGCAGAATAATTCGTTTTTGCCGTAAGGCAGTGCTTGGCGCTTAATTATGTAATGGCCGTCCAGCTCGTAAACCCAGGTGGGAGTGGGGAGAGTGGTAAAGCATTCAAGCTTTTTGTATCCGGTTGGTGATACCACCCCTGATGCCCAGGAGTTAGTGGCGAGGTCATAGGCTTTGCCGTTGATTGTTACTAGTTCTTCGATGCGCGAGAGAACAACTTTGCGATCAACTGGTGGAGTGAGGGCTGAGACTAAGCTAGCGTGGTAACGCCGACGGTTCATACCTGAGACTGTACCCATTGAATATCCACCGAGGCCGTTAGTGCTGAGCCACTCGCGGCTGTCTGGATGTTCTTTACTGGGATACCAAAGCGGTATTTCGTAGTCGATACTGCGATGCTGGGACTTGAGCCAGCCTGTTAATCCGAAGGTCATTTAAGTAGGACTAGGGTTGGAAAGTGTTTCGGACTCAGCTGCGGCGGGCATGGCTTGCCAATTTCCTGTTTTGCGCCAACTGGTGGCTTTGACTTTTTCTGACAGAGCCTTGAGTTCTCTGGCTTCCTCTACCCTATCGAGCATGAGCAGCAGGTCAGCGTAGTTACCCAATAGACTGACAACTTCTGGGTGACGGCCGCCCAGCACCCTAGTTTTGATTGACATAGAGAGCTTGTAGAATGGCTCTGCTTCAACATACTTGCCCCAGGAGTGGTAGAGCAAGGCCAGGTTGTAGGCCATAGTGCCCACGTCGGGGTGATGATGGCCTAGCTTTTGTTCATAAAGCCGCAGTAAGCGCCGACAAATAGGGGCGGCAAACTCATGCTTGCCCTGGTACCAAAACACTTCGGCCAGACCCTCTAAGGAGGTCGTCAACATGGCATTATCTGGGCCGTAGTCTTCAGCCACTTCTAATGCTGCCAGCCAGAGCCGCTCAGCGTCGGTGTATTGACCTGCCTTAACGCACGACTCAGCCGAGGCGCGATAGATCTTCCAGATGTCGTTTACAAGTGACACTCTTTTCGAGGTGCTCCATTAGTAATAAATATATTCTACTAGGCTATTTTACCTGGCCATCACTTTCAGCTATCTCTTTACTGCCCTAATTTGCGGCAACTATCTTACTAAATTAGATAGTATGAATTAAGAGAAGAAAAAGTCTCTGGCCGAAGCCAGAAACTTTTCTTCCCCTGTTCACCTCAGGTGCTCATGCCTTAGGGCAGTTGCACGCTGAAGCACTCAAGCGGGCGCCACTGGTTGGTGACGTCGTCGTACATGAAGCGCACCGAGTTGACTTCGATACGGAAGAGGAAACCCAGGCTCTTGGCGGCACGACCACAGGAGTGGAAGCGTTTGCCGTAGAGCGAGAGCAGTTCTTTCGCCGGAGCAACCTTCTCGTCGAGAACCAGCTTGAGCACAATCGCTCCAGCGTGTTCTTGGGTGCAGGCGTCATCCGAGTCGACCAGAAGCTGGGCGTCCTTGATGGCGAAGTTGACCCGGTCGTGCTCGGCGTTGTCCCAGAAGTTGGTGCGGGCAAGGCCGACCAGACGCAGCATGCGCAGGAAGAAAGCCTGGCGGGGACGCACACGGTCTTCATCGCCGACGCACTTGTCAGCGATAACGACAATGGCCAATTCCGGGAACTTCTTCAGCGCTTCGATGGAGATGCCCAGGAACTTGTCGGAACGGTGACACGCGACCACTGCAGCAACCTTGGAGACGACCTTGGTAGGGAAGCCTTTGGCGCTGAGGTAGTCCTGTGCCACTTTCTTTCCGGCTTCGGCATGGTCGTCGACGCTGATGGCGCGGCCGATGTCGTGCAGGAAGGCGCCAGCCGGAATGACCACCAAGCG
>CAJXZK010000268.1 GCA_913063055.1 uncultured bacterium
CTCTATGGCTTTTTCCACCTCAGCCAGAGCCTCTTTGTACTTTTGCTGATTGCGCAAGAATTCAGCTAACTCGGAATGGGCCTTCCACGAGCGCGGGTTTAATTCGATAGCTCGTTTGATGTCTGGCTCTGCCAGTTCGCTTTCATCTACTTCAAGCCAGGTTTCAGCTCGAGTTAAATAGAGTTGGTCGCTATGGGGATAGATGGCAATGGCCATGGTGAGAAAATCGACGATTGCCTGGATGTTGTGCGCTCTGCTGGTGACTGCTCTTGGTACTTCCAGGCAATACTCAAGGCAATGGCCCTTGGGCTTTATGGCCTTTAAGTCAATGGCAATTTGTTTGAAGTTGTCGGCTTTTCTGAGAGCTCTGAGCTTGTTAATAGAGGCTATTTCTCTGGCTGACATAGCTATTTGGGGGCTCTCGGCGGCAAGTGAAGGAACGTGCCCTTGCTCTAGGCCCAATAGGGCTAGAGTGACAAGAAATTTGGCAAGTTTTTGCGAAAAATTGTTCATAAGTAGATTGTCAGGAGCTGCGCGAATTCTTCTATAATCTTCTGCCAGTTTACATTGTTAGCTAATTCAGGGTTCGTCCAAAGGCCGATTTCAAAGCCCTAGTCACTACTTTTCAACTGCTTTGGCTACTTAATACTAGTGAGACAATTTTCACACCTGGGGCTAAAGCTATCTGATACTTTGAACTCTTGAAATACTTGTGATACTTAACTCCCGGCCATCGGTAAGAAATTGTTTTTGAGAAAAGTCCTGTTAATTGTCCTGCTCTCATTTCTCAGTCAGCCTGCTTTTGCGGCCGTGAAGTTGCCTGGAATATTTTCTGACCATATGGTCTTGCAGCAAGATGTGCCCATTAAAGTCTGGGGTACGGCAAAGCCAGCAGAAAAGGTGCAAGTTAGTTTTGGTAATCAACACGCTAGTTGTGTCGCCAGTAAGAGTGGTAATTGGCATGTGGTGCTGGAAGAAGCCGAGCTAGGTCCGACCCGTGAACTGAAGGTGCAGGGCGAGAATCTTGTGGTCTTTAAAGATGTGCAAGTCGGCGAAGTCTTTCTTTGTGCTGGACAGAGTGAGTTGCTCGACTCATTGAAGAGTCTTCCTCTCTCTGATTCTGCTCTGGGCAGCGCCAGCAGCTCTAGCAATACCAGCAATAAGTTGCGTTTTTTCCTTGTGCCCAAGAAGGTCAGTGCCAATCCTTCGGCTGTGCTTACGGGGAGCTGGAAGGTCAGCTCTGGTAATAATAGTAATAGTAGTGGTGGCGATAAGGCTACATTGGCTGAGTGCTCTGCTCTTGCTTACAATCTTGGCCGTAATCTAGAAGCTAATTTAAAAGTGCCAGTTGGTATCATCGATTGTTCTTATCCCGAAACTCCCATTGCATCATGGATTTCAAAAGATCGCTTAATGCAGATGTCGGTCTTTCGACCGATATTAGATCCCAGTCTTAAAGGGGCGGAGGCTGCCACTACCCCTGATGGCAAGCCGACATTGAGCAGCGTTTCTAAACCTTGTGTGGCGTACAATGGCATGGTGGCGCCCCTGGTCGGTTATGCTCTCAAAGCCGTTGTCTGGTATCAAGGTCTACATGACCTGGGGCAAGCTGTTAGTTATCGCAAATTACTGCCGATGCTGATTCGCGATTGGCGTGTTCGCTGGGCGCAAGAACCAGACATTCCATTCTTCTTTATACAGCTACCGAGTAGTGCTGTTGCTTCCAATACCTTTGACATAAATACACTAGCAGCCTGTATTGGTGTTGAAAATTCTTGGGTGAATATGCGCGACGCACAAGCTTCAGCTCTAGCGGTTGGATCTACTTCTATGATCGTAACTACTGATTACGGCAAGCACCATAGCTTGAATCAGTTAGATGGATTGCCTGCTCGTCTCAGTCAGGCCATTCTCACCAAGTTATTTGAAGGAAAGAAAACAGCATTTGGCCCACTCTATGAAGGCTATGACAGTCAAGGTGCCGCTATTAAGGTGCATTTTAGCAATGCTAAAGATGGCTTGGCGCTGCGGCTTAAGGTTGGTCAGCCTACTGGTTTTGAAATGATTGATACCAAAGGGCGAATATTCCCGGCTGAAGTGAAAATTGTTGATCATGATCTGCTTGTTAGCAGCCCTCAGATTGTTAATCCCATTGAGGTCCGCTACGACTGGAAAGACGCAACTAAGGCTACTCTCTTTAATGTTGAGAATTTGCCCGCTGCGCCTTTCCGAATTAGCATTCGTCCTAACTAGGTTTCTGGCCTTAGTGCCGATTGCTTCTGTAGGTTCTGCCTTCGTCTGTGATCCAGACATTGAGCAGTTGTGCTAGTTGACTGGTCAATTGATTTTCTTCGAGCAGCAGGTGTTCGCTATCACCAATAATCATCAAGAGTTTGTCTTGAGTGGAGAGGGCATTGAAGAGTTCAATGGTGCCTTCGGGCTTGACGAGCTTGTCTTTAAAGCCGGCGAGCATCAACACTGGTGGCTTTTCAATGAGATGAGCGTTGTCGAAATTGCTTTTCATGAAGGTTTCAAATTGCTTCAATTCTTTCGGTGACAATTTCAGACGGTTCATTGAGTTGGACTCCATTTGAGCTCGCGTTCTCTCGTCTGTGCTGATTTTATCAATGATTTCGGGGTCAATTTTCTTGTCGGGATCTTCTAGGTAGTGAGCACCAACCACGATCTCGCCACCAATTTTGTAGTAGCGGTCACTTGATGGTACTGATGAAACTAGACCATCAACTAGTTCGGGATGGCGAGCTGTGGCAGCCATGGCAATGGCTCCGCCCATTGATTCTCCCACCATGAATACAGGCACGCCAGGATAAGCTTTGCGCAATGATTTCAGAGCTTGCTCTATGTCTAGTAAGCAGGCTTCAAAATCTACTGTATCTTGACCTTTGCGCTTGGCCCATTGGCCGAAACCACGAACGTCTACAGCGTAGACAGCAAAACCACGACCGGCCATACTTCTGCCAAAATCTGCGAAGGAGGCGCTACTGAAGCCTAAGCCATGAACACACAGCAATACTTCTTTTGGTTGGTTAAGAGGCAGCCAGGAGCGATATGGCACCTTTAGTTTGGCAGCCCAGACCGGTACTCTTTTCGTTACTGTAGTACTTGTGGTTCTGATGGTAGTAGTCACTCTTGGTGCGGCTGAAGCCGGTTGGCCCAGGGCGAGAGTTGTAAGACTGGAGAGAGTAAGAAGGGAAAGCAAAAAAGGTAAAGCAGAATTCTTCAGAGGCATGGGTTTTCCTTTTGTTTTATGGCATAGCAAAGACTATCAGATAGTGACCCTAGACTGACTACCTGTTAATTAGTTCCATTTTGTTGTTGCTATGGTACAAGGCCTGCCCTAACGCCTGGTACCTGGCTGCTTATAAAGCTAAAGCCTGTTGGTTTGAGGCCGGTAGGCCCAGGTGAAGCTTGATCTTGGCCAGTAGTTCGAGGTGGGCCAAGGGGGTGAGAATGAAATCACTGGCACCGGCTTCGAACAGTTTCTGGCGTGATTCTGCTGTGCAGCCCTTAGTATCCATCAAGATTAATATAGGTAATGCTTTCCAGCGTGAGTTGCAGCGAATCATCCGGCAAATATCATTACCGCTAACGCTTGGCATTGTCTCTTGCAGCAGCACTAGCTCTGGTTGAAAATCATCTAGCACGCTAAATGTTTCCATGCTGCTAGTTAGGGAAGTAACGGCCATACGCTCTTCTTCCAGGCTACTTGTTAGTGTGCCAATTAGTTCTTGATCGCTTGCCACTATCAAAACGCGCGGTGGCAGTAGTCTGTAAGTCGCGTGGTTCTTTTTACTTTGTTCTAAATCTGTGGTTTCGATTTCTACTTCTATTGCGGCTGAATTTATCTCCGCCAGTTTGTTCTCGATCCACTCCTTGGCCTCTTCTACTAGCGTTAAAATCTCTTCCCATCTGAGATTGTCGCTAGTGAGATCTAATTTGCCCACCGCAATCAATTCTTTTTCCAGGACAGAGCCAATCTGGCTGAGAGAATCAAAGCCAAGTGAGCCAGCGGTACCTTTGATTTGGTGCGCCCTATAGCTGGCCTTGCTTAGGCTGCTAGCATCGCCTTTTTCTGCGGCCACTAGTATCTCTGCGGTCATCTGCTCTAGCTCATTTGGCAGCTCAAGTAAGTAGATACAGGCTAGTTCAGCTATGGCCTCTTCTGTTTCTTTCATGGCTCGGTCGGCTTCTTCTGTAGCATTATTAGGTAGAGATTCTTCTGCGGGTTTCTCCTCGTTTGGATCTGGTAGCAAATGTTCTTGGCGAAGAAACTCGTCTAGGCTGCGGTTGTTTATGCCTGAGACTGCCTCATTCTCTTGTAATACTTCTGCTGCTGCTTCCGGTTTGGATTTATCTTTCCCTTGCTCAAATAATTCGGCTATTTGTTGTACGAACATTTCGGGGTGAATTGGCTTTTGAATGATCATGTCGACTTGATAAACATTGCGCATCTCAGCAAATGTTTTATGGTCGATACCTGAGCCAGAGCAAAAGACAATTGGAAATTTGTAGTTCTTTTCTCTCAACTCTTTTATAAAGTTAGCGCCGTCACAGCCCGGCATGCGATAGTCGATGATAGCCAAATCAGGAGCTTGCTCGAGAGCGCAAATGGCATCACTTACGCTGCGAGCTTCAATCACTTTGTAGCCTACGGCTGAAAGTATACGATTTAGCAATTGACGGAAGAAAGCATCGTCATCAACAATCAATATTTTCATTTGATTCGCTGCCGTTTGCTCATCTGTCATGCTAAACCTTTTGTAGACTGTTAATTGCTGGCTTTCCCACAATGTCATTTTCCCTGTCAGGGCACAATTTAGCTATCACCCTTGCGGTTGACCATCTGGGGGATGTGTTTCTGCCATAAGGGGGTATGATCACTGTAATGCCCATGTATACAGGCGAATCAACCAACTGATTTGCAAGTTACTTGCACTGAAGAGACTCTAGATATAAATGGCAACCAATGAGAATTTGCAACAAGTAAATGTCTTCATGATCGAAGACGACAAATTCTATTGTGAATATGTTAAAAGGCTTCTTGGTGCCCGCACGCAGCCGCAGTTCGATGTACAAAGGGTAAGCGATATGGCTGCCGCCCAGCGCTATTTGAAAGACGAGAGGCCTGATGTTGTTTTGCTTGACCTCAACTTGCCCGATAGTCGTGGCCTTGAGTCTTTGAGTCGAGCTAGAGAGTTTGTCGACGGTTGCCCAATAATTATTTTGACCAGTAGTGATAATGAGCAGCTGGGCCTGCAATCAGTTAGTCTGGGGGCTCAAGACTATCTGGTAAAGCAAAATATCGGCAATGAGTCGTTAGTGCGTAGCATTCGTTATGCCATTCAACGGCGTCGCTCAGAAGAACAGACCCTAAGAATGGCTGCTATCCAAGATTTTATTGCCACTTTGGCCCACGATATGAGCATACCTTTGATTGGTACAGAGAATTTGCTCAGTGGTTTGCTTCGCGGACAGCTTGGTGACTTAAATGCGGCCCAAAATGAAGCCTTGATGGTGATGCAACAGGCCAATAAGAATCAGTTGCAGCTTGTTCAGCGCTTGCTTGAAATATACCGCTATGAAGTGGGCAGCGATCTCAGTCGCGTCATTCTCAATGCCAAAGAGCTTTTGCTCGATTGTGTCGGCCAATTTTCTCAGGGCCATAAGATAGAAATTGATTGTTCTTTTGATGCGTTGGCATCGGCTTGTCGTATTTGGGGTGATGAAGAGGCCCTACGCACGCTGTTCTCAAACTTACTCGATAATGCTTTCAAATATAGTGATAAGGGTCAGTTGATTAGCGTCTCAGCCGAGTTGATCGATTCTAAACTCTGTGTGCGTATTCATAATTTTGGTAAACCCATGCCAGATGAGGTGCGGAGCGGTATGCTTTCAAAGTTTTGGCAAGGTGTGCCGGGCAAAACCTATGTTGCTAAAACAGGTCTTGGGCTTTATCTCTGCCATCGCATTGCCCAATTGCATCAGGGACGGATAACTTGTGACAGTAGCGCAGAAGAAGGCACTACCATTACAGTGAAGTTGCCAATAAGCGGTTTGCTCGTTACTACTTAGCCAGGGTAAATTGCTCAAACTAAGCCGGTACGCAACGCCTTTACTGCGGCCTGGGTTCTATCTGAAACCGAAAGCTTCTCCATAAGATGACGCATATGAGTTTTTATGGTTTCAGTGCTTAGAATTAAGCGCTCGGCTATTTGCTGGTTGCTCAACCCTTCTACCACGAGGGTTAGCACTTCTAATTCTCGTTCAGAGAGAGTGCAGTTGTTTACTGGTGCCGCTACTGGTTTCTGCTCGACAAAGGCTCGAATGACCCGCTTGGCAATAGATGGATCTAACCATATCCCACCATTGTTAACTGTCCTTATTGCGTTGACAAGTTGATCTGCTGCCACGTCTTTGAGGCAATAGCCATCGCAGTTGGCAGCGAGAGCAGCCAGGATATCTTCGTCAAGATTGTGCGATGTCAACATGACAATGCGGATTGCCGGTTCTTTGCTCTTGATTTGTTGCGCCGCATCAATGCCATTAATGCCAGGTAAGCCAATATCCATAAGGATGACATTAGGCTTCATTTGAAGAGCTGTTGTTACAGCGTTATTGCCGTCTTCGGCTTCAGCTACTATTTTAAGATCGCTTACTTGCTCAAGAGCAAAGCGCAGGCCCATGCGAGTAATTAGGTGATCTTCTACTAGCATTATGGCAATTTGCTTCTGGGGAGCACTAGATTGTTCGCTCTGACTCATTGGCTCGGTCTGCTTTTTTTCTCTGCCCAAATTGTTTTCCTATTCTACTCAATATCACCCTGAAAGAGTTGGACATAGTCAATACGGGGGATAGTCTGGTTCGACTGAGGCCGCTATGGTGGAGATACTTATCTCAGGGGGGAGTGGCACATGTCTTACTTGCGTAAGGTTTATGAAACAGTTTTGGACAGAGCCCTAAGTATTGTCAAGTTTCAAAACACTGAAGCTGCATCTTCTAATATTACTGCAAGAAACCGCTTAAAAGCCTCTAGTCGGCAAGGAAAGACTCCGAGTAGGCTTCCCTCTGGCTTTTCGCCTGGCAAGAATTCAGGTATTGTCTGCGGTGTGAACAGTGTGGCCGCCATAGTAGCTGAGAAAGAGCGAGATAGCGCAATTAAACGGGCGAAAGTAACAAGCACTAGATTGACTGCACTTAAGAGCTACCTTGAGCAGGAGGCAAATTGATTTACTTGCCAACAGGTTTCTTCGCTCGGGCTTCCATCTTTGCTGCTTCGTCATTGAGACCGGTCTTGCGCAATAAGGCACTGTAACCAGTGAGGCAATTGGAAAGAGCTGCTGGATCTGCTTTAGCATTCTTCTCTCTGATTGCTAAAGCACGCTTGTATCGGCTTTCGGCTTTTTTGTATTTGCCGTTTTGAGTTAGAGCATTAGCCATATCTTCTAGGGCCTGAGCAACTTTAGGGTCTTCTAGCCCACCGAGGCTTTCTCGGGTGGCCACAAGGTTTTCATAGACGGGCTCGGCCATATCGATTTTGCCACTAGCTGTATAAGCGCTGGCTAAGTTTTCTAGTGACTTTGCGGTTTTGGGGTGATTGGCACCAAAAGCTTTTTTGCGAATATCGAGCACTTTTGTGTAGAGAATTGCCGCATCAGCATTCTTGCCGGTCTTACGATAGACATCGGCTAGACCATTGAGAGTGTCGGCATAATCAGGATCTGTCTCTTATACACATCTGACGCTGCCGACGAATAGAGAGGTGTAGATCTCGGTGGTCGCCGTATCAT
>CAJXZK010000269.1 GCA_913063055.1 uncultured bacterium
CTTTCACACAGCAGAACCCAATTGATAGATCAGATTGGTGCCTTGCTTGGTGGCCGAGTAGCGGAAGAGATTGTCTTTGGTGAAGTCACTACTGGTGCTATGAATGACCTTGAGCGCAGCACAGGCTTGGCTCGGCGCATGATCACTGAATGGGGCATGAGCCAGAGACTGGGGCCAATGACTTTTGGTCGTCGCAATGACCAACCGTTCATGGGTCGTGATTTCGGTCATGAGAGAGACTATGGCGAAAATATCGCCACTGTTATTGATGAAGAAGTCTCCGACATGATTTCTACTCAGTACACCAGAGTAAAAGAGATTCTTGTCAAACACCGCCCGCACATGGACGCTATCGTCAAAATCTTGCTGGAAAAAGAAACTCTCGATAAAGCTGAAGTAGATGCCATTGTTGAAGAGATCAATAGAAAGATCGCCAACGGTGAAAATCCAGTGATCGACGATAAGACCGATCTGACCCCGCCGCAAATTCCACCTTCGGCCACCGGAGATGACTCAGGTGTGATTGTTGGAGTGCCAGAAGAGTCAGAAAATAGAGACGAGCCAAAGCCTGATTTCAAGCCGAAATACGCTTAGATTCAAGAGCTTATATAGAACTAGAGAGACCGCTCCATGAGAGCGGTCTTTTTTTGTGCGTCTCCTTAGGCGTTAGCGACGTTGTCAAATCGAGCCTGAGTGACTTCCTGCGCAGTTCTTAAGGCTTAAATAATTAGGCCAAGCTTAAGAGATCTGGAGCTTCGCAGTATTACTTAATGGTTCGTGATAAATTTGATGCTAAGCAAAAGCGGCCTTGGCCGCCTGGCATCCATACATCCATTTATCTGGGAGGGTCTGCTGTGGCCGTCGTCCATGAAAAAGAACTACTTTGCAAGAAATTTCTGTCAAAAACTCAGAAGCTTTTAATTGATGGTAAATGGGTTGATGCCAAGTCTGGCAAAACCTTTGAAACCATCAACCCAGCTACTGAAGAAGTGCTATGCCGCGTGGCTGAGGGCTCTAAAGAAGACGTCGATTTGGCTGTAAAAGCTGCTCGTCGCGCTTTCGAGTCTGGCCCCTGGAAAACAATGAGCACTGCTCAGCGCGCTAAGCTCCTTCTCAATCTTGCTGACTTGATTGAAAAAAATGCCGATGAATTGGCTCAGCTTGAGACTCTTGATAATGGTAAGCCAATCAAAGAATCTCGCTATGTTGATGTGCCACAAACAGTTGAAACTTTCCGCTATTACGCTGGTTGGGCTACTAAGCTTGAAGGCGAGACCATCAATGCTAATAGCAACTTCTTCACTTACACTCTGCGTGAGCCAGTTGGTGTAGTTGGTCAGATCATTCCATGGAACTTCCCCATGTTGATGATGGCATGGAAATGGGGCCCAGCCCTAGCTTGCGGTAACACCGTTATTCTTAAGCCAGCTGAGCAAACTCCTTTGACAGCCTTGCGCATTGGTGAACTAGCTATGGAAGCTGGTTTCCCTGATGGCGTAATCAACATTGTTACTGGTTTCGGTGGCGATGGTGCTGGTGAGGCTATTTCTCGCCACATGGACATCGACAAAGTCGCCTTCACTGGCGAAGACAAGACCGGCAAACTAATTCTTCAAGCTTCCACCGGCAACCTCAAGCGCGTATCGCTTGAACTCGGTGGTAAGGCTCCAAACATAGTCTTTGCTGACGCCGATATTGATGCTGCTGTTAAGGGTGCCATCACTGGTATCTTCTTCAACCAAGGTCAAGTTTGCTGCGCTGGTTCGAGATTGTTCCTTGAAGAAAGCATCCATGAAGAGTTCATGACCAAACTGAAAGAGCGCGTTGCTAAAATGCGCCAGGGTGATGGTTCTGATGAGAAGACCCATATTGGTCCTCAAGTTAGCAAAGAACAGCAAGAGCGGGTTCTTAACTACATTGAGATCGCTAAGGGTGAAGGCGCTACCGTTGCTTGTGGCGGTCAGTCACCAGCCGATATGAAGAAAGGCTTCTTTGTTCAACCGACTGTATTGACCGGTGTCAATAACACTATGCGCATTGCCCAAGAAGAAGTGTTCGGTCCAGTATTGGCCGTCATTCCATTCAAGAGCATGGATGAAGTTGCTGAGCAAGCCAATGCCACCACATTTGGTTTGTCTGGCGCTGTCTGGACCCGCGATATCAAGAAAGCCCACAAGTTTGCTTCGCTAATTAAGGCTGGCACAATCTGGGTTAACTGCTACAACGTCTTTGATCCAGCCGTACCATTCGGCGGATACAAGATGAGTGGTTATGGTCGTGAACTCGGTAAACATTCAATCGAGCTTTACACCAATATCAAGTCGGTTTGGGTCAACATGATGGATTAGTGCTCCTGCGGAGCGCATTGAGAAAGGCCGGTGAATAACCGGCCTTTCTTCTGTCTAAAGCTATTGAAGAACGAAAGAAAAGTATTGGAGGGTTCATGAAAGTATTTCTTACCGGCGCCAGTGGTTATGTCGGCTCACGCATCGGCAGGCTACTAACAAATGCTGGTTACTCAGTGAACGGTTTGGCTCGCAACGACATTGCCGCTCAGAAGTTGCTCAAAGCTGGTATTGAACCGGTCTCTGGCAATCTTAATGAGCCTGAACGCTTGGCTCGTCTGGCCAGCAGTGCTGATGCCATTATCCATACTGCTTTCATTCATAATTTTGGTCAATATTCCGGTTCAATTGAAACCGAATGCAATCTCATGCATGCCCTTGGTAATGCCTTGGCCGGAAGCAACAAGCCACTGCTAGTTACTTCTGCTACTGGTGTGGTGGGCGACACTGGTGTCAATATTGCCACAGAAGAAACAGTGCCTGACTTAAGTCATCCCCTGGCAATGCGCTACAGAGCCGAACAGGCTGCCTTAGCCACTGCAAATAACGGCATCAAAACTATTGTTTTGCGTTTGCCAATTCTTGTTTATGGCCACGCTGGCAGCACTTTCATTCCGATGATGATGGAGAGCGGTCAGAAGCGCAGAATGGCTGCGTATATTGAGTCTGGTGAGAATGCTTTGTGTGCCGCTCACGTTGATGATGTGGTGGCCGGATACATGCTGGCTTTAGAGAAAGGCGAGGCTGGTGATATCTTCCAGCTTAGCGCTGAGTCTGAAATACCAGTTAAGTCTATTGCTGAAGCTGTGGGCCGCACTCTCAAAGTTCCGGCGCAAAGTATTTCTGCGGCCGAGGCTAATGAAGTATTTGGTGATGTGGTCTCAATGTTCTTTGCTATGAATAATCGTGCCTCCGGCGAGAAAGCAATGCAGAAACTGGGCTGGGCACCACAAGAAGGCCGCACTTTGCTGACTGATATTGAGCAAGGTTCTTATGCCACAGCCTTTGCTTTGAGTGGCCGCTAATCTAGCGCTTATAAAACTTAGCTGGTGGTAGTTGTCTGCTGCAGAAGCTCGCGTTCTATTTCGCTTAGAGCGCGCTTCAAGTGTTGACGCAATTCAACCAGGTGTTTTTTTAAGGCCAGATTTGCTTGTCTATCGCAAGCTCCTTCAATTGCTTCGCAGGCGTCAACTAAGCTTTGTGCCGAGATTGTCGCACAGGCGCGCTTGAACGAATGTACCTTGGCTTTGAGAACGTTCAAATTGGACTGCTCTGCCAGGCTATTGATTTCGCTCATATCTTTATGGCAGCGGGTTCTAAAATGGAGCAGTGTTTTCTCGATTTCTCTTCCGTCTAATTGATTGCGTAATTTCTTCAAATCAATTACTGAGCCATGTCTGCTGATTTGTTCTTTCTCTGGCTCATCGGTCGTAGACGTAGATGCAGATGTAGATTCTTGGCTGGGCACAATGGTGATTTTGACGTCGCTAACTCCAAGCCAGCGGGCTACAAGTTTGCTCATTGCAGTAGGGTCAATTGGTTTGCTCAAGTAGTCGTCCATGCCGCGGTCAAGACATTCCTCTCGGCTGCCAGTGACAGCATTGGCGGTGACTGCTATGACGGGCACGTTTAGTCCGCGCCTTTGCTGAATCTCTTTGATGATTTTGCACGCTTCGAAACCATCGAGCCCTGGCATCTGGCAATCGAGAAAAACCATGTCATATCTTTTCTTGTTAAAGGCACTAACCGCCTCAATACCATCGGCAGTAACATCAACTATGAAGCCGAGATCTTGCAAGAATAACAGAGCAACTTGCTGATTGATTTTGTTATCATCGGCCACAAGCGCTCGTCTTATGATGCCCGATTGAGCTTTAGCTTGAGTTAGTGGTTCTGTTGAACCACCGCTAATTTCATTTTTAGTTTGATCTTTAACGGAGGGTACTTCCATTGTCTGGGTGTAACTTTTTCGCTCTTTGGGTTTCCAGCCAGAGAGATGTTCCAGGCATGATGCTACTTGCTTGCGCCGCAGAGGAATGGGGAGATGACTGGTCCTGGGCGCGACCAGTGTACTGCGCGCCTGGCTGAGTGATTCAGTGGTGCCAATTTCAATGACACTAACAAGGCCAAATACTTTTGAGCGTTTGAAGGCTTCTAAGAATTGCTCACATTGCCTTCTGTAGCGGATGGTATCAAGGCAAATCGCTTGAATCTTTTCGCTTGATTGCCTTGATTCTTCTAAAAGCTCTATGGCCTGGGTGTATTCTGAAGTTGATTGTGCATTGATGCCGAGGGCACAAAGATGTGAGCAAATAGCCGATTGATTGTTCTGGCCTGGCTCCAAACTGAGAACTTTGATTTGACCGTAGCTCCTTTCCCAGGCCCGCGCTGTCCAGTCGCTGGCATCACCACTGGTTATTAGCGGCAGAGCAAAACTGAAGGTTGAGCCCTGGTTTTCTTCGCTTTCAACCATCAGTTGTCCACCCATCAAATCAACCAGGTGTTTCGATATGCTGAGACCTAAACCGGTGCCCCCGGTACTGCGATAGGCAGCACCTTCTTCCTGCATGAATGGCTCAAATAGCCGTTTCTGAAAGGCTTTTGAAATTCCAATGCCGCTGTCTATGACTGAAAAACGAAGTTGATTGCGGCCGTGGCTGGCGCTAGCAACTTCGACCTTGAGAATAATTTGTCCCTGGTCTGTGAACTTAATGGCATTGCCACAGAGATTGAGGAGCACCTGCCTCAGTCTTAGTGGATCGCCAAAGACTGTATCGGGAATTGCTCGATCTACTGTGGCTAGTAAAAGAAGGTTTTTGGCTGCAGCTTGGGGCACTAATATTTCAGCTACGCCTTCAACTACCGAAAGTGGGTTGAACTGAGTGCTCGATAGTTCCATTTTCCCCGCTTCTATTTTTGAGAAGTCGAGAATGTCATTGATGATGGTAAGAAGCGATGCCCCAGCTTCGCGAATAGTGCTAACGTGCTCTTTCGATTTGGGGCTGAGATCGCCTCGTAACAGCACTTCGACCATGCCCAGTATGCCGTTCAATGGTGTTCTTAGCTCATGGCTGACATTGGCTACAAATTCTGATTTGATTTTGAGAGCAGACTGGGCCTGATCTCTTGCCATTTTTAGCTGAGTGACTAAGCGGCGATGGGTGTCTATATCGGTGCAAGAGCCGCACCAGCTCAAGGTGGCGCCGCTTTCGTCTTTAATCGGTAAACTACGAACGAGAAACCAGCGGTACTCGCCGTCAAAGCGCTTCATTCGCATTTCAATTTCAAAGTCGCGAAAATCGGTGACACAGCTCTGCCATGTTGACACCACCTGCTCTCGTTCTTCCGGATGCACGAGGGTGAGCCAGTCTAGCTGTGTGAGGTCGCTAGTGGTCAGGCCGCAATAGTGCAAAAACTGAGCATTGAAGTATTTGGCATGGCCTTGTTTGTCGGCTGTCCAGATTAGCTCGGGTGAGGCTTCGCACATGGTGCGAAAGAGTAGTTCGCTCTCAGCTGTCTGTTGCTTCGCTTCCTCTGTTTCGGCACTAACCAGCGAAATTTCTCTGAGGCGATTGGCCAGTTCATCTTTGTTTGTGCGTTGATCTTGTGTCTCAACTGAACAGCCAAACCATTTGACTATTTCGCCGCTACTGTTGAGGCGGGCAACACTCCTGACCAAGTGCCATCTTGGTACGCCGTCTTTGCGCAGTAAGCGATACTCGCATTCAAAAGGTGATCCTGTTGCAATTGACTGTCGCCAGCGGCTGCGTAGCAGTTCAATGTCTTCGCTAAAGACATGGGTGAGCCAGCCTTCGCCCAAGCTTTCTGCTTCGCTGGAGCCGCTCCACTCGTACCAGCGTTTATTGATGTAATCTATTTGGCCATCGGCCGAGGCTGTCCAGATGAAGCCTGGCAGTAAGTCAGAGAGATCTTTGAATAATTCTAGTTGCTGCGAGACGTCATCTCTTAAGCTTTGCTGCTGCTCAAGAATCTTTTGCAATTGATCAAATGTGAACTCTACGCTAGGCTGTGCGGCTTCGCCTTTCTGCAGCTTAGCCAGAGCTTCAAATAGCGCTCTTTGAAATTCATTGCTGTCTTGAGGAGAATCCTGGGCCATAGCAGTACCGCTCGTGAAATGGTACTGGTCAATTAACCTTGGGCATGCCAAATGTCAGGAGCCAGTATATCTTTATTCCACTTTATGAGACTGCTAATCTCTGCTTCGCTTTGATTGGCGGTATTTTTAGGGTTTGGCTAGAATATCTACCAGCAGGAGAGAGATGCAATTGGCTTACCAAAGACTGGGTTGAGGACGCGTGAAAATTGTTAGATCAAGCAAGGATGGGCTGTTAGCTACTGCCTCTGGAATACTTGCTTTTGCTTTATCCCTAATTTTGTTGCCATCGGCCTCGGCTTCTCAATATAAAATCAGTGAAATTAAAAATTGGCACGATGTCATTTCTGACAAAGATGTTTCAACTAAACGATCATTGGTTGGCAGCTTTGCTCTTGAGAATGGCAATAAATGTAGCTTAATAGTTGTGCCCCCGCGGCTTCGAGTTGGTCCGGCTCTGGCTGGCGTTGCCAGTGGTAAAGGTAAAACTGCGCCGACTTCACAAGTCGTTCAAGATGAGAAGGCACTGTTTGGCGTAAACGGCGGCTATTTTAATTTGAGCAATGGCGAGAGCACTAGTTATGTCGTTCTCAAAGGCGCGGTTTGTGCCGATCCGACCAAGAACCTGGCCTTAACTGAAAATCCTAAACTAAAGCCCTTTCTCCCCCAGATTTATAACCGCACTGAAATTCGTTTCTTAAAAGCTAAAGACAAATTGCCTTCTGTGCAAATTGCGGCCCATAACGAACCTTTGCCTCCAGGACGAGCGCTAGATTCTTCCCTTCAGGGGGGTCCTAGACTTTTGCCTGAGCTAACAGCTGAGCAAGAAGCCTTTGTCAGAACTGAAGCTGATGGTAAGCAAGTTGACTCAATTGGAGTTGCCCGCACTGCAGCTCGCACGGCGGTGGGCTTAACTAAGGACGGCTATCTATTAATAGTGGCTGTGGCTGGCAAGGGTCAGGATGAGTTTTCTTCTGGCCTGACCCTGGTCGATTTAGCCAGTTTGTTGAAGAATTTAGGTGCTGTGGAGGCCGTTAACCTTGATGGCGGCACTTCTACAACCATGATTCAGCGCACAACCAAAGATAAATCGCAGTGCCTAATGCTGATTGGCCGCACCCCTGAGACAAGAGTGCGGTCCGCCCTGTTAGTGTTTGAATAGTTGATAGTTAGACGCGGCCGCGCTTGCGCATTTTGGCCATTTCGGCGGCCTTGAGGCGAACCATGGCGCGAGATAGGGCCATTTCGGTGAGGTAAGAGTCGAGCTTGTCTGTTTTCTGAGTTTTTTCAGCTTCGTGCTTAGCTTTGGCTTGGCTAGCCCGTGCTTCGTCGATTTCAAC
>CAJXZK010000270.1 GCA_913063055.1 uncultured bacterium
ACTCGTTGATTCCACTGATGAGAACAATTACCCAGCTAGTCAACTAAACTTTAGTTACTTGCCTTGGGATAAAACGTAGTTACTCAAAGTTCTAGCACCAAATCCGGTGCCGCCTTTGCATAGTTCATCGCGTTCTCGGTCAATCCAACCCACCCCAGCAATGTCGAGGTGAGCCCAAGGCTTACCTTCGGTGAATTCTTTGAGGAACATAGCAGCAGAGCTAGAGCCAGCTTCACCACGGGAACCAGCATTTTTCAAATCAGCAATATCACTCTTCAGGCCCTCTTTGTATTCTACAAACAGAGGAAGCTGCCAGAACTGTTCGCCGCAGGTTTTTCCGCTAGCTATGACATTGTCAACCAGGGTCTGATCACTGCCCATGATACCAGCCGCTACCCGTCCCAGGGCAGAAACCACGGCCCCAGTCAATGTGGCAATATCGATCAATTCATCAACGCCTTCTCGAATAGCATAAGTAATGGCGTCAGCCAAAATTAAGCGCCCTTCAGCGTCAGTGTTGTTGACTTCAATTGTCTTGCCGTTCATTGATTTCAACACATCACCAGGATGCAGGGCATTAGAACCAGGCATATTCTCTGTTGATGCCACCACGGCCAAGACCGACACATTGGGCTTGAGTTGACCAATGACCTGCATGGCAGCAAGCACTGCCGCTGCTCCAGCCATGTCGTACTTCATGTGTTCCATACCTACAGCGGTCTTGAGAGAGAGGCCGCCAGAATCAAAGGTGATGCCTTTACCAATCAGACCAATAGTTTTCTTAGCCTTAGGCGCAGTATATTTGAGCACAATCAAGCGCAAAGGCTCTTTAGCGCCCTTGGCCACACCTAAAAGCGCTCCCATGCCCAGCTTTTCTACTTGAGTCGGTTGAAGTACTTTGACAGAAAGACTATGGGCAGCAGCAATACGTTGTGCCTCAGCCGCCAATCTAGTTGGTGTCATATATGATGGTGGCTCAGCAATCAAGGTACGAGCCATGTTAGTCGCTGAAGCTATAGCAATGGCTTTCTCACTTACTCTCTTCACCGTGGCAAGGTCAAGGCCAGAGGCCTGGACGTGGAGCGTCAGATTCAAGCTATCAGCTTTTTGATTAGCTCCTTTATCGTCATCTTTAACCGACTTGTATTTCAAGAAACTGAAGGACGACAAAATCCAAGCTTCAACCACAGCCTCAAGACCAGCAGCTGCACTGAAAGATGTTGCCTCTTTCTTAGCAGACTTACCTTTAGCACTTGAGCTAACCCGCAAACAAAGCGAAACGTTAGTAGACTTTGTCTTGCTAGCAGCGGCAGAAGCACTAGATATAGCAGCCATGCGCTTTGCACCTTGTACACCAAGCTTGCGAAAAGCTGCTGAGCTAACCTCACTGGAGCTGCCTAAACCAACCAGCAGCAAGCGCTTGAATGGAGCCTTATCATAGGTTGGCAACATCACTTGCTGACCGGCTTTACCAGCAAAACCTTCTTCTGCAGCCATTTTAGACAAAGAGTCTAGAAGATGCTTATCGACATTTTTGCCAGAAGCATTACTCAGTTTTGACTCAGCCAAGACATCAGCAATGTTCTCCTGGGCGAAAACGCCGATGATAAGCAGATCTGCCTTGATAGAGCCAATATCAGTTGCCATTTTTACATGCATGCCATGATTCCTATTTATGTTTATGTTTACGTACTAGTACTAATCACACGAGAAACAATTTCGTCGACAACTTTGGCATCAACCTGCCTGCGACAATAGGCTAGATAAGCTTCCATCCAACGTCTGAGCTCGAGCAACACGGCCGAAACTGGCACCCCGGCTCTCTTCATCTGAGACAAGTTAACCGAGATACGCCCTTCATGATCGATATGAAAGCGTGCTTTCGCCGGTGAATCACCATGCACGTAATGGAGAGAAGAATGGAGCAAAGCTTTGTTGTCTTCCCGTCCAATCAGCTCTTGCATCTCCGAGCCGATCTTTTGCAAAACGGTAAGCGGCCGGAAGAGACTAGCCTGCTGGATATTAGCTAGCTTCAGTTCAACCAACATAAACAGTGCTTTGACAATTTTATGAGTCGGCCAATTATCAAAGGCCTTAATTACTTCATCTAAAGTAGATAGACCGTCAATCTGAGCTGCTAGATCAGCAATCATAAAGCGTTCATCATTACTCAGTACAGTCTCATCCATAAGGCGCAGAGGGGTCCCTGCTAACTGCTGCCAGAGCATCTCAAAATTCCAGACACGTTCTAAAATCGAATCGCGTCCCTGAGGCAAACTAGCAAAGATTTGACTGACTTGATCTTGACACAGGGCCGAATCTAACAAGAGTCGCTCTAGTGTCTGAGTGATGCGACAGGTATCATCAAACTCTTGCGAAACACCTTTGTCTCTAAAGACAAAAATACCTTCGCCCCAGGTTGTAAGAAACTCAACCATGGCATGATAGCCCAAAAGTTTATTCATCTTGGCATGAGTTGGCTTGCCATCAACAAAAGCGACAATCAATATTTTGTCGCGGTCTTCAACTGTGAGCAAACCCGTTTTCTTCGCTGTGGCCAAAGATTGCAACAAACCGGCAGTGTCAATGGCACCAAGGCTGCCAATCATTGAATCACGCATTGTTTCGATATTTACAGTGCGCGAAACACCGGGCAGCTCATCTTCAGTGCGGCGGTGATAGCCACCATAGAGATATTGATCGTCGAGCAAAACTTCGAGCTCGCGAGTATTTATATAGCCAGCCCGCACAGCCAAGAGCCCCAAGAAAGTGCGCTGCGATTTTCCCCAGCCTTCTTCTTGCTGACGCTCTAAGAGCTCTCTCAACTGAGCTTCAGTGACAATGCCGCAAGCTACCATGTAGCGGCCGAGACGGAACGGTTTGCGGTTGTGATAGCAATTAGAAAGAAACTGAATGCGGGAGAATACAGGAAAAATCAAGCGCGCAGCCTCAAGCTCTTGCAAAATTCGCAAGGCTTCGTCAGAAGGAAGCTGGTGATGCGACTCGACATTGCGCACTATTGACTCTACTGAGGCATAGTCTTCAACCATTTGCATAACCCAATTCTGGGGAGCAGGCAAAGTAAAGTCGCCTTTGATCTGTTTTCCATCGCTGGTCAATACAGGAATAGAAGTCGACAAAATATGATTAGCAAGAGTACTTCCTCCGCCTTTTAGCCTTCTTCTATCGATACCACTGACAGTGGCACAAGCGTAGTCAGCCAGCAGGGGATAGCGGGTAAATATTCCAAACGGACTATCGTAGATATTGAAGGTCAAACCACCGGCAGGGTCGTCCTTGGTCAAAGTGATGGCGCCATCGCCCTTGACGAAAAGCAGCACTCCTTGCGGGTTAAGCAATTTTTTTGCATACATGGAAAATTTCACTAAGGCATCAAGCGGCAGCGAAAAACCAGTCTGCATCAAATCAATTATCAAGCCATCAAGACTTTTACCTTGTTCAACAAGTTTATCGAGTTGGCTATAGAGATTTTCACGATATGAGAAAGTAAGAAACGACAGGGATGAATTGAGATAGCTTTCAGCTGACTCTCTTTCATTGCTGGCGCCCGGAGAGACCCGAGGTAAATCACTAGGTGAAAAGTCAGCCATTTCCTCAATTCTTTGGCTTGGCATTAGCAGGGTTAGCAGCAGCGGCAGCAGCTGGAGTGCCACCAGGCAGAACCATCGTGCCGCTCAAGCGCTGAGCAATAGCATCTGGAGGAGCAATGAATAAGGCTCTGATAGCCAGTTGGCCCTTCAAGCGACCAGGTTGCAGAATTCTTCCCACTTCAATAATCAAGTCATCTTTGCTTGAGGTAACCAGGCGATAGCGGCTAGAACCAGCGGCATTAGACATAGCCACCAGGCGCATAGGCGGGCTAACTCGACCGAACAAACCAAGATACTTAGGTATTGAAACGAGCTTGCTATCAACCAACCAAGACTTCGCCAACTCTGGCCTAGCGCCAGCAACAGCTTGGGCGAAACTCAAGGCCACCGAAAATGGAGCATCATCTGGCATATGACCTGAAAGAGTATATTTGCCAGCAACAAATTTGAGCACTACTTTATAGCCAGCAGAACTAGCAGCCGCGACCGGCTTAGACACTGTGTCTTTAACAACCCCAACCGGTTTTTCTTCTTCAACTTTCTCTTTGCGTACAACCGGAGGTTGAATCGTCAAGACGATGTCGTTGCCAGAAAAGGTGGCTTTGCCAGTAACATTCTGAGTAAAGAAAGCTGGCAGTGAACTAAACAACTCAGTGGCCTCGGGCATTCCTTCAACTAACTGAAAACCCTTAAACCACAAATTGCCGCTGTTACGGTCAGCACCAATCAGTACTAGCGACTTAGGTCCAGTGGCCGCATGTACTAGAGGATGCACGGGAGGATGCACGGGAGCATGAACAGGTGGATGATGAGCACCCTTAGCAGCGCCTGGCTTCAGGGCTGCGGCCACGGGAGCAGTTGCCAAACCGACAATTCTCGCCTCACGAAATGCCACAGTCTGAGGTAATGGCACTGCAGTAGTGCGAGCAGGCGTCTGAAAAATTACAGCATGGCTTTCTACAATACGGGGAAAACTCCAGATGCGGAAATTGCCAATACCAGTCTCGCTCACTTTCACTTTGAATTCGGAAAGTGAGGGATTAGCAGCAATTATTTGAGCAGGCTCAGCACTGACAAACTGAGGCAGAGCGAGTAAGTCTCGCAAGTAGGTGGCATAGCGGGCCCAGCTGAGGTCATCGGCAGCAGCACGATAATCACTGGCCAATTGAGCAAGATTAGCTGCCGCTAGTGAAACTGTAGGCGTTGTTGCTGCAGTTTTCTCTCCAGCTTCGGGTAAAGAATGTTCTAGGCCGTGGGCACAAGGTGCAGCAAGCTGACAGACCAAAGCTAGAGGTAGCGCAGACCCCGATAAAAATGAAAGCGACAGGTTTTTTCTCATATTCACGAAGATAACCATTCTTACTAAATTACTGGGAATTTTAACCGCTTGACCTCAGAAAACGTAAGCCAGAAAACCTAAGCAATTTCAGTGATTGGATTGATTACAACCGATGGGATGGCCGCCGAAGATAAAACTTTTGACTAATATGCGATTTCTCGCTCAAAACCGTGGGAATCCTCCCATGGTCCCCATGGACAAGCGTCGACCCCGGCTGTAGATTGAAAGAACGGCTTTCAAGGACTCACAAATGTCATCCCTCGAATTCAGATCTTCAGAACCACTCGACCAGGCAGCTAGCCAGGTTAACTCAGGATCAGATTCGATTGCCCGCGAAGTGCAGAACCAATTTTCATCAGTGGCCTCGGTGGGCAAAGACGCTGCCATGGCAGCAATGCCCGGCACTGATGCCATGGCTGGCCTGGGTGCCATACCACCAGGTGGAGAGCAAGCAGTTTCTCCGCTAATCAATATGATTACAAAGATGCCTGGTCACATTGGTCTATTTAGCAGCTTCTTCGAAGCTCTCGGAGCCTTCTTCGGCCCACAACTTGAAGCTTTAAGCCAAATTGGCACCCATCTAGGCATGACCCTTGGCCTAGATCACTCACTGTTGGGCAATCTGGGTGGCAATCATTTGGCCTCGGCCCTTAATGCTTTCAAACCTGAGCACCTTGGCCTAAACCTCTCGCTGCTTCCCGGCAATGCTCCCTTCTTCGGTCAAATCGGTGGAATCGGGGGTCATTTACCTGGTCACTTAAGTGGCAGCTTCAACTCCGATTTGCTCTCTAACAAATTAAACACTTCTCTTGGTCAAGGCGAACCTTTCTCCCAGCAGGCCTTTGGCCGTAACGCCCTTAATGTTAGTGGCTCTGGCAATATGGCTAAGTTGCAATTTGAAGGCCAAGGTCACCTATCGGGCCCAGGCCTGTCAGCCAATACGCCAGGGGCTCAGATTGCTGGTAATAACAGGTTGTTCAGCGATAGCATTGGCAGCGCTGGCCACAACCTCAACGCCCAGAGCATGGCTCAATCCCTACCGATGCAGACACCAAGCACTGCGTCACTTAATGTCGGCAGCTCCACTTTTGGTGAACCGATTAACAATGATTTGCTCGCTATGGGCAATCAGTCTGATTCATTCCAGTCAACAGTAGGCAGTGCAAAACCTAGCTTAGACACAGTCAAAGGCGGCGCCGAAAACCTTGGTGGGCTGAAAGCCAAATCACTGAGCTTAGATGGTAGTAATGGTAACCTCAAGGCCGAAGGCCTGGGTGACAAAGTCGTAGCCAAACATGATGCAGTGAGTGCAAAGGCAGATCATGCTGTAAAACATGATGCTGTCAATCACAAAGTTGAGCACGCCAAGCCTGAAGCCAAAGCTGAAGCCCGCACTCACAAGACCTTCGACCGTACTTCTCATTCTGTTAAAACCAGCAACCACCACGCTAATCAGACAGCGAAGGCGCCGGTTAACAACAAACCGCAAGTTGAAGCTCAACAGCAACAATTGAACCCACAACAACAGTTCGAGCAGCAGCAGCTAGAGCAACAGCAACAAATGCAACAGCAGCAAGAAGTTGCTCAAAACAACCAACCTTTAGAACAAGGCCAACAAGCTCAAGCCGCTAATAACCTTGAGCCGCGCAGCTATACAATTCGCTCTGGAGACAATCTTTGGAATATTGCCAAGGATAACCTCGGCGATGCCACAAAGTGGAACGACATCTATAAGATGAATGCCGATGTCCTGGGCGCTAATCCAGAGTTAATCAGACCAGGCACCACTATTCAATTACCTGGCAGCCAAGCCGATATTGCTTCGGCCGCAACTCCTGGCGCCGCCGGTCAGTACACAGTGCAATCGGGCGATACCCTGTGGGATATTGCTCATGATCAACTGGGCGATGCCACAAAATGGGGCGATATCTACAAGGCCAATAGCGAATTGATTGGTTCAAATCCTGGCATGATTCACCCTGGCCAACAACTTTCATTAGGTACGGTTGACCCTTCCAATCAATTAGCTAGCTCCGCTGGCGCTGGACAGACTCTCGCTTCAGCTACCCCTGGTCAAATGGCTAATCAAATGACTAGTGCAATGCCACAGACTAATGTCAATGTTGATGTGCAGACCACAGCACAAGCTCCAATTGAGAGCTATGGCTCTGAGACTGGCATGACACAAGACATGCAATCACAAGCAGTTCAACCACAACAAATGCAACAGACCAGCTCAACCATGAGCAACTATGAAGCAATGCCTGTGCAAAGAATCAATCAACTGCCAGATCCAGCTAGCCTTGGTGAAAAAGTTCTACCAGCAAAGGCCCAGCCTGATGTCTTAATTCAACCAGCCCATGCTGCGGCACCAGGTCAGTTTGAAGCTAAACCAGCAGTAAATAGTACTCTGGCCAACGACATGCTTAGCTTCTTGAAAAAACGTCGCTAGTTTCAATAAAATGTTGAGCCCCTTGTCTGACGCTATCTAAAGTAGCGGTATTGCCATCAGCCGCAGTAGGGATGACGACAGCGAATAGCTTTTCTTGCTCACCACTTAGCTGTGAGCAGGCCGGCAGTGCTACGACTTGCTTACCCGCCGAGCTGGCTAATTTTAAGATTTCTCCGCTGGCTTTGCCAGCCAGTGACTGACTATCAAGACAGCCTTCTGCCACCACCACAAGATCGCACCAGTTGAGCTTTTCGGTTAAATTGGTGGCTTGGGCAAACCAGTGGCAGCCGGCAGTACACTGGGC
>CAJXZK010000271.1 GCA_913063055.1 uncultured bacterium
TCTTTATGGTGGTGGGTTCAATGCTCATAACCAGGAACCTTTCAACCGGCATTGAGCGGTCCTCTTGGCAGAATTTTCTTGAGATCATTGTCACTGGTATCAACAAACAAATAGAAGATGTTGGTCTGCGTCAACCGGAGCGATACATTGGATTTTTAGGAACACTCTTTTTGTTTGTGGCCATGGCGGCTCTTGCCACCATTATTCCGGTTTACGAGCCGCCAACAGGATCGCTCTCGACCACTCTAGCCTTGGCCCTCAGTGTCTTTATTGCTGTGCCCTTCTTCGGCATCGAAGAGCAGGGGCTTGGTCGTTATCTCAAGTCTTACCTAGAGCCTACTGCAATTATGTTGCCCTTTAATATCATTAGCGAAGTGTCGCGCACTCTGGCTCTTGCTGTAAGGCTGTTTGGCAACATGATGAGTGGCACAATGATTATTGCCATACTTTTGACTATTGCACCGCTTATTTTCCCGCTTTTCATGACTATGCTGGGTCTGCTCACAGGCATGGTGCAAGCCTATATTTTCAGCATTTTAGCCGGAGTCTATATTGCGGCTGCTACTCTCACGAGAGAAAATTCATCACCAAAAGTAGACGGAAATTAGGAACTTAGGAAGAAGGAAAGAAGAATAGATATGGACAACATCACTGCCATTGCCATTGCCTCAATTGTCACTGCCGGTCTGACAACCAGCTTCGGTTGTATGGGGCCAGCACTGAGTGAAGGTAAGGCTGTCTCCACGGCCCTCACTGCTCTGGCGCAACAGCCCGATGCTTCGGCCACTATTACGCGAACGTTGTTTGTTGGTTTGGCCATGATTGAGTCGATGGCAATTTATTGCTTTGTCGTTTCGATGATTCTTATTTTTGCTAATCCGTTCTGGAATCACATCATCGCTAGCAGTGTAGGAAAGTAAGCCATGCTGATTGATTGGTTTACAGTCGGTGCGCAAGCAGTCAACTTCCTGATTTTGGTCTGGTTGATGAAGCGCTTTCTCTATAAGCCTATTTTGAACGCTATAGACGCGCGGGAGAAGAAAGTGGCAGCGGAGTTGGCCGACGCTGATGCTAAGCGGGCCGAAGCGCTGAAAGAACGCGATCAGTTTCAACAGAAGAATGATGAGTTTGATCGTCAGCGCCTGGAGTTGATGAATAAAGCCCAAGAAGATGCTAAAGCTGAGCGCGAGAAGCTGCTTGAGGAGGCGCGTCAGGCGGCCGAGCAGCTTAGAGTAAAGAGCAAAGAGCGTTTTGCTATTGACGCTGAGAATTTGAAGCAGTCGATTAGTCACCGCACCCAGCAGGAAGTTTTCGCCATTGCCAGAAAGACATTGAGCGATCTTGCTAGTGCAAGTTTAGAAGAGCAGATCACTGCCATTTTTATTCGTCGTATATCTGAGATGGACAGCAGCACGAGGGCTGGTTTGGTTGCCAGTCTTACTTCTGGTTCTGGTTCTCCGTCTAGCCCTACAGTTCGTAGCGCCTTCGAGCTTTCGCCTGAGCAGCGCGCGGCTATTGAAGCAGCGCTCAATCAGGCACTGTCGATGCACCTCCAGCTTAATTTCCAAACTGCCCCAGAACTTATCAGTGGCATCGAACTTGTGGCCAACGGCCAAAGTATTGCCTGGAACATTAGTGACTATCTCAAAGCTATGGAGAAGGCTGTCCATGGCTAATGAGTGGACGAATAGCGCTTCGTTTTATAGTGCTTCATCTGATAGCGCTCTGCCTGACGGGATGCCTGAAAGTTTAGATGGTGTTGTTGACCAGGTTTTCGCAGCTCTATCGACTAGTCGCGAGAATTTCGCTCCGCAACTATTGCTGCGCGAAGTCGGCACAGTGACCTCAGTATTAACTGGCATAGCAACTGTTGATGGCCTGCCTAATGTTGGCTACGAGGAGCTGCTGAAGTTCCCCGGCAATGTCTATGGTATTGCCTTCAATATAGATGAATCTGAAATTGGAGTGATTCTGCTCGGCGACTATTGGCATTTGAAAGCTGGTGATCGAGTCGAGCGTACTGGCCGAGTGATGGACGTGGCTGTGGGCGACTATTTATTGGGTCGAGTGATTGACCCGCTTGGTCGTGCCCTTGACGACAAAGAAATTGAGCACACCAACGAGCGCATGCCGATTGAGCGCCCTGCCGCAGCAATCATGGACCGCTCACCAGTGACGGTGCCTTTGCAAACCGGGCTGAAAGTAATTGATGCCCTAATTCCTATCGGGCGTGGGCAGCGGGAGCTAATCTTAGGCGATCGCCAGACCGGCAAAAGTACAATTGCCATCGACACTATTATTAGCCAGCGCGGCCAGAACGTAGTCTGTATTTATTGTGCTATTGGTCAGAGGGCCTCGACTGTTGGCCGAAACATTGCCATTATGCGCGAAAAAGGAGCCATGGACTACACCGTTGTTGTGGTCACCGAAGGCGACGCTCCGCCGGGTTTGGCTTATATTGCTCCTTACGCTGCCACGAGCATTGCCGAGTATTTTATGAATGCCGGACGCGATGTGTTGATTGTCTACGATGACCTCACCCAGCATGCTCGCTCGTACCGGGAGCTTTCTCTGCTCTTGCGTCGACCTCCTGGACGCGAAGCTTTTCCGGGTGATATTTTCTATATTCATTCGCGCTTGCTTGAGCGCGCTACTAGAATGTGTCCCGAGTTTGGTGGTGGCTCATTGACAGCGCTTCCTATTATCGAGACTGAGGCCCAAGACATTGCTGCCTATATTCCAACCAATTTAATTTCAATTACTGATGGCCAGATTTATCTTTCCCCTACTCTTTTTGAGTTAGGCATGCTGCCTGCCGTTGATGTGGGAAAGTCTGTTTCTCGTGTTGGTGGCAAAGCTCAGCTACCGGCGTATCGAGCTGTTGCTAGTGATCTCAAGCTTGCCTACGCTCAATTTGAGGAGCTAGAAACCTTTGCCCGCTTTGGCGCCAGTCTTGATGCTAGCACTCGCAAAATCATCGAGCACGGCCAGCGCATTCGTTCTTGCCTGAAGCAACCTGAGTTTTCGCCGTTGTCGGTGGCCGAACAGATTACTGTTTTGCTGGCATTGATTGCTGGTTTATTTGATGCAATTGCCATTGCTCGGATGACCGAGGCTCAGAAGATAGTGCAGGAGTCTGCCGCCAAGATTCCCGCGGATGTTATCGACAGGCTGCTTCATGCCAAAAGCTTGAGCACTGAAGATAGAGCCGCGATAGTGCAAATTGCGCGGCAGGCTTTAGCGGATTTTAAATCATGAGTGATACCACCGAGAATCTGCGGCGCAAGATCAAGAGTGCAAGCGATTTGCAGTCGGTTGTTCGTACTATGAAAGCTTTGACGGCGTCAAGCATTGGTCAGTATGAACGCTCGGTCGAAGCTTTGGCCGATTATTACCGCACAATTGAGCTGGGTCTGCATGCCTGTCTTCCCCGTGACGGTGCACCACTTAATGCTGCATCTACTAATACTGCATCAGTAAATGCCATTGTCTTTGGGTCGGATCAAGGCTTGGTGGGACAATTTAATGACGTGGTGGCTGAATTTGCCTTCAGCCATCTGTCTCAGTTTTTGGAGTTAAAGAGACCAGTTAAGATCTGGGCTGTTGGTGAGCGTGTCAAAGATCGTTTGCTTGATCTGGGGCTGGCAGATGTTGGGCTGTATTCAGTGCCTAATTCAGTGGCAGCAATTAGTCCGCTTGTTGGTCAGATACTTGTTGATAATCAGGTTAGCCAGGGTGATGCCTTGGTTTCTAATTTGCAACTCTTTTATAATCGGCCGCTGGCCGCTGCTATTTACGAACCGGTTGCAAAACAATTGCTGCCCCTCGATGAAGCCTGGCGTCAGAACTTAATTTCTCTGACCTGGCCGACCAAGACTGTGCCGGAGGCCATTGGCGGCAAAGCTAACGCCTTGCGTCCACTAGTCAGTTCTTATTTATTTGTCTCCCTCTTTCGCGCTTGTGCTGAATCTCTTGCTAGTGAGAATGCCAGTCGGCTGGCGGCAATGCAGAGGGCTGAGAAGAACATCGATGACTTACTCGAAGACTTAAACGGTAGCTTCCATCGTCTGCGGCATAGTAATATTGACGAGGAGTTATTCGAAGTCGTCTCTGGTTTTGAGGCTCTAGGGGCAAGAGACAAATGAAATCGCTGTTTCTAGCACTTCGTCTCTGCCGCTTCTAATTCCTTCTATTGTCGGTTTGACTAGAATGTCTGGTTGCAGCCCTTTTCGCTGTAGCTGTGAGCCGTCAGGGAATTCGTATTTTTCGCCGGACATGATGATTCTGATGTTTCCTGGTACTGAGAAGTCGGTGACTACACCGTTGGCTCCTGCCGTTGGAGTGCCAATGAAGACAGTTCCGTTTGCTGCTTTGAGAGCCATTCCCAGTGACTCAGCCTGGCTGATTGCCCTTTCGTCTATTAGCAGAACGGTCTTGCCTTTGTATATCCATTCGTCGCTGCGGTGAATTAAATCAAGCGAGGTTTGATAGTGCTTGCCGGTTTGACGATTGTTGGAGCTTGGCCTTGAGCTGCTGCCGACTGATTTGTTTTCTTCGCAGGTTTCAATTGGTTCTAATATCAGGGGAATACTTGATTTGGCTAATTTTAGACTGGATTGCTGCGCTAGTCTTGAACTGATTGCGCCTCCGGTTAAATTTGGGTAGCCACGCATGTCAAAGATAATTGCGTTGATGTGTTTGAACTTTGTGAACATGTCGTCGACCATATCAAAATTTAGTTTTGTCAGGTCAACGTAGCCAATGGTGGCTTTTTTATCTTGAGAATTTGGAATGTGGATGAATCTCGTTGATTGTTCGAGTGTGATTTTTTCTTGCTCTTTCTTTTTTACTTCTTTGTCCTTCTTTACTTCGTTCTCTTCTTTTTCTTTTTTTTCTTTTTCTTCTTCTTCTTCTTCTTCTTCCGCGTTCTCTTCCTTTGACGTGGCTTCTGTTGCGTTATCGTACCTTCTTGTGCGCTGGAGCCGAATAAGTTTGTTTTTTGCTTTTTGATTGGTTTCTATTTCAAGGGTGGCGATCGATTCATCCCCATCCAGAATGATTTCTGTAACCATGTTGGCTAGCGATGCCTGGGTTGAGGCCGAAAAATATTGTGATAGTCTTTGAAATTTTTTCCTTATGTCCACGCCGTCAATCGAAACTATGATGTCACCAATATTGATGCTGCTTTCTTTCGGGGCGCTTTCCTCATCCTGGAGGCTATTTTCGATAATCTCGGTGACAACGAATTTATCTTCAATTATGCGACAGCGTATCGGCAGCGTTGCTTCTCCAAAACAATTTGAGAGCGTCGGGCTAGTTACAGCTGCATGGGAGTCTTGCAGATGACTTATCATCTTGGCCACTGCGAGATGATACTCTTCTGCTGTTTTCGCCTGCTCCACTTCAGGAAGGGCTTTAGTTAAGACCTTGTCCCAATCCCCGTCAATCAAGTCAAGGTAGGGAAAGAAATGGGCGATCACAGACCAAATGCGAAACACAGCCAGTTGTCGATATTCTTTACTCGGATATTCATCTAGGCAGTAGCGCCAAGAGCTAGGCAGTCTGCCGCGAGTACTCTCTTTGGCTATTGCTTTTTTTTCACTATCCTTACTCGTGTGCTTATTCTCTTGTTTTTTTGTACTTCTCTTCCTGGCCCACTTAATTGTTGCTTTCAGGGCTTTGTCGTTCATAGGCTTAGCTGTAACAGGTTTAGCAGTAATAGCCACATCGGTTATAGATTTATCTGTTATGGCCTTTTCGCCTTTTCCTTGGTCTTTGATGACAATGGTCTTGTCTGCTTCAATCGAAGTACTTCCATCTGGTGTGACACTTTCGCCCAAGCGAATTGACGCGATTATTTCTCCCGGTAGGTCAAAGCTGAACATCTTGGGTGCAATTCCGTTAGGTGACCCTTCCTTTAGAATGTTCACGTTTGCCTGTGCTTGTAGGGATAGCACCAGTGGTGGTACGTTCGTGAGCCAGTTGATGAGAAAGACAATTGGGATCTTGAATGGTTTAATACCTGCTAGAAACCGCTCACCGTCAGTGGTGAAAAATGCTGAATGGTATTTTCCTGGTTCTCTAACAGTTTCGGGAGCTTGTCCAAGGTGCATGCGAGTGCGAAGCGCCGCACCGACGGTGTCAGCTGTGCAGAAGTAGTCGGCAAATTGTTCGCCGAATAATTCATCAAGAACTGCCCAATGGTAGTCGGAGTCTCTGCGTAGGTCGAAGACTATTGCAGTTGCCTTCTTTTGCTTTGCAGACTTTGAAGTTTGGCTATCTTTGGGACGTTTGTTCCGTTTGTGAATTGCTGCGATTTGCTCGAAAAATGGCTCTTTGAGTTTTAGAATTTGAGCCGTTGAATAGTTTTTCAGGTCAAAGATTACAATTCCGTCGTCTGTATAAGTTACTAAATTTTCTATTGTTCTTTCGTTGGTTGGGCTCGGCGCTTGCGTGCATAAGCTGGTCTCGACTGCGTAGGTTGAGTCGTCATTTAGGTGAGACAACATAAAGTTGACGGCGTTCAAATAGTCGCTATCGGATTGGGCGGCTTCGACCTTCGGAATTGCCGAAGCTAAGGCGGAATCCCAGTTGATGTTTTTATATGCTAGAAATGGATGAAACAGGTCAATATTGGCCCAGAGTTTTCCCAGGGCAATAAGACGAGTTAGTTTACTGTTACTCACTTGCGCCATAACTCATTTTCGGAACTTGAAGTCTAACATCTAGGTGCTGTAGATGCTGTTTGACAATCGTTAATTGTGGGTATTTGTAGCTGCGGTCTAAAATTTTGCTGACAGACTGGAAAGAACTTGACTAGGGAGCCTCTGTATAAAGCTAGCTGAAAGTGGTAGCGGTGAGCGTAAGTGAAAATTGTCAGTATTCTGCATGACGTTGGCTGGTGCATGTTTCTGTCCGGTCTTGTAGGGTTTGTAGTTGCCCTTGTTTTGATAATTCCCCAGCCTTCGAAAATCGGGGAATCTAGCAAACGACAGCCGGGCCTTATAGCCCTGGGGTCTTTGATGCTGGTGCTTTTCGGTGCCTTTATGGCTTTATGCATTCTTTAATTGTGTTCTTAAGTTGTGTTCTTAGGTTGTGTTCTTAGGTTGTGTTCTTAAGTTGCTTTTTTTGTTGCGTTCTTTAGTTGTGTTCTTTTGTTGTGTTCTTTTGTTGTGTTTTTTCATTTGAAGGCTTTTGCGAATTTCACCCTTCGTTCACAGATGCTAGATTCGCCTAAAGTGATGCTCTAGAGCAATGTGTAATAATGTGCAAGCGCTGCTCTTTTTTCGGGCTAGCTAATAGATTGTATGCGGCCGGTTGGCAACGATAGGTGAATTGTGATGGCTCAAGATTCTGTCAAATGGCACCCTCGTCTAGCGCTCTGCTTTTTCGCTCTTGGTTTCGTGCTTTGCAGCACTGGGAGCATTACTGGTTGCAGCTTTGCCGACTCGAACGACTTAGGGTCAAAGGTTAAAACTTTGGCTTCTCAAGGCAAAAATAGTGAGTTGCTTGCCCTCAGCGAAAAAGAACTTAAGTCGAAGCCCGATGATCCTACTCTGCTAGCCTATCGTGGCGTTGCTCAATTGAGACTGGGAAACGCGGATCTGGCTAAGGTTGATTTGCTAAAAGCGATTAGCCTCGATGGCGAAACTGGTTGGTATCACCGTGAGTTGGGAAATGTTTATTCGGACCAAGGCAAGTAT
>CAJXZK010000272.1 GCA_913063055.1 uncultured bacterium
ATTCGTCTGCAGCGTCAGATGTGTATAAGAGACAGCCATAAGAAACCTAGGCATCATGGGCGGTGCTTTCAACCCGATTCACTCTCGCCACTTGATGGTCGCTCAGTGCGCCGTCGATCAGCTTGAAGTTGACCGGGTTTTGTTCGTGCCCTCTGGTCAACCACCGCACAAGAAGGCTGGCATGCTCGACAAAGAGCAGCGCTTCGAAATGGTGGCCGCAGCAGTCGCTGACAATCCGTTCTTTGAAGCGTCTCGTTTGGAGATCGATCGCGAGGGTATTACCTGGACGATTGACACTCTCAAGCAGCTCGCTGCCATACACGGTCCGGCTGTTCGTCTCAATTTCATCATCGGCGAGGACAATCTCGTCGTGCTCAAAAACTACGATCGTCGCAAAGAGTTCCTCTCTCTCTGCCGTCTTGTCGTTTCCCCTCGGGCCACGACTGATGCGGCTCTGCTTGCCCATTGGCAGCAAGAGCTGCCTGAGGCAGACCTGGTTATTCTCGACTGCCCGGCCAACGAAGTATCGAGCACCTTGATTCGCCGGTGGATAGCTGAAGGCAAGGACGTGCGCTATCTCGTGCACGACGCCGTAGGCGTAATTCTCAAGGAGAAGAAGTATTATGCTGCCACAGAAGCCCCTGAAGCCGCCACTGACAGCGGCGCAGCAACTGCTTCTCCAGCAGTTGCTGACGACTCTGCCCCCGTCCCCGTCCCAGCAGGACCTCCCGTTAGCGAAGCCCCTGCTCATCCTTGACCTGGATGAGACTCTGGTGCACACCGTTGAGATCGATAAGCCTCAGCCAGTCGGGATAACTCCTGACTATGTGGTGGGAAGCTGTCGTCATCAGGTTTATCGCCGACCGTTCCTTGACCAGTTCTTGACCATAGTCGGGCAGTATTACGACCTGGCTGTCTGGTCATCGGCTGGTTCTCTCTACGTTGAGCCAACGGTCGAGCTGATCTTCGCTGATTTTCCTGCGCCACTCTTTGTTTGGAGTTCTGATCGGTGCACTCGTCGGTTTGACCACGAGAGTCACCAGGAGTACTTCATCAAAGACCTGAAGAAAGTGCGCAAGAAGGGCTTCAACCCTGAGCGCATGCTGATCGTAGACGACACTCCGCAAAAGAGTGAGCGTAACTTTGGCTCGGTGGTTTACATCTCCGAGTTCAATGGTGAGGTCGATGATTGCGAGCTGCTCTATCTGGCTCAATATCTGGTCTCAATAGCCAACCACGCCAATTTCCGTAACCTGGAGAAGCGCGGTTGGAGACAGAAACTTTAACCTGGGAAAGAGAGATGACTCTGACCATTCTGGCCGGTTTGCTCGTCGTGGCAAACCTGGCTCTCACTGCAGCCATTTTCTGGCTGCGCTACCAGTCGAACAAGCAATTGTTCAACACCTCGGCGCCACTGAAGCCGATTGCCACCAAGCGGCGCTTCTTCGGACTCTTCAACGGTGTCTATGACGCCCTTGACCGTGTCCCTCTGCTGCGCCGCAGCGGCACGGCCAACGAGCTCGATTTGCTCAAGGCGCTGACGCTCGTCTCGGTGCCGTACCTGATCTTCAACCTGGTCATGCACCAGGCCAGCTTGCTCGTCTGCTTGCTGGCTTTTGGAGTGATGCTGACTTTGATCAACATCATTGTCTTGGCGCACCCGGTCACCAAGAAGATCGTCAGCGGTAAATAGTCGGTTGCTAAGCTGCTTTTGCTCTAGGGCAAAGGCTGCTGCAGGTCAGACCGCGACAAATTAGAAGGGAGACCTCGGCGGAACTTTCGTCGAGGTCTCCTCCTTTGTCTCTACCAGGAGAAATGCGTGCATATACACCTAATTTTCTTGTGCGGGGCAGTGGTGGCAAGTGCTGCTTTTTTTGCCCTGCTGTACATTGCTCAGCGCTATCCGTCTTGGGCTTTTCCTGCTCTGATGCTGTTTTTGATAGGCACCCAGCCTCTCGGCTATCTGATTTGGGGTGAACCTCTGGCTAGCACCTACTACTGGGGTTGGCTGGCTGGATTGACGCCATGTCTGGCCTATCGCTTCTGGCTCAAGGTCAAAAAGCGCAACAGCTAATTTGCTGTCGGAAATTTTTGTAGCAAGAGCAGCACTTCCAGTTAGATCGGAGCGCTTGTTCTTGCTTTTTTATCTCTTGTTACTAGATGGTGTAATATGAGCTGGAGCAAAAATTATCTAGCCGCTCTCTCAAATTTATTCGCGACTGGCGCCGCCAATATAAGGCGAAAGAATGGCGCAGACAAAGGCGCAAACCGGCGTAGGTACGTTTAACTCTCTGCCTAAATTAACAACTGTTCCGGCTAACCAGGGCAGTTCCAACTTGTTTCCATGGCGCAGGTCGTGTTCCATGGAGGCGGTTACATCTTTTCCAAGGTTGTCTAAATAGGCCATCTGCTGCTTGACGATATCGTCTGAAATGGCTACGTCTCGTGCTTTTGCTACTGCTGCTACTTCATTCATTACTGCTTCAAGTAGGGCTCGAGTGTCTGGATTTTCTCGTACTGGTCCAATGGGGGAGCGGCAAGAAGCAGTAATAGAGCTCATTGCCACCAAGACAATAAATTTCTCCCACAATGCTTTTTCAATATTATCAGGAACAACTACTTCGATTGCTGCACTCTCGCAGGCTTTCTGCAAGGCCAGGACCCGCTCTGTTTTGGCCCCGCCATATTCGCCGAAGACAAGCTTTTGCACCGTGCCCCGTTGTTCTATCACTCCCGGAGCTTTAATTGTGGCGCCGACATAGCTGATTCCGCCAAGAACATGTTGTGCGCCTAGCTTTGCCTTGAGGACGTCATCGCGGGAGATGCCATTTTGAAAGGATATCACCGTAGTGTGCTCCCCTACCATTGGCTCGATCAATTGCACTGCAGAATCGGTATCCCAGAGTTTGACGGTGAGGAATATATAGTCGACCACACCAACCTTTTTAGGGTCACTAACCGCTTGGGCGTCTTTGATTAAAATATTTCCCCTATCGGCGCTAACCACTTGCAAGCCATGGGCTTTGATGGCTTCTAGGTGTGCCCCGCGAGCTATGAAAGTGACGTCAATTCCGGCTTGAGCCAGTCGGGCGCCAAATAATCCACCCACTCCACCCGTGCCCATAATTGCAATTTTCATTTGTCGTCAAGAGAGCCTATGTCAGTAAGGCTTGATTTTACCGCCTCTACATAGTTGGCTCAGTTGCGTGAGCAGATTTACTAACTACTTTTAGCTTGAATCATGAGCTTTCAAATCAATAAGCTCTAAATATCAATTACTTCTTTCTCTTTTTAGTCTAGGTTTCACCAGCGTTCATCAATCCCCCCTTCCCACCCTACATAACCGCACGTCATAGCTGAACCTAATATGCGGTTCTGCGGTTTGGGATCGATCTAGCTAACGAGACTTTAGTTTTTGAAATTTTGAACGAGAGACAGAGCTTTCGCAGATTGCTTTGCTTTTCGAGAACAGGACAAAACAATGAATAACTACAATCTCGGTTCGGAGGTTGCCGTTGTGCTTGGCTCAGGCATTGCCAGCGACGGTACACCGGCACGAACCACTGTTTTGCGAGTCCGTGCTGCTGCTCGGTTGGCAAAAGCTCATCCTAATGTCAAGCTCATTCTCTCCGGCGACGGAAGGAAGCAAGTTGGCATCACATCTGAAGCCGAAGCAATGAGAACCATTCTCCTTGCCGAAGGAATTTCAGCTGATCGCATTTTTCTTGAAGACCAGTCGCAAGACACCATCGGCAATGCTGTCTTGGTTGCTGCTCGCTACTTCGCGAACGAGGCTCCTGTTGCTGCTCGCAAGCTCTACGTTGTCACTTCGCCGTTCCACATCAAGCGCGCCTTGATTGCCTTTCGTGCTGTGGTGCCGACCCATTGGAACGTCGTTTCTTACGGCAGTCGCATTGCTGCGACTGACGCTGAACGTGGTCGCAATGAAAGAGGTGGCGTGCAGTGGATGAAGGACTTCTTTTCTGGTATTCAACCGGGCGACATCGCTGCTGCTGTGGAGCGTCTGCTTGATTGCCGGCCGCACTACCGCTCTGCTGCTTTCGCTTGGTTGCGACCTCTTGCCGAGCAGTCCAACTCGAATATGTCGGCAGAATCTGCCAAAGAGTTGGCTCTGCGGAGTAAGCAATGATCGAATCTGAAGGGTGCGGAGGAAATAGGTCCTCCGCACCTGGGCTCTTTTTGAAATTGTTTCTATTGCTCACTTTTGCATATGCTGCGTTGTCTTGCTATGTGCTTTTTTTGTTTACGAAAACGACATAGTGTAGTAAGTTCTGAATTTGTTTTCGCTTGTAAACCGTTTAATTATGGGCAACCCCTAAGTAAATACCTGTTATTGCTTACTCTCATAATGGCAATAGCTGTCATAGTGGAAGAGAGGAAGCAAATGTTTTTATCAATTTTTGAAGGCAGCCTGTTTTTGGTCAGAAACCGCTGTCAGTAGATTGACCGGCCTCGCCAATCTAGCTGCTGACCATGAGGCTTAAATGAACGACGAAAGAGACAAATTGAAAGGTCATAATTTTGCGGTCTGCAGCGGCGACATCGATGCTCGCATTGACCTCACCGAATATTGTTCAGATGCTGAGACACTCTGGGCTTTGGCGCAAGACCCATGCTGCGATGTGCGTTTCGCTTTGGCTGAAAATCATAATATCGATTGCGATATTTTGGCTGTGTTAGCCGATGATGAGAATCCGTTCGTCGCATGGCGTGCACGCAAGACCATCAAACGATTGACAGTAACCAGTGCAGTTAGTGGTAATTTTAGTTGGCCTGAAATTCAATCTGTCAAGAAACGAGCCGATAGAGGCTAAAAGCATAGTGAAAATCAACTGATCCAGTGGTGGTTGATAAATATCTCCCTAAAAGTTTTCCCGGCGCTGTAAGCTAAGCACGGGGGAAATTAACATGGCTAGATTGAAAAACACGTTGCGCACATTAGTTTTGACTGCGGTTTGTCAAAGTCTTGTAATTCTCAATTCCTGCTCTCCAGCTGGAGCTCAGCCGATGCGAACCATTATGCCTCAGTGGTATCACCTGCAACAAGAAGCCTATGGTCTCAAGGGTGATTTGAAAGTGCAGAAGCTGCAGGCGGCTCTGGCTGCTGCTCAAGGCTTTAAGCAAGCTGATCATTACCCAGAAAGTGAGGTGCTCTTTACTCTGGCTGTCTATTTTAGCGAGCAAAATAAGCAAGACGAAGCGGAGAAGTATTTACGCGAGGCGATTGCCCTAAAACAGTCAGGTTTAGCGATATCTATGGCTGGTAAGCACAACTCTCCTCCAGAAAGCGGCATTTACCTACCAGCTTATTCTGAGAAAGAAAGTGAGCTGGCGGCAAAGAAGCATGCCTTGGCCAATTGCCAGAGTTGGCTTGGTAGAACACTTTTGGCTGAGCATAAATTTGGCGAAGCTGCCCTCGTGCTAGAACAAGCGATTGCCTTGATGGACGGCAGTAGTAAGCCTGATGGCGAAGTCATACTTTTACCTGACACACTGCGTCCCTATGCTAAGGCCTTAAGAGCATTGAATAGAAATAGCGAAGCCGACAAAGCCGATGCCCGGGCAGCAAAAATAATGGCCACCCGCCGTTTATTACTGGATTGAGAGTTTACTAGATTGAATTCTTAGTTGGTTTGAAATAATTTGAATGCCGCAAGGGCCAAAACTAGGGCTAGTAATCGCTGCAACTTGCGAGAAGTAAGCTTTGAGGCACCATAGGTGGAGCCAAAAATTGCCGCAGGGACTGCCACTAAGAGAAACGGTAGGAGGTGAATCATTTCTCCTTTACCATCGCTAAAGCGGCCAATTAAGCCGCTTATTGAATTTACCACTATAAAGAGCGCGGAGATTGCTGAGGTTTCTTTTGTTGTCGCCCAGTGTTTGAAAATGATCAGTGGGCTGAGAAATACTCCTCCACCAATACCAACAATGCCAGAGAGCAGTCCGAGAATTCCGCCTGCGCCAGCGGCTAGAATTACCGAAGGTGGTTGAATTGTTTCGTCATCAGCGCTTGCTTCTGGCGCTGATGAATCAAGAGAAGAACTTGTGTCTTTCTTACTCTGGCCTTTGACATTTGTGTCTGGCAGTGCGGCAAAGCGCAGGGCTGCTAATGCAAGCATTGTGGCGAGAATATAGGCAAATGTATGTTTGTCGACCGGCAGACGGGCGCCGAGATACGCCAGTGGAATAGATAGAATTAAGTATGGTAGTGCCTGCTTTATATTGAAGCGCCCAGCGCGGTAATAGTTAGTGAGCGAGATGCTGGCTACTGCAGTGTTGAGGATTAGTGCCGTGGTGGCAATCTCTTCGTGTTGCAAGCCAAAGAGCGAAAGCAAGGCAATGTAGCCGGTGGCCCCTCCGTGACCAACGGCAGCATAAAGCATGGCGACAAAGGCAACACAGAGACATTGAAGAATAGTTATTAGAGTGGCATCCATTGCTAGATGCTAGCAACCAAATTGGTAAGGTTCAATTTTTTCCAGCTGTTCACTGTCAATCTTCTGTGTACGCGTGATTGTCAAGCTAAGCGCGTGCTTGTCAGCATTGCTGAAACCAAGAAATTCGAGAACATGACTATGCCAAACGCTAGTCAAGGGGCCAGTCTTGAGCAAAATCGTCAGCTGATCCCCCGGTTGGGGTCATATGCTTGTGCCACCTTATCTCCTCTTTTATTATTGACCATTAATCGAATCGGTTGTCTAGCAATTGTTTTGGGGCTTCTGCATGGGTTAGGTTGCGGATCTCAACTCTCTCTCCTTTCACCGCCTTAACTGATAAAAACAAAACTGACCCAAGCACAAAGAAAATTGCACCAGACTCTTCGTCTGGTGTTGTTCTAGGCCTGTTCGGATTGATGAGAGCTGAGTATTTATCCAGAAAATACGGCCTCTAGACTAGTTTCTACTAGCTGTATTTTTCTTCCGAACTGACTATGACAAGCGGCAAAATCTGTCTCTTTCTAGTTGCAAACAAATATATAGAAATTGGAGTAAACACCATGACTGCAAAAGTCAAAGACTATCCCGGCACTGGTTGCCCTATCTGCTGGACTCGCAAGAATTTGAACGAGTGCATCGGCGCGCAGTATCTGACTGTGCAGGAGCTGCTGCACATGGTTTCGCACTGGCGCACTGAAATCAAAACCACTGGTTTTGGCGGCGACGCGCTGAGCAAGGCCATGAAGAGCTTGCTGGATAGCGGCTTTGCCTACTTCGAAGGATTCAGTTCCTGGCGGCAGGCTCACGAACAGGCTGAAATGTTCAACTTCAAGGCCGAAGACTATTCGGTCGAGAGCATCGACGCTTACCAGGAGCGTGTAGTGGCAGAGGCTGCTCGTTTCGCTGAACTGACCGCCGCGCTGTCAGCCTTTGAAGCGCTCTACAAGCAGCTTGAGACGGCCCGCAGCGTGGCCCTTGGCAAAGATGAAGCTGCTGCGCGTGAAGCGGGGCATTTCGCTGAAATTCCTGCGGCCTTGGCCATTGCCCGTGCGGAATTTGCTACCACGGCAGAAGCCCGGCGCCGCTACTTTGAAAAGATTGAAGTCTATGCCAAGCAGCGCGCAGACAAGGTCAAGCCAGCTGTTGCAGCGCCTGCTCCGGCAGCGGCGAAAACAGCTTGCGGTTGCG
>CAJXZK010000273.1 GCA_913063055.1 uncultured bacterium
CAGCTCTTGGTGGTGGCGGGGCCGCTGACGGTGAGGCTGACGACTTCGCCGACCTTGATGGCGCTGACGGCTTCGACCAGGGCGTTCTCGCGCTCGATGCGGGCGGCTTCATCGCGCAGGGCGAAGACCTTGGTCTCGCTCAGCTTGATGCGCGGCACCGCGACACCCTTGATCTCCTCCATGTCGGCGCTGACGATGGCCACTTCGATTTCGCTGCCGGCGGCGTTGACCAGGCTGGCGAAACGGGCGTCACGCTCGGAACGGTTGCGGCCGGCCAGGGCGATGACGGGCAGGTAGGCCATGGGGTTGCCTTCGATCTCGATGAGCAGGCCCTTGGCGTTGCGGTCCTTGCGGCGCGACACCTTGCCGGTGACGATCTGGTTGATGGTGACGTTGATCGGCGAGGCGACGGCGACGGCGACGGGGGCGGTGGTGGTGGTGTTCATGGCAAGATCTCCTAACGGTGCCCGGAGGCTGATTGAGGGAGAACAACGTCTTCTGAAGGGAAGCGCGTGTCCTGGTGCAAGAAACGCATCTGTCAAATCCTCCCAACCGGTATCACTAAATCGAGCTTGAAGCACTCTGTATTCGACCCAGCGTCGTGAGACGTTGAGAAAGGGGTCGAAGATAGGAGTGATTCAGAGGCTCGAGAAAGTTGTTCCAGGGGGGATGGAGATGAAAGATGTAGTTAAGCCTCACTCTGTGCGCTGGCTACCTACAAGCCATTTTTAATTGAGTCTTTCTATATAAGTGGGAGAACTACTTATGTGCTTAGGGATTAGTCGCTCTACCAACTCGCGACTGTCTATCTGTTGGTGAAAATTGCATGAGAAAAAAGCAATGATTGTTTTAGCTGGCGCAGCCTCTAATGTTTCCGGCGCAGATGCTGATTTCGAAGCAATAGCAAGTGATTGCGGTCTGACTACGGAATATAGGAGATGGTAGTTTTGTGAGAATGGTCCAAGCTTTGAGTTTGTCCATTTTCCTGTTCAAAACTGATGTATTCCTAGCTCTGTCTTTCTCTTGAAGATAATTGCGATAACCTAACGATTGTCGAGAGGCGTAAAGAAAAGTTGTAAAACTGACACAGATTTGTTGCTGAAGATGAATCGATTGATTTCCCTCTTCAATTTGGTTGTTTCAGCGCATGTCTTTCAGCGGTCCGATAGATAGCTCGATACACACTTTAAATGAGAGTTTAACAAGGAGAAGGTATGCTAGGAGTGTTCCACGATTTAGAGACTTATGGTCACGAACAAGTCACCTTCTTTCATGATAAAGAAAGTGGTCTGAAAGCCATTATTGGCGTACATAGCACCGTTTTAGGGCCAGCTCTTGGCGGTTGCAGAATGTGGAAATATACAGACGAACAAGCTGCTGTTCGCGACGTGCTCAGATTATCCCGTGGCATGACTTTCAAGGCCGCTGTGGCTGGTTTGAAATTGGGTGGCGGTAAGGCTGTAATCATGGCTGATTCGCACACCGAGAAAACTCCTGAAATGCTTAAAGCTTTTGCTCGTGCTGTTGAATCACTTCAAGGTAAGTACATTACAGCAGAAGACGTCGGTATGACCGTTGCTGATATCGATACTATGCGTGGTATCACCAAGTATGCTGTTGGCGGCTCTAATGAAGGCGGAAGTGGCGACCCATCTGGCATGACTGCTTTTGGTGTCTTCCAAGGGATGAAAGCTGCTTACAAGTTTGCTGGTTTGGGCGAAAGTCTCGAAGGCGTTAAAGTTGCCATACAAGGGGTCGGTAATGTTGGCTATCACTTAGCTAGCTACCTGTCAGCAGCCGGCGCTAAGCTGATCATCACCGATATCTATCCTGGTCAAGTTGAAAAAGTAGTCCAAGAGTTTGGTGCTGAAGTGGTTGCTCCTGATCAAATTTATGGCGTCGATTGCGATATCTTCGCTCCTTGCGCCTTAGGTGCTGCTTTGAACGCCCGGACAATTCCACAGCTGAAGTGCAAAGTAGTGGCTGGTTCCGCTAACAATCAATTAGAAGTTGATTCTGATGGTTTCGATCTCTTTAGCCGCAAAATCGTATACGCTCCTGACTATGCCATCAACTCGGGCGGCTTAATCAACGTTGCTGCTGAACTCGATGGCTACAACCATGAGAAAGTAGTGGCCAAGGTTTCCCAGGTCTACAACACCATTGAAAACATCCTTGAAATCTCGGCTAGCCAAGGCATTCCTCCTCATCAAGCTGCTGACACACTAGCTCAGCAAAAGATTGAGGAAGTAAAAAAGCTTCAGGCTGCTAGCAAACTGGTTTCGTGCACTTCCAGATAATCGACGCTAGAATCATCTAGAATTATGCCAATATTCTAGAGTCAAATTTTAGGGTCATTTTCTGAGCACTCCTAGTTTCAACACGATATACCCCACATTGAACTGCCCTTTCTGTCAAGAAAGCATCAGTTCTGGTGTGGGGTTTCGTGTCGGTGCCTTAACTAACCACTCCTATAAAATTGGCGATACTCTTTTATGGGATGGTCCCGTTTGCCGACCCGAGGTTAAACCGCCGGCTGGTAACATTCGCTCGATTGGTTATTTTAACTGCGATAATTTGCGCTGCTCCACTTGGAGTGACTGTTTTCCTGATGTACAGCAAGTCGTGGTTGTAGTTGAAAACAACGTGCTTGTCGCTGTGGAATTGCATAAGTTGCTAGATGAAGTGGAGCAATTTCAGATCCTTGAGGTGAGCTGAAATCTTCCGAGAAGCAAAGTCATAACCTGGTGACGCTGCGGCTTTTCTGTTATAAATCGAGAAGTATAGTCTGGAGTATCATGCTCGAACTCGTAGTATCATTCTAAACAATTGCAGTAGGATTGCTCGTATGAAGGCCGATGTTAACAGCAAAAGAAGTTCAAAGGCTGCTTCTAAGCAACTTTTAGTCGGTTTCTCCTTGAGTGTTTTGTCGGCCACTATCGTTGCTGCTCCTGCCCAAGCGCAATTTCCTTATTGGTATCTTGGCATTGGCCAGTCGCTGCTTTATCCCTTAACCCGAGGAATTGGCTTGCCTTATTTGGGGGGGCCATATAGTGCCAACCCGTTTTTCTCCTACAATTCTTACTTGAAACGAGCTGCCGGTCGCGCTTCGCAGTTCCCTTACATTTATCCATACAATCCCTCTGCTTATACAAACACTGGCTATCGCAATGGTGGAATGCCAGCCGGATATCCGACCCAAGACCCTGGTGATGGCATGGTTGACCCCAATACCGGTCGCACCTTAGATCCTGATGATCCCCGTAGTCAGGCTGCTCAAGCCGGTTCGCCTCAGGGCGCCGCGGCCCCTAATTTTTATTTACCTGGTCCGCAGACTCAGTATCAAACACTCTATGGTCAACCTACTCAAGCGGCAATGCCACCTCAACCTGCTGCTGTGCCTCAAGCAAGTCAAGCTGCCCCCGGGCAGTTAGCACCGAATCAGGGTATTTCTAACCCCTACTTGCCCAATCAAGTCGTGCCTGCTGGGGCAGCGCAACCTTTGCAAACCGATGCTAATGGCCAGCCGGTGATGCCCTCTGATCCTAATTCAATGCCACCAAAAGCGCCTAAGCACGGGCGCAATAAGTCTAAGTCAGCTAAAGCTAGCAAAAACGATAATGCAGTATCGCCAGCGGTGCCATCTCTGGCTCAGCCCTATGTGCCTTCGGCGCCTGGTGCTATGACCAATGCTACTCAGGCTGGGGCCTCAAGTTCTGGTGCTGCTTCTGGGTCTCCTTTGGCGGATGGCTTTGTTGATCATCTGGTGAAAAAGTACGACGGCCACATGGGCAATGCTCTAAACAACACTGATACGCGAAATTGGGCTAAGGCCATGGGTGTCATCGATGATCAGCACAGCGTGGAGGCTATGCCTGCCGATCGTATCGAAGTAATGGGCCGTATTCTTAAAGACAGCTCTCTTGATTCAGTGTCTAAAGTAGACGCTATGCGTATTTTGCTTAAGCAGAAAGCGGCAACTAAGTAACTTAAATTTGGTGAGAAAGTAACCAAATCGCTCAGGTTGTCAATTGTGGCGTGAACTGCGCTACTAAATTGCTGCTTAATTACTTAGAGAAAGCTTGTTAATAGGGCTTTCATTGGTTTATCAAGGTTCACTGGCTCTTGAGCTGTAGTAGAGCGATTGAGTAGTTTGACTGTGTCAATCTTCTTCAAAATTTCCACTTACTACAGGTTTCCTATTTCGCACCAGCTTCTTTAACCTAACCCTTCTATAACCTTTCTCTGTCTGGCTTTCACCAATTTTGGTAAGGCTGGCATTAACATACGGAGGTGAATATGGCTTATCCAAAAGACTTCTATCCTAGTCTCTCCGCCCTCAAGCGCGATCTTGTCAAAGACAAGCACTATCGCACTAAAGTCGTCGACCGAGGCAGTGACATCACTGTTATTGCACCACACGGCGGTTTCATTGAACCTGGCAGCTCATACATCGCCCGTGCTGTTGCTGGTTCGCAACTGAATCTCTATGATTTTCAGGGTTTGCGTCGACGTCGGGCACAAGAGCTTCATGTCACTTCTACGCGATTTCGCGATCGCCGCTTGAATGACTTGCTGCTGCACACTCGCCTGGCACTGTCCATTCACTCTATGGGTGAGCAGGGCTCTGGTGAGATTTGGATTGGCGGTTTGAACCTTGAGCTGAAACAGCGCATCTGCGATCAACTCAGCCTCTCTGGCTTTGTTGTTAACGGAGATTCGCCACGCTACCGCGGTGTTCATCCTGCCAACATCGTCAATCTTGCCAGTGAACACGGCGTGCAAATCGAACTTTCTGGCAATGTCATTGCTGCAATGTTCGCCATGGAAGGTCCGCCCTTCGGTCGTCGCGTCACTCAATTGCCTACCACAGAGCGCTTTGACGCCTTTGTCGGGGCTGTACGCAGTGCCATGGGCCTTGAGGCGGCTGCTTGAATTGCTTCAATGGGAAATCTCCGAGTGGCTGAGAGCGGCATATTTTGCTGCTTAACGCTTCTCGGGGATTTTTCTATTGGCTTGCTATCTTGCTGTCGGTTTTTTGTTTTTCTTTTTCTACTAGGTGGTGTAGTCATAATGGACCGTTTAATAAACCTGAAAACGACCATTTGTCGGAGCTTTGGACGAAAGATTAAAAGCGGCGTCAGCTCTGCCATTCGTCAGGCAGGATGATGTCATTAAGCTAGAACATTAAAAGTTATGAGCTAGCGCTAATTTAGCTATCTGATCTCCTATCTCTGACTATTAACTCCAAGGTAAATAGCTTGTCTTACTTAGATTCAAGAGATTAGGCTCGTCTTATCATCTCTCTTCTATAAACAAGTAACAAAAGCTCTTAAGAAATAAGCACCCCCTATCTTTCTGTGGCTCTTTTCCCTTGCACTCGCAAGACATAGCCTCACGATTTCCCGTCTAGGGCAAAGGGTTTTGTCTCGAAGCGTTTTCCCTTCTCCCTGTTGAGAAGACGTTTCTTGCCGCTAACCGCAATTTTTCTCTTAATCAACCAAGAAAAAAACTAACAGGACAAAAGCTATGGAACACATCGGAATCCTCGGCGGTACATTTGACCCTGTGACAGAGGGCCATTTGCACATCGCCCGCACAGTTGGTCGCATGCTTGGCCTCGACAAGGTCTTGCTTGTTACCGCCGGCAACCCTCCTCACAAACTTCGCAACGTTCTCGATGCCGAGCTTCGTCACGAAATGGTTGAGGTTGCCGTTCATGGCAATGCCGGCATCGAAGCCAGTCGTTTGGAATTGGATCATGGCGTCTCGTACACCATCGATGCCGTCAAGGCATTGCGTCGGACCCTTCCTGACGGCGGCCGCAATACCCGCATCAGCTTCATCACCAGCGCTGAATATCTCAACCCCGAAAACCCCAGCAACTTCCGCACCTGGAAAGGCGTAGAAGAGCTGATCACGATGATTGACCTGGTTGTCACTCCTCGTGGTTGGATGACTGCTGAACTGGCTGCGCAATGGGCGAAAATGCTCTGCCTCGACAACGTCAAGATCGTCGACGTTCCTCCAATGCCGGTCTCCAGCGGCATGGTCAAGAACGCTCTGCGTGAAGGACAGACCATCGACCACATGGTGCCCAGTGCCGTCGCCGACTTGATCAAGACTCGCGGGTACTATCGATGAGGTCAGAAATGAGCTCTGGTCACAGTTATCGCTTGCTTCGACCGCCACGAAGATGCCACTCGCCTGGTCATCACCAACAGGTTCGCTGCTTAGAGGGTCATCCATGGGTCAAACTGTTGCCAAACAGCTTGCTCTGGATGACCTTCAAAGCCAACCGCCGGAAATGCGTATAAGCCCTCAAAGCTCATACGCATTTTTTGGTGGCCATTGTTACTATTTAGATTAGTAGAAAATCAAAAGAGAAAAACTGCCAAGGTTAGCCCATGCCTTTGATTGGCAGGTCTACTTAGCAGCTTTTCTCTTATCGTTCTTTGGCGGCCTTGATCAAACTACGAAATAGGCGCTTATTAGCTTCATAGTCTTGTTCTGGATGCCATTGCACACCGACAAGATACGGATGTTTGCTATGGCTCAATCCTTCGGCAATGCCATCCTCGGCAGAGCACTCTAGTTGCAAACCTTTCCCCAGGGTTTTGATGGCCTGGTGGTGCGAGCTGACTACCGAAGGTAAGCGGCAGCGACCATAGATTTTCCGCAGCTTGCCACCAGCCCGAAGCGCTACCGGATGGTCTGCATGGGGCTGCTTAATCTCGCTGCGATGGTTCTCACCTAAGCCCGGGTGCACGCTCTCAATGTCTTGAATCAGGCTGCCACCGAAGTGAATATTGAGGAGCTGCAAGCCACCGCAAATTCCTAAGATGGGCAGTTTGGTGCGATTGACCAGGTATTTGACGAAGCGCAGGTCAAATTCTTCGCGCTCTTGATCGAGTGGGGTAATGGTGGCCGCTGGGTTCTCTCCGTAGAGCAGGGGATTATAGTCGCGCCCACCGATCAGAATTACCCCGTCGCAGGTCGTCAGAATTGAGACCATGTCACGTTGTTTTGTTGGTGGAACCACGACGGGGATACCACCAGCAAGTAAGATAGCGTTGATGTAAGCGCGGTTGAACTGATAGACAGTAGTCTTGCCGCGGCTGACGTCGAGGTTTATGGCAATCCTTGGTTTTTCAAGCCTAGCTTTGCCCCTTCTTGGTTTAAGCTCTTTTACTGGCATATTGTTGTTTTTATTTTGGCGCGCAGTAGAAGCAGGCGCTTCGGCTGCTGATTGTTTGGCCGAACTGCTATTTGACTGTGCTGTTTGTCTGCTGCTGCTGTTGTTGTTGTTGTTGTTGTTGTGAGTTTTGCTGTTTTTATTGTTTGAAGGTGAAAAGGACATGCCTTCAACCTAGGCTAGCAAGCAGTCGTTAAACAAGCCCCACTAGCATTCATGGCAAGTCTGGCGTTGTTTGTTGCTGCTATAAGCGGCCTGTATGGGTGCTCTTTATAGATTTGTTATCTAACCAAGCTTGTGAGAGCTTAGCGCTTGGGTAGAGGCATCCCAGAAAACCAGGCCCAGAATCTCACCCATGGGTTCGATTCTAGTTTTTCTAGATCACTCTCAACCATGTTCAAGTG
>CAJXZK010000274.1 GCA_913063055.1 uncultured bacterium
GATCCAGCGCCATCGAAGGTTTGCAGCAATTGCCCAACCGCAGCCCAACCTGGGCCAGCCGGAGCAGCATGAGCAGCGCCCAGTCCAGCGAGACAAAGCAAAGCCGTTGCCATTGAAGTTCTATAAATGAACTTAGACACAGATCTTGCCAAGAGGAGTCTCCGGATTACCGCCTGAAAAAGCCCTAAATTGAGGCTTTACTGCGGATTAGTAAAAAGCGGGCCACCGACAATGAGACAAACGACCAACTTATCAGTATGAGGATATCACGAGTATAGTCAGCGGGAATACCCAACATCACGCCCTTGGTGATGTCTGCCGCGTAATACATCGGCAACGCCATGGCCAGCTTCTGTTCCCAGCCTGGCATCGCTTTGACCGGTGTGATGATGCCTGACACAAACATCAGTGCCACCCCCAAAATTGACACAGTCATTGTGTAAATTCTAATGGTTTTCAGTACACATGCGAAACAAAGGCCAATGCAGGCGAAGGTAAAGACCGACAAAACTGTAGCCCCCAGAAGGCCGAAGAAGTTGCCGCCCAGGGTAAAGCCAACGATGGGAGAAGTTATGCCCAGGGCTAGCCATAGAACAAGAGAGGCCTCAAGAGTAACAGTTAAAGTTTTGGCCACAATCGCGGCATTTAGCCCACCAGGGGCAAAGACAATCTGGCGGTAGGTGCGCTCCATCCATTCATATATCCAGCTAAAGCCTACATTCATCGAGGCGAGCACATAGCAGAGATAGGCCACCAGACCAGATGTTATATAGTCACGCAAGCCAAAGTTGACTTGAAAGAGGGCAGCAGAATGAAGTGGAATGTTTAGCTCTTTGGCGCGCTGGGTGAGCACGGCCAGCAAGCCCATGGCAATTTGATCATCAATTAAGGGGTTATTTCCACCTGAGAGTATTTGCACCGAATCTTCCAGGGGGTCTTGCGAAACATTGGCGAGGGCAACGATCTTCTCCCGGGCGAGGTCGCCTTTTGCTTTCTCCAAATCATCATAGATACGCACTCTAAAGCGTTTTGTGTCAGTCAGGTGCTTTGATAGTTCGCTAATGCCGGCTGGGTCATAAAGACCGAAAGGCATATCGTTGGCACCAGATATAGTATTGCCAACACAAACTAAAATAAGAATGGCGAGCATGACGCTTGCGCCAAAATAAAGAGGACGACGGGTCCACTGCAAGATGTCTTTGTACATGATCGCTAAAATCGCATGCATCATTTGGCTACCTCATCTCTCGAGACAGCCAAGAACACTTCTTCTAAGTTAGGCTCACCGGTAGCGAAACGCAAGAATGGAATGTTCTCTTGATAGAGCCAGGCAAAGACTTCTTTATGGTAATGCTCAACATCATCGTCAGCTAGCTGAGTCAAATAAATGGTATTGCGCAAATTATCAAGGCGCACTTCCAGGTCGAATTTTGACTTAAGCAAATCAATGGCAGCGGCAATAGGGGCCGAATCAACACTACACTCTTGCACCAACCGGATAGAAATACCGCGCATGCCACGAATGCGTTGAGCTAATTCGGGCACGGTGCCTTCTATTGTGAGACGGCCAGAGCGAATGATGCCAATGCGATCGGCCAATAGTTCAGCTTCTTCTAAATAGTGTGTCGTCAGTAAAATAGTAACGCCAGCGCTCTTTAGCTCTTTCAAGGTGGCCCAGATCAGGCGGCGGGCAGCGGGATCTAAACCAACCGTTGGCTCGTCCATGAATAGCACTTTCGGTTCATTAATCATGGCGCAGGCGATAGCCAAACGGCGCATCATGCCACCAGAAAGATTCTCAGTGCGATCGTTTAAGCGATCAACCAAACCGGCTCGGCGCAGTAGTTTCTCAATGCGCTCTTCACCCAATTTCTTGGGCAAGCCATAAAGATCAGAAAGAAATTTGAGATTCTCGTAGGGCGTTAGCTCATTGTAGACAGCTAGATCTTGCGACACTACACCGAAGCAACCTTTGATTTTCTCGGCCTGAGTGAGGCCATTGAAGCCACAAATGAAAAACTCTCCTGAACTGGGCGGAAGGAGAGTTGTGAGCATGCTGATAGTGGTGGTTTTACCGGCACCATTGTCACCCAAGAGGGCGTAAAGCTCTCCGGGGTAAATGTTCAAATTGAGATTATCGACAGACAATCTCTGACCGAATTGTTTGGTCAAATTACGGGCTGATACCGAAGCCTGGGTGCCTGAACTTAGCAAACCAATCCTTGGGCATCCTGACTAGGAGAACCACAAGCGCGCATCAAGCTATCGATGTGAGCGACTTTGAACACTTTGTAGACCGGTGATTGAACATTGACGAACTTAACTGAAGACTTCAGCGAATCAGCTCTCAATAAGAACTCTTCCAGCCACTCTAAGCCATCAACTGAAATGAAAGTACAAGCAGAGAAATCTAACTCAATGTCGGTTTTGCCTGTGGCCAAAACTTTATCAACATCATCAAGACCACGCTCTAACTCGCCCAATATGCGAATCTTCTCTAGCTTTCTTGTTTCTTTAGTTGGCTCAGCCATGATTTTCTAGTCCTATTTTCCTTCTCTAATTGCCCGGTACTCTACTTGCCTAGTACTCTAATTGCCTAGACTTATGGCCTCTCGCGCGGCGCGTAAGCATTGGCAAACAATTGAGCCACTTCTGGAGCCAGGGTATATCTGGGGTTTGTGCGGATACTCATATCGCTAAAGGCGATTTCAGTAAGTTCAGGAATAGCCGCCATATAGGTTTCGAGCGGTATACCCAGTTCGGCAATTGAAAGTGGTTGCTTAGCCAGTTTGGCCAAATCATATACAGCTTGTCTGAGCTTGTGTACCAATCTCAATCCTTTAGCTTCTTCAGTTTCGCCTTCGATTGGCTCCACTGTTAAACCAATGAACTGAGCTGCCCGAGCGTACTTGCGATCGGCGACCCAGAGTGGGTAGCATGGAATTGAAACAAACTTAGAAGGAATCTGAGCATTGTATTCAATGGTTGAAAGCAAGAATGCCCCGTTAGCGCGTCCATGAGGAATATCGAAGCGAGCGCCGAGAGCATGGGCCAGGGCGTGGTTGACGCCAACCGAGGCATTACCAATTGCCATACCTGCCAGGGTGGCAGCATTATGCAACTTGTGGCGATAGAGAACATTGTTGGGATTCTTCAATGTCTCTGGCAACGACTCAAATATCAAACGCAATGCTTCTAATGCTAGCCCGTCAGTGTAATCAGACGAGAAGGTTGAAACTAGAGCTTCTAGAGCGTGAGTGAGAGCATCAAAGGCAGTATCGCCGGTGATATCGGCCGGCAAACTGCGAGTGAGGTGGGCATCGATGATAGCAACATCAGGCAGCAAGCATTCGTCAATCAACGAAATCTTGCGATGGCCATCTTTAAGCACAGCAAATGGTGTTACTTCTGAGCCAGTACCAGAGGTGGTTGGAATGGCCACCAGTTGAGTTTTCATATCTTTTGGAAACTCAATCATACGGTGGTGGAAATCAAGGAAATTCACAGCAATTTCAGAGATTTTCAATTCTGGATAATCATAGAAGAGGCGAACAATCTTAGCGGCATCGAGCACCGAGCCACCGCCCAGGGCGATAACAGTATCAGGCTGACTATGGCGCATGGCAGCGACAACTCGCTGAATCATGGCAAAGTCAGGCTCTGGCCCCATATCGCTGAAAATATCAACCTGGCAATCTTGCGGCAGACGCTCAGTGACTTGAGCTAAATGGCCCCGGCGAGAAGCGCTGCGCGAAGTGATGATGAAAGCACTCTGACACTTCAAGCTCTTCAAATGATCGATAGAACCTGGGTTGATATAGATGTTCTTGGTGGTCTGGAAACTAATGACATAGTTTCTTCTGCGCGGCACTCGCTTGAAGTTGATCAAGTTTTTGATGCCAACGTTATCGGTGGTGATATTGCCACCGCCAGTACCACAACCAAAGCTCAATGTTGTATTGAGGTGGTTATAGACGCCACCAAGGCCACCAATTGAAGCAGGCGAGTTGACGATAATACGACCAGCATTGATAGCATCAGAGAAGCGTTCGATCACATCATCGTCTTCGCAGAAGATACCTGCGGTGTGACCAGTACCACCAGCGTAGTTGATGTCTAGTGCTTTGTTGATACCTTCATTGACTGAATCGACAATGACATAACCGAGCACTGGCATCAGTTTTTCAATAGCCAACTTATGATGACGCAGCTCGCCATTAAGAGGGCAAAGTAACATCTTAATTGGTTGAGTAATGTTCAATCCTGCTTGATCAGCAATCAAGTTAGCGGGCTGCCCCACTAGCTTGTAGTTGATGCCACCACTGCGGCTATCAATGATCAAATCAGCAACTTTTTCTACTTCTTCTTGGGTGCACAGGTGGCAGCCAAGTCGCTTAAATTCGTTGAGAAGCTGCTCTGAAACTTCTCTGTCAATTACAAGAGTCTGTTCCGAAGGGCATTCTGTACCATTGTCGAAAGTCTTAGAGATAATAATGTCCATGGCAGCCGAAAGCACATTGGCGCTTTTGTGCACATAAACAGGAGTATTACCAGGACCAACACCGAGAGCTGGCTTGCCCGAGCTGTAGGCCGCTTTGACCATTTGTGTTCCGCCAGTGGCGAAGATCAAATCAACTTCAGGATGGCTCATCAATAGTTCGCTAGTGCGGCGCAAACGAGAAGATTTGTCGACCCAGGTGATAAAGCCTTTGGGCGCGCCTGCTGCTAGAGCGGCTTCGTACATAATTTTGGCAGCATAGTTGGAAGATTCTGCGGCCATCAAGTGAGCACTAAAAATAACGGTGTTGCGAGTCTTGGCGCAACAAATACTCTTGAAGATAACGGTTGAAGTTGGGTTGGTCACCGGAGCCAGGGCAAAAATTACACCCATAGGTTCGGCTACTTCAACCATATTCAGGTCAGGAAATTCACGGGTGATGCCAACTGAACGTTTATCTTTGATCTGGTGATAGAGAAATTCTGAAGCAACAAGATTCTTCAATATCTTGTCTTCGGTGACACCCATGCGGGTCTCTTGATGGGCCATCAGCGCCAGCTTACCAGCATTTTCAATAGCGGCAGCTGTCATTGCTCTGACGATTTTGTCGACTTTTTCTTGAGAATATTGAGTGAAAACTGCTGCTGCTAGACGAGCTTGACGCACCAGGTGATTAGCGCGTTGGGTGAGCATCAACTCTTGTTCGGACGATACAGTCATTTATTTTTCTCTGACACGTTGACTCTAAATTGTCCAGAACGCTCAAGCCGAACAAACGGAAATCAGCAAATATATCTAGACATAGCAATAAACTTATCAAGTGTAAGGCAAAACCGCATCTATAAGATAAAAGGTTAAGAAGGCTTGATTAAAACTTATTCTATAAAATTGAGCGGTATCGGCCACGGAGGGTGGGGAGATTACGCAGCCGGACAGGCGCTGTAGTATATCTACCACCTATGCATGTCAAGCACCAGGCACTACAATTACATGGCGGGGTAACCTGTACACACCAATGGCGAATCGAAATTGAAACAAGCTAAAAACCTAACGGCTCAAGGGCAAATCCGGCGCGAAAAGCAATCTAGTTGTGCGGCGCTGCCGTTCTCTTGTCTGACTACAGCGCAGATGACCGGTCTGGGCCTGCTCGCCCTGTCCTTATCTACTTTTTTGGCCTACACCCCAAGCCAGTCAGCCTGGGCGCAAGACGCTAGCGGGCGGCAAGTCAAAGATTTCAAGCACAGAAAGCGCTTGGTCGTGCCCGCCACAGAAACTGTTAGAAGAATCGACTATCAATCTCTGCCTGGGCGCGACTCACTGATGTTGCCCACCTATGTGCCTAAATTCCCTCCAGCAGGAGCTGGCGGATCCCAGCGCTATACCAACGGCAGCGCCCAGACTCCCGCTTCAGATCCCTATGCCAGCGGGCTACCGCAAACAAAAAACAATCAAGATGGAATGCTCGGAGGCGAATTGTCGGCCACAGCCGAGAGCCTCAGCTCCACCCCAAGCGCTCACAAACCCATAGGCAGAACCAGCAGAGCAGGCCTTACTCCGCCGCCGCCACCAATCAAATCTTCCTTGCTTCCCAATAGCTTAACCAAAGAATTGCCCAGCAAAACTGCTACGGTGCCCCATTCGACGACTAGTGCATTGAGCCCACAAAAAGTTGCCCAGGTTAAGGCCCAAGCTGAAGCACTGGTAAAAAAAGGCAAGCCAGCTGAAGCCCAGAGCTTATTGAGTGGATACCTCAAGACCAATCCCAACGAGAAAACGCTATCAACTGAGCTGAGCAAGATATCGTTACAGCGCGCCCAGAGCCACGCCAAAGCCGGTAACCACGAAGCAGCCACTGAGCAAGCGCGGCTAGCAATCACCCACGGCGAACATGCCCCTGAAATTACCCAAGCAGCACATACAACTCTCAATTCCAGCTTGCAAAAAATTGGTGTGAAAGCGCATGCCCCAGAAGATCGCTTTGACCTGGGCACCAAGCTAATGGGCCAAGCCCGCTACGACGAAGCGGTCATCGAGTACAGTGCAGCAGCTAAGCTCAAACCAACAGTAGAAGCCTATCTAGGTGCTGGCGGCGCGGCCATGAAAGGAGGCCATCAGCTCCAGGCAAAGAAATATTTCCAAGATGCTCTTGAACTCAACCCTGACTCAGAGCCAGCTTTACGCGAACTCGGTATTGCCCGCTATCACCTCAAAGACTATGCCGGTGCCAATGCTGATTTGACTAGAGCACTGGTGATCAATTCAAGCGACAAAGAGGCCGCTAGCACCTTGCTTGAGCTTTGGCATCATCAGGTAGCCAGTCGACCAACAGATGCCAATTCGCACCTGGGCTTAGCCCGCGCCTATCAGGTTGCCGGAGATCTACCAGCGGCCCAAAATGAATACAAAACCGTAGTAAAAATCCATCCGCAGCATCCAAACTTACCGGCTGCTAGACAGAGCTTCAAGCTCGCTTATGCCAAACAGGAGGCTGGCAAAGCCTATGATCTTGCAAAAACGCTAGAGAGCCAGGGCTCACTTCTCAGTGCCTACCAAAAAGCTAGTGAAGCAGTTCATCTCTACCCATCTGAACCGCGTTATCAAAGTTATTGCGCCCAACTAGCAGCAAAAATGCAAGCGGCCGCACAAAACCCAAATGCAGCGAATGCGCTCAATCAGCAATCTACCCTAATTCCAGGTTCCACTCCTGAAGCTCCACCAGTTTTGATACCGACAGCCCAAGCAATCGGACTGGCACCGGCAGCAGTACCAGGAGCTAGCGTAACTCCACTGGGCAATGCCAGCGGACATCAGCAATTATCGACAGACAGTCAAGTTAATAGCATGTCCAATTTCCTGGTTAGCCTGCGAAACTTTACGATGCAGCAGCAAAATCAAATCCAAGCAGCGGAAGACTCGAGTATCTGGAAAGCTGGCACATCTCTGAAAAAGCCACTTTTGCCTGGTCTCGGTGGCGAAGAGGCTGCCGACACAGCTATAGCCAGTGCACCTTCCGGCATACCAGTAGCAGCGGCGGCGACGGCCGCGACCGTCCCGTCGAGGT
>CAJXZK010000275.1 GCA_913063055.1 uncultured bacterium
CCGAGATCTACACCTCTCTATTCGTCGGCAGCGTCAGATGTGTATAAGAGACAGTGTCGGTATAGTCAATGATTGATGACATCACGTCCATGCCAATGGCCAAAACATTTTTATGGGCGCCAGTAGCAACGAACTGCACACCGACTTGCATGGCGTAAAGGAAACCAGAACAGGCAATAGAGAGATCAAAGCCCCAGGCGTTCTTAGCACCAATCTTGTCTTGCACCAGGCAAGCAGTGGCCGGTAACATCATGTCAGGTGTAACCGTACCAACAATAATCAAGTCCACTTCACTGGCATCAACGCCAGCTGCGGCAAGTGCCTTCTTCGCCGCTTCAGCAGCCAAGTCAGAGCAAGTTACGCCCTTATCAACTATATGTCGCTGCTTTATACCTGTACGCTCGACTATCCATTGATCACTTGTCTCTACCATCTTTTCGAGATCGGCATTGGTGAGCAATTTGGGAGGAACGGCGGTTCCGACTGCGGCGATGCGGGCGAGATGAAGTTTGCCGCCTTCTTCTATGGCTGGTTTATTCAGGATTAACTCCAGATGATGAGCATAAGTCAAACGCTAAGCCACTATTCTAAAAGAATTTAGGGACGGATAATCGCATTCTGGGTGAGATCACATTCACCTATGACTAATGCCGCGCCAATGGCCTTCTTAATTTTAATAATTGCTAAGTGCTCTTGGTCATGGTCAAAGCCATCATCTGCTGATAGATTTTCGAGTCCATTATGGCCAGAAACTTACGGCCGTCTTTTAACTCACACATGGCGCAGACTTGTTTGCGATTACCGCCCATGGCCAAACCGGCAATCAGACCCAACGGCCCAAAAACAATATTGCCAACAACTGCCCAACCGAGGGTCTGAGCTAGATTCTTGGCCGATTCTTCAGTCTGAATTTGCATTGATTTCAAATCAGTGGCAAGGTTGACCTGGTCAAAACCACCCCAAAGCACACCCATCTTGAATTCCCAATCACCGGCTGTGAGATCTCCGGCCAGTATCTTCACCTTGTTGTTCTCGAACAATTTGGTAACTCTTTCCATACTCAGCCTCGAATCACTAATACTTAGCTCAATATACCCGAACTTGCCATGCTACGAAATTACTTAATGCTCTCTTGACCGTTCTTGACCTGGCAAGGCGAACTAGCTAGCATTGCCAAGTCTCAAAGATATATCGCAGCCTCAGCTATGGCTCCCGACCATACTCTCCTAGAGCATGCTTCCCCAGACCATACCTTCAAGGATTCAAATTGAAAATTAAGAGTGTTATCACTCAGTTGATCGTCTTTTTGTTGCCGATAATGGCTGCCCTGTATAACACGTTCGAGTTGCCCGACTTTACCCGCAGCATAATCTGGGACTCTGCTCACTACATTCTCTCAGGCAAACTCTTGTCGTCCTGGTTAACCGATGTGTACCACGGCCACTATGTTAGCCCTCACGACTGCGAAATGGGCTATTCTCTGCTGCTTGACGGCATGATCATGCCTAGTTTTGCCGCTTTACTAGTCAAAATCGGCAGTTTTTTTAAAGCTGGCCCAGAAAGCGCCTATACCTCAGCATTAGTAGGTCAATGCCTACTGGCCGGACTGAACTCACTGCTGATTTTCCGCATCAGCCGCCGCCTCGGCTTCTCCCGCACCCTCTCCTGTGCCGGCGGATTGGCATGGGGCCTTTATCCCGGCCAGGTGATTGGGGCCTCACGCTTCATGAGTGAGCCTTTGGCAGCAACAATGTCACTCGTTTTTGTTCTGCTGCTCTCCTCCTTACTGCCACGGGGCAAATCGGTTGAGCCCAGAGCTCTCTCCGTCAAAGACTTGCTCAAAGCCTTTGCTGCAGGCATGTCACTGGTCTTGCTCACACACACAAAAGCAGTAATGGCACCAGTAGCCATGGTCATTCTCGCCCTCACTTTGTTGAATCTGCGCCCAAGGCACAGAGCAATAACACTAGTTGGTGTCTTTGCCACTGGCGCCTTTATCACTCTCACACCATGGCTAATGTTCACCCAGGCAGCAATTCAGCACAGAACACTCTTGCCAGAGAGAATGCCGGGTTTCAATATGGCGGCTGGCAGTGATCATAACGTCGATGGCTGGGCACCATTTCCTAAGACCGAATACGTAAACCTAATAGAGCACGACAAACCAAACATCACCCTTGCTAATGCTCTCAGGAAAAATCCACTTGAACTATGTGCTCTCTTTGCCCGCAAAATCGAACGACTTTTTCGCAATGGCTGGAACGACTTCTACTACAGCAGCCTTGGCCTCGCCAAACCAGCTCAGATACTGATACACCAACTGCTTTTATTGGGCGGAGGCTTAGGCGCCGTCTATCTAATCGTCACTGAGCGAATTCTCCGCACAAATATAAGGCAGTTAAGTGGCAATGACTTAATCAAAGTTTCGGCACTACTGATGGTAGCATCGAGCTTGATCTTTGTCTTCTTCGAAGCACAAAGCCGCTATGCCTTTCCTGCCATGGCCTGGGTTATGGTCTTAACCATAATCGGCCTAGACCATTTAGAACACACCTGGCATTCCCGTGCCCTTGGTGCTAGTTGCGTTCTGGCCATGCTATTTGTCGTGATCAATCGCATAGAGCTGGCTCCCCTTCTAGTTAAGCCGCTGGGTAGCATCGAAGCAGCCACAGTCGCAGTAAACCTGGCACTATCACTGAGTTTTGCCGTCTGGCTGACGGCCTGCTGTCGAGCGGCCGAAGCCAAGCGAGTGGGAGGGAAACTCTTACCTGGTGACTACTTCTCGTACATCATTCTCACCGTGGCCTTTTTGATCAGTTTCACATTCCTCCACTTAAAAGAGCAATACGCCTTGCCGCCTGAATGGTATTGCCAATTGGCCCCGGGTCAAACGATTGAGAGACGATTTAAAATCCCCCAGCCAATCGCCCAGAGCATCTCTAATCGGCTCCCCCAGAAGCGAAACTGGGCAGCAGTTCTAATTGACGGCAATGACGAGATCGCCAGCAGCACAGTCAAAGTTAACGGCATTCAAATTGAAGAAAAGCCAGAGCTGCTTATCCCAGCCGTCGATAAAGAAGTTAAAGAGCCCTCAGAGTCAGCCATCGTCTATGAAGCCGCTCAGGCAGCAGGGGTTCCCCTAAGCAAGCTGCGGCAATGGCGCTTTGTCAGAGTGCCACTGTCGGCCATAAACCTAGATAATGCTGACAACGCGTTCAACACCATCAGCCTGACCGCTGGAGATAAAACAGAAGGCACTCTCGTCTTTGGTCAATATCGCCTCAAAGCTCAAGAGAAGCAGCAAATGACTCCAGCCCTCTGGGGTTTCGCCCTGGGTAAATGGAGCACCGATGGTGATATGAGGGTGACTGACAAGAGCATTGGGAGAGTAGTGCAGCAACCGCAGTGCAAGCCACCAGAAAAACCGGACAGCAACATCCACAACTCTTCGCAATTCAAAGACAGCCAGGATCTCTCGCCAGCAGCCGGTGAACAAAGCGGCGAGTACCGACTCTATCTCGTACTGGGCCAGAAGCCAGCAACAGACGAGCAAAAAATAAACCCTGACCTCAAACCAGAGCTAAATATGCAATTCAAAAAGAGCCTGAAGATTATTCTCTAACCTCTGGAAAGCTATTTCAGCTATTTAGTTTTTGCCAAAAGATCATCGACATGCTTTGCAAGATACGGCAGGCGATAGGTTTTACCGCTATAGGTATCATAGGCGAGCTTTACGCCCACGATCATATAAACCAGCGCCAGCAAGCCCCCGAGAAGGCCACAGGGCATAGCCAAAAAGGGGCCAATAAAAGGAACAACAAGAAGAATGGATGCCAGAATATTGTTCAAAATGAATAGGCCAAGCATGGCACCGCCAAAAACCAGACTCTGCATAGCGTGGTAGCGGCTAAAGGCTGGGCTATCCGAAGGCGAGTTGAGCAAGACAAAGCCGGCAATAAGAGCCAACGGCCCCAGGGGAAGATAGGCCAGAGCGCTAGCTATATTGGTATCTAGAGGAGTGCTGAATACCGTGGTTTTTCCAAGGTTGAGAATAGGAATATCATGGCTTTCGTTATCCTCATCTTGGGTCCGTTTTGGTAAGCTCATATTTAACTTATCCTCTAGAGGGTTTAATATTTAGGTCTTTGGTCGATTACTATGTCATGAGTATTTCCACTGAGCTATCTTACCCCTGTGGGAGCCTTTCGCGGAGGACAATTTGTCGAATAGCTCTCTAGTCGGTGCAATACTGGCTGACCGATACGAAATAATCAGCGAAGTTGGCCGCGGCGCCCTCGGGGTGGTTTACATGGCCCGGCACCTGGTTATGGAAAAAACCGTAGCGGTTAAGGTCTTATTTGGCGAAGTACAGAAAGATGAGACCAATTTCTTGCGGTTTCAAAGAGAAGCCCAGGCCGCCAGCTCAATGAGTCACCCAAACATTGTGGTGGTATACGACTTTGGCATCTCGCAAAATCAGACGCCTTTCTTGGTCATGGACTTCGTTGAAGGCACCAACCTCAAAGACATATTACAGCGCCATGGCAAGCTCCCCATAGCACGGGCTGTAGCAATCTTCTTACAAATGGCTTCGGCTCTAGAACACGCCCACTCAAAGGGCATTCTGCACCGCGATATCAAACCTGAAAACGTGGTTTTAATGCACACAGCCTGGAATCCAGAGTTCGTTAAACTAGTAGATTTCGGCATCGCCAAGTATGTCAACGAACCGTCGAAGAACTCGAAAAAACTGACTATGGATGGCGAAGTCTTAGGCACTCCAGCTTACATGAGCCCAGAGCAAATACTCGGCAACAAACTTGATTCACGCTCAGACATTTACTGTCTCGGCGTCTTGATGTACCACACCATTTCAGGCAAGCTGCCAATTCTCGGCATTAACTCGGCTGAGACAATGAGCATGCACGTCACCGATTTGCCCAAAGACCTTGCCGAAGCTTGCCCAGGAGTGAAAGTGCCGCATAGACTTAGTCGCACAATCATGAAAACATTGAAGAAACACCCGCAAGATAGACATCAAACCATGCGTGAGCTTTTGATTGAATTAGAAAACTATCGCGACTAAGAAAAAAGAAACCTCAACATGCGCACCCGCACAATTTTAATAAGCCTTTCAGTGCTATGCATAATTGCCATTCCCATTGTCACAAAAACCAATGACAGCAAAGGACCAGGCAGCGTGCGGGTCTTGCGCGACATATCTTATATCAAGGACCAAACCCAACCGGCCGAAGAAAATCAGCTTCTCGATTTATACATTCCCACTAAGTCTTATCCCTTAATTCCACTAGTCGTCTTCATTCACGGTGGTGCCTGGCTGCAAGGCGACAAGAGCGAAGCTAAAGATATTGGCTTACTGCTTGCTCAAAATGGTTTTGCTGTAGCCAGCCTCAACTACCGCTTAAGCAGCCAAGCACAATATCCAGCACAACTAGAAGACTGTCAAAAAGCTATTGCCTTTCTCCGCTCTAAGGCTCACGACTATGGCTACAACCCCGATCGCATTGGTGTTTGGGGAGTATCAGCCGGAGGACATTTAGCTGCGCTTCTTGGCACCTTAAGCGGAGACCACAGTGGTGATGCAGCTCAATCTGATTTAGAAAAAGCCAGTCAAGTTCAAGCAGTTTGCGACTGGTGCGGTCTCACTAATTTAAATTCAGTCAAAGGCCAGGCCGGTTCAAGAACACGAATTGATTACGATACCGCTGATGGACCGGTGGCAAAGTTGCTGGGCGGCCTCCCCTCCGACAAAGCAGAACTGGCTACAGAAGCCAGCCCTATTACTTATGTCAGCAAGAGTGATCCACCCTTCTTAATTGTGCACGGCGACATTGACGATCTTGTTCCTTTTGCCCAAAGCGAAGAGCTAGCAGAAAAATTACAGAAATCAGCCGTGCCCAACAAACTCGTTACCGTGCGTGGAGCCGGTCACCAGCTCGGCTCAGAGCAAGAAATTAAACGTATGATTGAATTCTTCAAACAAACATTGATTGAGGGCAAACGTCAATTTCAGGTTGATAGTTAAAAAGCGCTATACAACCCTTGACAGTCGCAAGAAGGAGGAACACAATATATAACGAACGTTCGATATACTAACCGGATTGAGCAATGCCCAAAATAGTTGACCACCAGAAGTACCGCAATGAACTGCTCTCAAGGAGCTTTGAATTCTTAGCCGACAAAGGCTATTCGACTGTTACTATGAGAGACTTAGCCAAACATCTAGGTGTCTCAACCGGCACCTTGTACCACTACTTTCCAAAAAAAGAAGCGATTTTCGAGGAGCTTGTCGACTTTCAAGCAGACCAAGATTTGCTCCTCGCAGCGGGGCTAAGCCAAGCTGGTACACTCGAACAACGCATCGAAAGACTGATGAAATTGATGGCCAGCGAGCAAGACTACCTGCTTAAGCAAGCGATTCTTTGGCTTGAATTCGCACGGCAAAAAGGCTTCGAAAATCTGCCACTGAGTGCAGCAGCAACTCGCAGCTGTAAGCGCTATCAAGACTTTCTCAGTCAGTACCTGCAAATTGATGACTCTGTACTGGCAAGCTTCGTAGCAGTCTATCTAAGCGGTTTAACCATTGAAATGCCGTTGGGTAACATAGAAATAGCCCTTAAGAAACACAGTCTTTTGTTGGCTAGCCTGATAAGAAGCAGCCAATCTCCAAGTCAAACTCGCCAAACCCGTAATAAGAAATAGGCAAAAATTCATGTCGATTTTCTCAGCCTTAAGCAATAAAAAAGTTCGCGCCATTGCCTTCACCCTAGGCGCTGGAGGGCTGCTGCTAATCGGCACGGGCTGCTGCTTTAATTTGTCCGAAGCGGCAGCTCTGTTTTCTTCTCTATCGAAAGTAGCGGCTCAATCAAGTCAAGAAAACGCCAATAGTGCCATTGCAGTAGGCCAATTTGCCACAGGCCAAACTGCGGTCACCGCAAGCGGACGCCTCGAGCCAGCTGGCGAAATAGCAACGATTACAGTGCCCGCATTTCTCAAAGATGAACGAGTAACCCAGCTATACATCAAACAGGGAGACTGGGTAAAGACCGGTCAAGTGTTGTGTAAACTAGACGCAGATCAAAGATTAGGCGCAGAAGTAAAACAGGCTCAGTTGGCAGTTTGCGTTGCCCAGACAAAATTGCAAAAGGTTCAGGCCGGAGCAAAACTGGGTGAAATAAACGCTCAGAAAGCAGCAGTCGACAATCTCAAGGCCGAGCTACAGAATAAAGTAAAAGCACAAGAAGCCTTGATCTCAAAACACAGAGCCGAGGCTCAATTCAACGAAAACGAAGCGCAGCGCTATTCTTCCCTGGCTAAAGCTGGCGCAATAAGCACCTCCCAGGCGGAAAGCAAAAGCAGTGCAGCCGCAGCAAGCTCAGCTCTCTTGTCCGAAGCCTTGACAGAGAAAGATAGACTACAAAGCACGCTAAGGGCAAAAATAGCAGAAGCCAATGCCCTTCTTGCAAAGGTAGCTGAAGTGCGTCCTGTTGATGTCGATGTTGCTCAAGCGGAACTCGAAGAAGCAAGAGC
>CAJXZK010000276.1 GCA_913063055.1 uncultured bacterium
GATGAAAAGTGCCGGTAAGCTTGAATTCTTCCAGCCCAATATGCGCACGGTGATTGTTGATCATGCCAGTCAGACTGCTCGTAGTTTAAGTGGAAGCCATAGCCCCACACTAGGTTGGCAGATGAATGAGACCAAGCACCTTGATTACCAGGGTACGCTCAAAGCTCTTAAGGCGCTTGATCTGTCCAATCCACTAAAGGCGCTGGAAGGTATTTAGTGGTCTAGTTAATTTTGTCTGCTCTAGGCCTGTAGCCGGATTTGGCCATTTAATCTAGCGCTGCATTTAATAGAGATATATGCGCTGGTTATGACTTGATAGTTTCTTGATTCTCAAAAGTTACGGAACTGCGCTTGGGTACTCGTAACCGTGGCCAAGTGGGCTAGAATATGGCAAATTGTGCCCATTTCTTAGGAAAATACATATGAAGGTACAAGAAGGCCTCAAGGCCCATACCAAATATTTGTGGTTTGACACGAAGCAAAAGCGTGAATACATCCGCATCACAGATGATGTTCAGCAATTTCTAGAAGAATCTGGTCTGAAAGAAGGATTCATTCTAGTTTCGGCCATGCACATAACCGCTGGGGTCTATGTCAATGATTGGGAGAATGGCCTGATCAAAGATATTGACCAATGGTTGGAAAAACTGGCGCCGGTTAACCCCGACTACCACCACCATAATACTGGCGAAGATAACGGAGACGCTCATCTCAAGCGCATTTTGATTAATCATCAGGTGATGGTGCCTATCACTGATGGCAAATTAGACTTGGGTCCGTGGGAGCAAATTTTTTATGCAGAGTTCGATGGCCAGCGCAAGAAGAGAGTAATTCTCAAGGCGCTTGGCTTATAGCCAGAAATTAGAATTCTGGCTAGTAAATAGAATCAATTTCAACGAGGTAAGGAAATGACAGTAAAAGAGAGAGGGTATTCAATGACAGGCCGTACATCCTCATCACCTCACGCTGATGCGCGCGGTGCCGCTAAGAGATCAGTGCAAGGTCGTGAACCAGTGCAGATGTCTGTTGACTTCAGCAAGACCACAGTATCTGAAGTATTCGGACAGAATGTTTTCAATCGTTCTGTTATGCGTAAGCTTCTACCTAAGCATGTTTACAAGGCTCTGGTGCGTTGTTTAGACTTCGGCGAAGCGCTTCACCCATCGATGGCTGATATCGTCGCTAATGCCATGAAAGACTGGGCTCTTTCTAAAGGCGCTACTCACTTCACCCACTGGTTCCACCCATTGACCGGATTGACTGCTGAGAAGCATGACTCTTTCTTGGTGTCGAGTGCTGAAGATGGCGGAGCTATTCTTGAATTTTCCGGTAAGCTTTTGATTCAAGGCGAACCTGATGCTTCGAGCTTCCCTTCTGGTGGTATCAGATCAACCTTTGAGGCCCGCGGTTACACTGGTTGGGACCCTACCAGCCCTGCTTTCTTGATGGAAAGCACTAACGGCAAAACTCTCTGTATTCCTACAGTATTTTGCTCTTATTCTGGTCATGCTCTCGACAAAAAGACACCACTGTTGCGTTCACTAGAAGCTCTAAACAAGCAAAGTGTGCACCTTCTCAAATTGCTCGGCAACAAAGAAGTTAAGCGTGTCAATTGCACAGTCGGTGCTGAGCAAGAATATTTCTTGATCGATGAAGCCTATTACATGTCGCGTCCTGACTTGATTAACAGCGGTCGCGCTTTGTTTGGCGCTAAGCCACCACGTGGCCAAGAAATGGAAGATCACTACTGGGGTTCTATTAAAGAACGCGTATTGGCTTTCATGATGGACACTGAAGCTGAGTGCTACAAGCTAGGCGTGCCAGTTAAGACTCGTCACAACGAAGTGGCACCTGCTCAGTTTGAAGTAGCCCCTGTATTTGAATACAGCAACGTTGCTGTTGACCACAACATGCTATTGATGGAAGTCTTCCGTAAGACAGCCCAGAAGCATGGTTTGCGTTGTCTCTTCCATGAGAAGCCATTTAGTGGTGTCAATGGTAGCGGTAAGCACAACAACTGGTCTATGGCTGATGATCAAGGCAATAACTTGCTAGAGCCAGGTACAACACCGCAAGACAACTTGCAGTTCATTGTTGTCTTGACTGCCGTTATTCGCGCTATCAATAAGTATGGTCACCTGCTGAGAGCTAGTATTGCTTCTGCTGGTAATGACCACAGACTTGGTGCTAACGAAGCGCCACCTGCAATCATGAGCATCTACTTGGGCGATAAGCTCTCGGCTGTTGTTCAAACCCTGATTGCTGGTAAGAAAGAGATTCTTGGCGAAATCGGCAAGGTTCTTCAATTCGGCGTATCTACTCTGCCAGATCTTCCACGTGATGATTCAGACAGAAACAGAACATCGCCTTTTGCTTTCACTGGCAACAAGTTTGAGTTCCGCGCTGTTGGCTCCAGCCAATCAATTGCTTGGCCTAACACCGTTCTCAACACAATTGTCGCTGAGTCGATGGACTTTGTTGCTACGGCCATTGCTGCTGAAATCAAGGGTGGTCTTAGTGTTAACGAGGCCGCTGAAAAAGTAGTGCGCAAGACTTTAGTTGAGAATGAGCGCATCTTGTTCAATGGCGATAACTACTCGAAAGCTTGGCACGATGAGGCTGCTCGTCGTGGTCTGCCTAACTTGAAGAACACTGTTGACGCTCTTCCTGTTCTCAATGAAAAGGAAGTGAGAGAGCTCTTCAAGAAATACGAAGTGCTGCAAGAAGATGAACTCTTCAGCCGCTACAACGTACAGCTTGAATCTTATTGCAAGACTGTCAATATCGAGTCATTGCTTACTGCCAATATTGCTCGCACGATTATTCTTCCTGCCGCTCTTGAATATCAATTGAAGCTAGCCCAAACAATTGCCACTACTAAAGCAGCTGTTAGTGGCTTGAACCTTGGCGAACAAGAGAATCTGCTTAAGCATGTTTGCGATAAGGTTTCATTCTTGCAAGTTGAGATCGACAAACTCGAAGCTCTGATTCTCGAAGGCAAGAAAGACGACAACGGCGATCATGGCGAAGGAGATCTTCTCCGTAAAGCCAAGTTCTACCAGGAGCGTATAATTCCTGCCATGGATTCGGTGCGTGAAGGTGCAGACAAGCTTGAGACCATTGTTGATGATGCTCTCTGGCCACTGCCTAAGTTCCGCGAGATGCTCTATATCTACTAAAACTAGATATAGCTAGGGTCTGATAATTGAAAGCTCGGAGTTCCCCTTGGGTCTCCGAGCTTTTGCTTTGCTTAGACTTTGGAATTGACTTTGACAGAGACCATGACTCACAACTTGGTCATAAACTTGAGCTTGTCGATAATCGGCTGTGGTATCGTTCTTGGTGCATATCTCTGTTGCGGTGCTAAATCTAGTTAGTGATTCTTCCTGTTAATGGCCCATGAAAAACGATCTTTCAGATACTACGCCGAGCCCTAGTCAATCTACCTCCAGTTCAATTGGGCCCGAGAGAGAACCTCTTGATAAAACCTTGCCGACAATAGAGACAGCAGCTAGCTCGCGACTGTCCTATAATCAGAATGGACTTGACGAGGAAAATAGGCCCGTGGACGAGGGGAGCGACAATCAGTCATTTGTTCCATCTCCGCCTGCTGGCGGGGCGAATGATAACGCTGGTGAAGCCTCTGGCTCCTCTGAGCCTAGCCAACCATATATGTCTTTTGGCGACGACTATGCCAGTCAAAAGTCAGATGCCATTGCTAACCTGCAGTCGAAAGCTGCCGCTTCTAATGACGCTGATAAGCGTGACGAGCTTTTAGACACCATATATGTTGGAAAGTATGAGTTGCTTTCGGTAATTGGCGCTGGCGGCATGGGTGTCATTTATTTGGCCCGTCAGATTTTCTTAGATCGCCTGGTGGCCATAAAGATGCTTAAAAGCAATCTTGCCTCGGCTAAGGCGCGCATGAGATTTCACCAGGAAGGTAAAGCTGCCAGTGCTTTGCACCACCCCGTTATTGTTGCCATTAATGACTTTGGCATTGACGAATTAGATCGCCCCTACATGGTGATGGAGCATGTTGAAGGCGTGACACTCTCTGAGGTAATTAAGGAGAGAATCACACTCAATATTGCAGAAGCCATGCCTATTTTTCTGGAGCTTTTAGATGGCCTGGCTGTTGCTCACAGTAAAGGTATTGTGCACCGTGACATAAAGCCCGGCAACATCATGCTCACCATGGGTGACGATGGGGTTGTGCACGTTAAGCTGCTCGATTTCGGTATTGCTAAGTTGCTCGATGACGACGACAACACCATGCAAAGTTTGACTAAAACTGGAGAGGCTTTGGGGACGCCTCTGTATATGAGCCCTGAGCAGATTCAAAGTCACAAAATTGATTACCGCTCCGATCTATATTCGCTCGGTTGTGTCATGTATTCCTGTCTGACTGGAGCACCGCCCTTTGTTGGTGAGCACAAGTTTCAAACCATGGATTTGCACCTGACTGAAAAGCCAGCGTCGCTCAAAGAAGCATCTCTTGGCCTGGATTTTCCAGAAGAGCTTGAGCGAGTGATCATGCGGCTGCTAGAGAAGGCACCGGGAGATCGCTATCAATCGGCTGATGCCGTACGCAAGATTTTGATTGGTCTTTCCAGTCAATTGGGTCTACTGCAACCCAGCGCTCTTCCTGGTAGTGCCCTTGAGCGTGGTAACAGTTCTGGTCATGTCAGTATTCCTAGCTCATTGGCGAAAATGGTGCCGCCGCCAGGCCAGGGGTCAACCTCCTCGACACACCGATCTGTCGGCGTCAAGACAGATCTAGACAGAACAGATGTCGACAGAGTTGCTCTCGGTCGAACCGATGTCGACAAGACAGACATTGATAGAACAGATGTTGACAAGACGGACGTTGAAAGGACAGATGTTGATAGTGCGATAAAGTCTAAGCCTTCTGCTTCATTCTCTCCAACTGCTCCAGCTGCGGCGAAAGGCAAGTTGCAAGAAGTTACTCGCTCTTATACCACTGGCGGTGGCGCTGTAACTGAGCGCGATCTATTACGGCCGAGTGAAGAAGATAGTGAGTCTGATGAAGATTATGAAGATGATTCGCAGGCTGATTCTGAAGAAGAGTTTGGTGACGAAGAGGGCTCAACTGATAGGCGTGATTATGGTCTGTCAGCGTTTACTATTCAGCAGAAAGCTTTTGCTGCCATCGGTGCTTTTCTAACTGTAGCCGCTGTGGTCGTGGGAGCTACTTCTTTCTTGCCAACGAAAACTGGTAAAAGGCAGGAGAAGTCAGCTGGAGTGGATTCAGCGAAAACGCCTACTACGACAGTGGCTTCAACTCCGGGCCTGAGTGGCCTGGCTCCAGATGAAGACGACGATAGTGTGGCGCGGTCCAATCTTTTGAGTGGCAAGAATCTTGCTGTGTTCCGCTCTAAAGGCATTGAGAATATGACTAATAAGGCAATGCCTGCCTTTGCCAAGCAAACTAAGCTGCGAATTGTTAGTTTGCGCAAGACAAGAATTGATAATGACGGGCTTAAATATTTAGTGCATTTGCCCCTAGAACAACTCTGGCTCAACGGTACCAATGTTGATGCCGGTGGGCTTGCTTACCTGACCGATATTCCGACTTTGAAAAATTTGTATCTGGGTAATACCCATATGGACGATCGAGCGGCAGATTTGATTGCTAAGAAAATGAAGTTGACAACGCTAGGTATTGGCGGAACTGCCATCACTCTTGGTGGCATCAAAGCTTTGGCGGCATCGCCTAATCTTGAAAAGAGTATGGTCAATCTTGATCTTTCAAATCTAGATCTTGGCAATGATGTTTTCTCTGCGCTAAAGCCGTTCCGCAAGTTGCAGAATCTTGACTGCAGCAATAATCAGCGCATCGATGGCGGCGCGTTTCCGGCTTTAGCTCAGCTAAATACGGTCAACCAGCTGTCTCTTGCCTCTACTAATATTAGCGACAAAGATTTGGAAAAGCTGGTCAAAATGCAGCAATTGGTTGTGCTTGACTTGTCTAATACCAAAGTAACACTGCTCGGCTTGCGGCAGTTGAAGAAACTGAAGAACTTAGGCACTCTGTGCATGGGCAAGCAAGTGCCGAGCGCTTATGAGCAGACCCTTAAGGCCGACTTTGAGAAAGCCAATCCCCAGTGCAAAATCATTCTGACCGAGCCCGAGGTTGTAGAGTTCTAGACTCTTCGACCTTTATTGGTTTTCACAGTCTGATAACTCGCCTGGCTTTACATATATAAGTTTAAGTCAGCATTATTCTGTGTACTAGGAAAGAAGGATCGAAGCAATATGTTTTCGAGCATTGCCTCCTGACCATAACAGAGATAGCATTTACCAGCGATGAACCGTGCACAGCAGAACAAGAGCATAGCTTTCTTATTGACCAGCCTTTGCCTTATGGCGGCTGGCTGTATCTCTGCCTTGACTGGTTTTGGTCAGAGCCGCGGTGACCGTTGGCTTGAAACACGACTTAAGGCAGTAAGTGAACTGCAGGAGATGCGCGAGTCGTTTAAAGACACTCTGCTTGCCAATCAGCGCTATTTGGTTACCGGCGACAGACTACAGTTTCAATCTTTTGCCGAGTCGGCTGATAATTTAAAACAGCATTTGTTTAGCCTGAAGGCTTTAGATAACGGCAACTATGGCAATAGTGAGCAAGTTCGTGAAATTGCTAACCAACTTGGTCTAATTTTGGATGAATTGAGTTTAGATGCTCAGCTTCGGCAAGAGAAAGGTGCTACCTCTGCCCGCCAATTGCTGCTTACTACCCGTGAATTAAGAGACGCGGCCCAGCTATCGAAAGTTTTGCTTGCCCTTGAGCAAGATGAAACCCAAGCCATTCGTGGCTATTACAGCGGAGACGTTAAAGCTCGCGGTAATTCTCTGCCGCTGATATTTTTACTGCTTGCCACTTTTGCTGGTGTATATGGCGTTTTCTTGTTGAGAGGTGCGGTTGACGCGGGCTCAGATTTAGATTCAGATTTAGATTCTGCTGTAGCTTCTGGCGGCAATGTAGGCTCAGGGGCTAGCGGGGCGGCTAGTGCTGAGATAGATAGCCTTAAGGCGGAACTAAAAGCTGCCCACGAGCAGTTAGATCGTCTGGCCAATATCGATTTTCTTACTGAAGTCTCAAATGTTCGTGGCCTCGAGCAGTTACTGAAGGCTGAAGACAATCGTGTCGGTCGCAGCGGTGGCCATTTGATTGCCATGCTCATCAATTGCGATGATTTCCACAAAATCAATAATGCTTTTGGTCACAGCACGGGCGATATTGTTCTAAAAGAAGTAGCTAAACGTATCAAAGGCACTTTGCGACCATCCGATCATGTCGCTCGGGTGGGTGGAGATGAGTTTTTGGTTTTGCTACCCGATACACAACTTGCCTATGGTATGCGAGTGGCCGAGCGCATTCGCGTGGCCATTGCTGATACACCTTTGCGTGGGGCCCAGGATGTAGTGCATGTCAGCGCCAGTCTTGGTTTAGCAAATCTACCATTGCGTATTGCCTCTGTTAATGAGGCTGTCTCTTATACACATCTCCGAGCC
>CAJXZK010000277.1 GCA_913063055.1 uncultured bacterium
CGAGATCTACACCTCTCTATTCGTCGGCAGCGTCAGATGTGTATAAGAGACAGAGAATGGGCAAACTGGCCGGGTCGCAACCCAGGTGCTCTTTGATTTGTTGAACTATTTGCTTTTTTTTGCCGAAAAAGGGCAATGACATAAATCACCTACTGCAATTAGGGTTGGATGCCATGTTTCCTAGCTAAGTTCATACCCAGTTTTTAGGGTAACAATGAACAAGGGCCGCCGGGGGAGTAGCAGCCCTTGTTCATTTACTAGCAGCCGAAATGGTCTATGGCTCTATAGACAAGCGCTCGACCGCTGTCAATTTAGTCAATTCCATTATTCGGCGTACGGGCACAGTGGCAACGATTTCGCGGGCGTTAACGCTAGTCGAAATGACCACTATGTGCAGCTTTTTGAGAAGTTCAACTATTGAAGGGTCGGCCTCCTTCAATGTCAGCTTCAGTTTTAGTGTGGTTGAGTCATCTTGGATTTTTCTCCAAGACGCCATGGTCTTCTGTAATTCTTTGTCGATTTTGTTTTTGTTGGCAGCAGCTTCTTCTAGTCGTTTGATTCGATGTGCGTCGCTTCCTCTGCCGGTTTTGCTGCTGCTCAGTTTGTCTATGGGGCTTATAACTGTGACAGGTTGTCCCTTCATAATAACGGTTGTGCTATGTGTCCGGTCTGGCTTCGACTGTTTGTCTTCCTGCCTTTCTTGCTTTACTTTTGCAGACTGCCTGCGAGCTTTGATTTGTGCAGCTGTCGGAGCAGCTATGCCGGCAAATTCAGTGCTTGAATGTGGTGAAGTACCTTTGAGAGTCAGGCTTTTGAATGGAACTGGTGAGCCATAGAGCAAATCGAATTGCTTGCGAGAGTTGCCTCCTGCTAAGGCCCCAACTGCTGTTCCTGCGTATGGCGCTTTTCCGACTCTTAGTGCCGCTCCTTTGCTGGCTGTTGGCAGTGCTTGTTCTTCGTCTGGAACCGGTGCGCCATTTGGCAGTGTTGGAGAAGTTTTCTGATGCCTTTCTGCTCTACCAGAAGAGTAGTGCCGCTCATCTACGACTGTTGGTTCAACCTGGAACATGTTCATGTCTCTAGGGCCTTGAACGCGACCGACTTCTGCTGGTAGGTTGAGTGGTGTTAAATTGCCCGGCTTAAAAGTGTTTGGGGCTTCGCGCATTGAAACTCCATCAGGTGTTTCTACTGTTACCTGAGTTGATCGCACTGCTGGAGTCACTCGGTTTTCGCTGTTGTCTACAGCCACGAACGAAGTGAATTTGGTCAAGAGGTGGTATTGCAGTCCCAAAGTTTCAACTTGTTTTTGAATTGCTGGCGGTACCTGCCCGGCTTGATCTTCTGAGCTGTGCATCAGCTCGCTTACTTCAGAGCGGGCCCAAACAGAAGGAAGGGATGGGTTGCTGGAGTTGGTGGCCGGGAGGTCTACTTCCATTTTTTGTTCATAGGGCTCTCCGCCGCGGATTCCTTTCAGTATCACCGTTCCTTTACCTGGCTTTGTGTATTTTCCTGTGATGTATAGCGGCTTCTCTGCCCAAACATCATTCAAGATTTTGGGATTAATCTCTGCTACATTAAGGCCGTCGAACTTGATAGCAACGTCAGTGAGTACTGGGCTCGAAAGTTTGTCGTGGAAGTCTTTAGCTACTTTTTCTGATGAGCTATTGAGTAGAACATACTCAGCTTCTCCTCCGCCATGATTGGCGATGCCATCAATTAAGTAGCGATTGACCGAGTTGCCTGTACCGAAAGCGAACCAACGAGATTTAGCGCGAGTAGTTTTGACAAAGTCAATTACTTGCTTGTCATCGCCGATATAGCCGTCGGTCATTATGGCAAAGACGCGCAGTCGGTGATCTGCTGCGGGCAATTCATTGGCGATTTCGACAGCTTGCATCATTTCGGTGCCACCATCGGCCTGTAAGTTAGCGACATATTTTTTCGCTTCGTCTATAGTGTCGGCGCTGACTGGTTGAGGTTTTGCGAAAAGTAGTTCGATGCCGTTGCTAAAGCTCATTACTTGGAATGTGTCACGTGGATTTAGATGATCGAGGATATAGAGCATAGTCTCTCTGGCTTTTTGCAGAGGGAGGCCGCTTTGGGAGCCAGAGCGGTCAACAATGAAGACTAATTCTCTGGGATTGATTTGTTGTTGGCTTGGTTTAGCTGGCGGCACCAGCATCATTGTGAAGTAGCCAGTGGAGCCGTCTTTGTGTGTTAGGTAGCCAGATTTAACCTGGTCACCGCCCACTGCCCAGCTTAGAACAAAGTCGCGGTTGGGAATGCGATCGCTTGGCTGCAGCTGTATCACCGCCTTGTTAGGGGCGATTTGATCTGTTGTGATTTTGTGCAAGTCGCTTTTGGCGTCAGTGAAAGTAACTCCGGCGTCGAGATTTACTTTGAGAGCGATGTCGTGCCCCGCTCTAGTATGTTGCGGCGAAGCTGGTGGCGAGAGCAGTGATGCGTCTGGCACCCTGCTTGTATCTGGTTCTGTGCCGCTGCCCTGCGCGCCTATGGGCGAACCTGGCATGTATCTTGGGCCTACCACCATAGGGTAAACAAATGAATATTTTCCAGAATGATAGGCGAGTAGATCGCTGTAGGTAATTTGAATTTTGATTGTGCTATGAGGCGGAATATTCGCTACTGATTGAGTGAATATATTGGGCCTTTCTTCATCGAGCTTGGCCGCCGATTTACCTTCTCGTTTGGCTTCCTTATACGCTTTCATTGCGTCATCTCGTTTGAGAATCTTGCCAACGATTGTGCGATTGCCAATTTGCATAGTCATTTCATCTACCGCGGCTGTGTGCGATAAAGGGAAGGTGTAGACTGCTTCAATTGGTTCTGAGAAAGGGTTTGTGAACTCTTGCTCGACTTTTACGCGTGCGACATAGCCAGAAATATCTGCTTGTACATCTGTATGCTTGAGAGGGCAGAGGCCTAGTTGTTTGCCGCTCTGGTCGCTGGCTTCAAGGCTGCCACTTCCTTCTGCTTGGGGGCGACTGCTGAGGCGCTGGGGTGACCTTAAGCTTTGTGAGTTAGAGCCTTTAGGTGGAACTATGCAGTATCCGTATGGTGCCAGGGTAAGGCTAGTGAGAAAGCATGAGAGTAGTGCTAGGTGTTTGCTGGGTTGCCTAAAAGTTGATGACAGCACTTCTCGACCTCTGACTAAGGAACATTTGTTCTTAGACGGGAGGTCAAAAACAAATGTGCCCAGTCAAGTGCTTAGTTGCTGCTCATAAATGCATGGTCAGCTCATGCCGATGTTGTTGCCCAGTTGTTGTTCAATACCGGTGCGGTTTCCGCTTGCATGCATCAAGTGCACGTAGGCTCTCACTGCTAGTGGTTTAAAGGTAAGACCAAGAGCCATGAAGAAAACTGTGAATACAGCAATTATCATGTTTATCAGGATTGAGTGTCCGACTTCCCCACGCATTACTACGCCACCAGCAAAGTAGAATATGGCACAGCCAATGCCCATGATGATTAGCCCGACTAAGCCAACCGCCATTGGCAAGAGGAAGCAGTATGTGGCAATGCGCCAGATGTTTCCCGCCATTAGTTGTCTGCTTTTACTCATGGCTTCAAAGACACCGCAGCCTTCCAGTACTACAATTTCTTGGGTCAGGGCGTGGATCATGGCAAACCAGATGCCTGGAATAAAGAAGAAACACATACCGATCATGGTGCCTATATTTACCACGATCGCTGCGCCAATCATTTTAAATTCTGGATTGACTGGAAATAGTTCTGGCCGTTGGCGCGACTCGGGAACTAGGCTTTTGTAAGAAATTTGAATTAGTTTTGACAATACAAAAAAGGTGATCACTGTCTGCAGTAGACCCCATCCTGGAACTTTCGGCAATGCCAATTGAGCCATGACTGTGCCAAGCACACAAGCGACTGGGATGGGTGCGGCTGTTACCGCTTCAATTACTAGGTTGAATGACTTTGACCAGTCACTCATAAAATCTAGTTGTGGAACTGGACTAGAAGAAATACCGGATGGTAATTGGTTCATATATGGTGCCTACTTACCTTGGTTGATGTGAAAATTTCGCCCAGGGATGCCTGTCCAATGGTATCACTAGTGGCGGCGTGCTGTCATGTGAAAATGTCGTGGTGCGGTGCCGATTAATTGACTTGGTGCTGGGCTATTTTTCTTTCAATTGCAGTGCTGCGGCCGGATTTGTGCATGAGGTCGATCCAGATTTTTACTGCCAGTGGCTGAGCCGATAGAACTATCAACTCGACTGTGAGAGTAGCTACTGCCGCAATGATGTCGGTTATTTTGTCGGTGTTGGCAGAATCTAAATTAGGTGCAAGTATTACCACGCCTAGCCCAGTACCTAAAGCTGCTGCAAGAGCTATAACAGTCAAAGCAAGCGGCCCGAGTACGACGTATTTGATGATTTGCCATTTCTTGCCCATTGTCAGATGCCAGCTGCTCTTTATCGCGGCAAAACCGCTTTCGTTTTCTAGAACAACGAACTGCAGGCACAGGGACAAGGCTAATGCAAAGTAGATGCCTGGTGCGATCAATAACAAACCGCAAAGCAGCGTGCCTAAGCCCCAAACAAATTGTATTCCGAACATTCTAGCCAGGCATTTTGTTTGGAAGTGTTGGCTCGCTGCTATTGACTCGGGGAATACGGCTTTGTAGGTATTGTTGATGATATTGCGCGTGATGATTAGTTGCAGGATTAGTGCCCAGAGTGTGGCGAGGGTTAGAGGTGGCAGTAAATCATCAAAGAGAGTTAGCAGTACAAACAGTGCTGAAATAATTGGTGTGGCAGCCATGCTCTGAAATACTATTTGGAATGCCTCTGGCAAATCTCTTTTTAGATTCAGTTGCAGAATCTGATCGTGGGTCGGTTCGGGCTCTGTTGGTAGCATGGTTCTTTTGTTTCTCGTCGTTGATGAGCGCTGCTTGACTTCTGCTTTCTTTTGCACTAGCTTTGAGCATTGGCTTTGCTTTCTGCTGGCTGTTCCGAAGTTCTTTGATTATGACTGATTCCACACAGAAGGCAAAATCGTATTGATAAGGCTGAAAAATTCTATCGGTTGTGTGCTCTTTGGCTTGCTTTTCGTCATGCTGGCTTCCGAGCGTAGTTGTCCATCGCCTTCGGCAGTCGCAGTTTCGGAGCCTGTTTGTTTGCCAACAATGACTAGTTTCCCTGGAGTGACTCCAATGCTCCCTGGTGAGCATAAATCGCCCTCACTTGCTTCAATGATCCGGCGCGACTCTGTTGGTGACTTTCTAGCCGGTAAGAGCAACGTCGTGTATGGCGATATAGGTAATTGGGCTCCGACGGAGAGTAAGACAAAACGCTCAAGTGACATTGATCCGAGTTTGATGCAACCACTGCCTTTCTCGGGTGAGGCTATCCCCTTACCAACCGCTTATCCGCTGGAGCATTGAGCTGATGCGAACTCACGCGAGCGTTAATCAACTTGCTGAAAGTGTCTTGTTTCAAGCAGTTGGCGCGGTTTTAGTTGCCAAGTTTAGTAAAAGCTAAAATGCAATGAGGTAGCCAAGATTGGAATAGAGGCCAATGTAGCTGCTAGTGAGAAGAGCGTATTCTTTCTCCTAAACTCTCTTCTAGCAAACTAATTCTTCCAATTTAAGTTTCTTCCATCCAAATTCTTGCAACCTAGCAAGCCCCAAGCCCTTTTTGCGCGACTTTGCTGCAATTGGGGCAGAACAACTTGCTAGAACACCGCCGCACCGCCCCTTGAGAACGATCTGAAGTTCTTTGGAGCGTTGCTGAATCAAAAAGAAAAGACCTATGAACACTCAAACATTTTCCGCCGGCCTCGAAGGGGTCGTTGCTTGCCGTACGAGACTGAGCCATGTCGATGGTGCTGCTGGTAAGCTCGTTCTGGCTGGTCACAACGCTGTTGTACTGGCTGAGAACAACACCATTGAAGAAGTCTGGTTCCTCTTGCATGAAGGGCACCTGCCTGATGCAAGCGAACTGGCTGCCTTCAAGGACAAGATTGAAACCCTCGGTCGCCTGCCTGCCGATGAGGTCAATCTGATCAAGAAGCTGCGCGGCATTGAGCCGCTGTCGGCCTTCCGCACGGCGCTCTCGGCCATTGCCAACAAGCGTGGTTATCAGCCCTGGCTCAATCGTCCCAAGCGCGAAGCTGTGGAAGAAATTCTCGCTCTCTGCGCTTTGGCGCCGAGCATCGTCGAGGTCTTGCACACTGGTCGGCGTCCTCGTCTCAAGAACGGCAACGCCGGCTACGCTGAGCGCTATCTCTGGGGCGTTACTGGCAGCAAGCCTTCGGTCGAGAACGTTCGGGCGGTGGAGACCTATCTGATTCTCACCATGGATCACGGCCTCAACGCTTCCACTTTCGCTTCTCGCGTCACTGCTTCGACCGGCGCCGATGTTGGTGCTGCCATCACCAGTGGTATCGGCACCCTTTCTGGTCCGCTCCATGGTGGTGCTCCCGGCCCGGTGCTCGACATGCTTGACGCCATTGGCAGCAACGACAAGGCCGATGCCTGGGTGCGGGCTCAGTTGGCTGCTGGCGTTCGCTTGATGGGCTTTGGTCACCGCATCTATCGCACTGACGACCCTCGTGCCATCACCCTCAAGCGGGTGGCCGAGCGGCAGAACGGTCCGCGCATTGAGTTGGCCAAGGTGACCGAGCAGGCTGCGCTCGCTGTTCTGACTGAGAAGCAGAACCTGCGTGCCGCTGCCGAGGGCAAGGCTGTTCGCCCGCTGCGCGTCAACGTCGAATTCTGGACGGCAGTCGTTCTTGAGCACGTGGGCATTCCCCGCGAACTGTTCAGCTCCACTTTCTGTGCCAGTCGTATCATCGGCTGGGGCGAACACGTTGCCGAGCAGATCGCTGACAACAAGCTCTTCCGCCCGCTCTCGCTCTACACTGGCGAGATGCCGGCTGAGTAATACCAGTAATAACACTGCGGACTTATTGGCAGTACCAGTAGTTTTGCCTTAAGTCCTTTCCCAATCACTTAGAGATGGCGCCTCAAGAATTTTTTCGCTAGTCTTCGACTGCGATTAGTTCCGGGGCGCCATCTTTCTCATCGCTTAAGCGGGAGAATCGCATGAAATCACAAACAGGTAACACCCTCAATAACTTTTATCAGGCCATGGAAGCCGCTATTGCTGAGGCTCGCAAGCGCTTTCAGCGGCCGCTGACATTGACTGAGAAGATTCTTGTCGCTCACCTTTTCGACAAGGGCCAGCTAGACAAGAACAGTCCGACATCATGGTCTGCGCTGCCGGTGCGGGGTAAGACTCAGGTCGCCCTTCTGCCCGACCGGGTGGCTATGCAGGATGCCACGGCACAGATGGCGATGTTGCAGTATATGCAGGCGGGTTTGGGCCAAGTGGCCGTTCCTACCAGCATCCACTGCGACCACCTCATTCGCGCCAAATCCTGTCTCTTATACACATC